>NZ_VPCO01000006.1:0-169659 GCF_013418175.1 Acinetobacter sp. YH12200
ATATTTTCTTATGGTTTTTAGATTTCCAGTCGATGAATACCAACTATCACCTGTAATAAATTGAATCTTTGCACCCCAACTGAGTACTTCACTTAACATATCCATAAAGTAATCATTCTTGGTTTTACTTTCAGATTTGTCATAAATTCGGAAATTAATTGGAATATTTTGACCATTTTGATCTGTCGCATACAAGGTAATGAGATTAATACCCTTGACGGATCGGTGGTGTTTGCCTGACCAAAAATAGCTAACCAAGTCCATATGTTGACTATATGGTTTATCTAAAACAGTATCATCAATACTGACTATAAGTCTATTATTATCAATATGTTGAATTGATTCTTGATATAGGTCGTGAGGTGTGTAGTCTTCACGCTCTAGAAAGCGATTTACACTATCATGCGAGATATTATAAGTCTCGGCAAGTTGTGTGCAGCTAATAGAGTTCGGTTCTGTCATGAGAAAGCCCATATAAATGGGTAATGTACAAGTTGCTGTAGAAGCATGTTTAATTCGTCTGATCACAGATACTTTATAAAGTATTTTAATACTTTTTTGAATCCGTCAATGCGTAAGTCCTAAGAAATATCAAAGCTAGTAAGAACTCACAAAGTTTTTTAACTTTCTGCTGTTCTATACTTTCATTAGCAACAGCACTCAAAATAGTTACAAGAGTGACAAATGGAATAATCAATATTAATTCTAAGAAGAAATTAAATGTATGGAAGTTAATGATAAATTGAAGGAGGATGCTTAAATTTATTGAGGATCGTATAGTTTGAATAAAGAAGTTATGTGAATTTTCTTTGATAGT
Source organism: Acinetobacter sp. YH12200 (assembly GCF_013418175.1). Lineage (NCBI taxonomy): Bacteria > Pseudomonadati > Pseudomonadota > Gammaproteobacteria > Moraxellales > Moraxellaceae > Acinetobacter > Acinetobacter sp. YH12200. The sequence continues at coordinate 818 of NZ_VPCO01000006.1, forward strand.
ATTTAAACTAAACATAGTGCCTATTGCAAATATTATATACCAAAAAAATGTATTTTTAAGTTGACTAATATCCCAGATTTGTATTTGGTATAAGATAAATACACTTAGCAAGACATAGGTAGTAATTAATAAAATAGCAGTAATAATTTTAATTTGAAAAAATGCTTTGATAACAGTGATAAGAGAATATCTGAGCTGAACATTTTTTACAGAGTAGAATATTAAAGCCATTATAAGTATGGTTCCCCATGTAATTGAGGCTAATTCTCTGGTACTAAATTGATCCATGATTTAGAAAATTGTTTTAGTTTTAATGGTTTAGTATAGTTTAATTTACGTGATTTTTTAATCCCTCCCAACATCCCTTTAAAAATGGGAGGAGCTGTCACGTAATGAATTTGATACGTGAAAGTCCCTCTTTTTTAAAGAGGGATTTAGGGAGATTAATAACAAAAAAATCCCCTCACTTGAGGGGTTTTTTATATTCGATACGAATGGAATCTTCCCCCTTTATCAAAGGGGGATCGAGGGGGATTAAACCACTGAATCATCCAAATTCGGCGCTAACCAACGTTTCGCTTCATCCAGCGTCCAACCTTTACGCTTCGCATAATCTTCCAACTGGTCGCCAGAGATTTTACCCACGTTAAAGTATTCAGTTTCAGGATTTGCATAATAGAAACCGCTGACTGATGAAGGTGGCCACATTGCAAAACTAGAGGTTAAGTAAGTTCCAATCTTGTCAGTTGTACCTAACCAGTCAAAGAGTGGCGCTTTTTCAGAATGTTCAGGACACGCAGGGTAGCCCGGTGCAGGACGAATACCGACATACTTCTCTTTAATCAAATCTTCATTCGACAATTGTTCATCTGCTTGGTAGCCCCAGAATTCTTTACGGATACGCTGGTGCAAATGTTCAGCAAATGCTTCCGCAAAACGGTCACCTAAAGCCTGCGCCATAATTGCAGAATAATCATCGCCTTTGGCTTTGTATTCTTGCGACAGCTCTTCCGCACCAAAGATTGAAACTGTAAAACCACCCAAATAATCCTGAGCCACATCTTTCTGTGCAATAAAGTCCGCCAAAGAATAGTTGGCTTTGCCTGTCACTTTATCCGACTGCTGACGTAGATGTTCAAAAGTATGGGTCACATTGCCATTTTCATCTGCCACAGCAACAGTGTCGCTTGCCACACGGTTGGCAGGATAAATGCTGAAGGTGGCACGCGCATCGAAACGTTTATTCTCGATGATATCTTTCAGCATAATTTGTGCTTGTTCAAACAAGTCACGTGCTGCTTCGCCCACTACGTCATCTTCCAGGATTTTCGGGAATTTACCCGCCAGACTCCAAGAAATAAAGAACGGTGTCCAGTCAAAATATTCCACCAAGGTTTCAAGTGGATAATTGGTGAAAGTTTCCGAACCAATGAAGTTTGGTTTTACTGGAGTGTGTGCACCAAAATCAATTTTAAAGCCATTTTCAATTGATTTTGCATAAGACAATTTGGCGGCTTTCGGCTGTTTATTGGCTAAACGTGTACGGATTTTTTCATAATCCGCCGCATAGTCCGTTGCCAGTTTTGGTTTCATCTCGGCAGAAAGCAATTGTGTTGCCACACCCACGGCACGTGAAGCATCAGCTGTGTAGTACACACCATCATTTTGATATTGCGGTGAAATCTTTACAGCGGTGTGGGCTTTAGAGGTGGTTGCACCACCAATCATCAATGGAATATTAAAGCCTTTACGCTGCATTTCTTTGGCAACAAAGACCATTTCGTCCAGAGACGGTGTAATCAAACCAGACAAACCGATAATATCGACTTTTTCATCAATTGCGGTTTGCAGGATTTTCTCGCACGGCACCATCACGCCCAGATCCACGATGTCATAACCGTTACAGCCCAACACCACGCCGACAATGTTCTTACCGATGTCGTGTACGTCACCTTTTACCGTCGCGAGCAGGATTTTACCTTTGGCTTCAGCTTGGGTTTTCTCAGCTTCAATAAACGGATTCAGCCAAGCCACTGCCTGCTTCATCACACGCGCAGATTTTACCACCTGCGGCAAGAACATTTTACCGGCACCAAACAGGTCGCCAACCACGTTCATACCTGCCATCAATGGGCCTTCAATCACATCCAGTGGACGGGTTGATTTTAAACGGGCTTCTTCAGTGTCTTGGTCAATATACGTCGTGATGCCTTTGACCAGTGCATATTCAAGACGTTTTTCAACAGATTCATTACGCCATTCCAGGTTTTCTTCGGCTTTTTGCGTACCACTTTGACCACGATATTTTTCAGCGACAGCCAGCAGCCGTTCTGTTGCATCCTGACCACTTTCGCCTTGATTCTGGTTTTGAACCACATCTTCAACGGCAGCTTTTAATTCTTTATCAATGTCATCATAAATCGCCATTTGACCGGCATTCACAATCCCCATGGTCATGCCTTTTTGAATGGCATGGTACAAGAACACTGAGTGAATCGCTTCACGTACTGGCTCATTACCACGGAATGAGAACGAGACGTTAGAGACACCACCTGAAATCATGGCATGGGGTAGATTTTCTTTAATCCAGCCAGTCGCTTCAATGAAATCAACCGCATAGTTATTATGTTCTACAATCCCTGTCGCAATCGCAAATACGTTCGGGTCAAAGATAATATCTTCAGCAGGGAAGCCCACTTCATTGACCAGCACATCATAAGAGCGCTTACAGATCTCTTTTTTGCGAGCGGCTGTATCGGCCTGACCATCTTCATCAAATGCCATCACAATCACTGCGGCACCGTACTGACGGCACAGGCGGGCACGTTCGACAAACTCGTCATAACCTTCTTTTAAGGAAATCGAGTTCACCACGGCTTTACCTTGCACGCATTTCAAACCTGCTTCGATAATCTCCCATTTAGAAGAATCGAGCATGATCGGCACACGTGAAATATCCGGCTCAGACGCAATCAGATTCAGGAAGTGCACCATGGCGCCTTGTGAATCCAGCATGCCTTCATCCATGTTGATATCGATAATTTGCGCACCGGCTTCAACCTGCTGACGGGCAACATCGAGTGCTTCGGCGAAGTTTTCTTCACGAATCAGACGCAGGAATTTTTTCGAACCGGTGACGTTGGTACGCTCGCCGACGTTCACGAACAGTGAATCTGGGGTGATGTTAAATGGTTCTAAACCGCTTAAACGACAAGCTGGCGCAATCTCAGGAATTTGACGCGGGCTAATGCCTTCCACTGCTTGTGCAATTGCGCGGATGTGATCCGGTGTGGTACCACAGCAACCACCGGTAATATTGATCAGACCGCTTTCCGCAAATTCTTTAATGAAAGCTGCAGTTTCTTCCGGTGTTTCATCATATCCACCGAAGGCATTTGGCAAGCCAGCGTTAGGATGTGCTGAAACAAAAGTATCCGCTACATCCGACACGGTTTTGACGTGTGGACGCATCGCATCTGCACCAAGCGCACAGTTAAAACCAATCGAGATCGGTTCTGCATGACGCATCGAGTTCCAGAACGCTTCTGCGGTTTGACCGGTTAAGGTACGGCCAGATGCATCGGTAATGGTGCCTGAAATCATGATTGGCAGTTCATAGCCCAGTTCTTTAAAGACTTCTTTCACCGCAAAGATCGCAGCTTTGGCATTTAAAGTATCGAATACGGTTTCAATCAGGATGATGTCGACACCACCTTCAATCAGCGCTTTGGTTGATTCAATATAATCCACTTTTAAGGCATCAAAAGTGATGTTGCGGAAGGCTGGATCGTTGACGTTTGGAGAAATAGACGTGGTACGTGATGTCGGACCAATCACACCTGCCACAAAACGTGGTTTTTCTGGGGTTGAATATTTGGCACAGGCTTCTTTGGCCAGACGCGCGGCTTCACGGTTAATCTCGGGAACCAGATCTTGCATATGATAGTCAGACATCGAAACCCGCGTACCGTTAAAGGTATTGGTTTCAATAATGTCGGCGCCAGCTTCCAAGTAAGCTTCATGAATACCTTGAATGATTTGTGGTTGTGTCAAAACGAGCAGGTCGTTATTGCCTTTCAGATCATAAGCCCAATCAGCAAAACGCTCGCCACGGTAATCGGCTTCTTCCAGTTTATGGCGCTGGATCATGGTACCCATCGCACCATCGATAATTAAAATTTTCTTGGCAAGAAGTTCTTTTAAGGTGGCAAGTGTCGACATTCAAACTTTCTCAGTAGAAATCAAAAAACATCGTCCATATTAGCAGAATTAATGCTTGAATTCTGCGCCTCCTTTCTCAGAATGATGGATATGCATGATATGAAAATTTGATAAGTCAGTTAGAACAAGACAGGTTTTTGTTATCCGGTCTATGCAGTATTCAGCTTTAAAATGGGATCTGGCTAAAACTGGCAAAAATATATTTGAAAAATTAAGCTGATGCTTTTATTCATGAAATTGTCATATTTATTGACTATGCTCTGTACATAGAAATTATGGTCATCTTAAGCGTAGAGGGAGTTTCAAAGCTTTAAGCGCAAAAACAGGACACGTTTCTGAGTTCTGAAAAGCTGGAATTTTATCTTAAGTTGATGATTTATTGAATCAAACAGCAGTGTTTTACTCGGGATTAAACAGGACGAACAGCAGTAAGAAAATCTAAATTATTGCTTCATATGACAGCAGTTTGTCATATAATTGTCACAATTTAACTGAACAATAGGGGAATTCTTGAATCCTCTATTCCTGCTTGCATGAATCCTAATCAAACTCCCATAGATTCAGCACACGAGTCGGCTTCGCACAAGTCGACCAATGTTCACGTGCCGACACCAAAATTCTTTATGCCAGTTTTTCTAACTGTCATTATCTCTACTCTTATTTATATCGGTTTTCAATTGTCTGCCGATTTAGCGCATGTTCCTGCACTGGGTTTGTATTCAATTATTCTCCTGGCGACGGCATTGTTTATTGCGCTGGGCTTTGAATTCGTCAATGGCTTCCACGATACTGCCAATGCGGTTGCCACGGTCATTTATACCAATGCACTTTCTGCGCCTGTCGCTGTAATGTGGGCCGGTTTCTGTAACTTCCTTGGGGTTATGGTGGCCAGTGGTGCGGTGGCTTACGGTATTATTGCACTGTTACCTGTTGAGCTGATCATGAATGTCGGCTCCGGAGCAGGTTTTGCCATGGTGTTTGCCATGCTGATCGCTGCGATTGTCTGGAACCTGGGAACATGGTTTCTTGGTATTCCTGCATCCAGCTCACATACCCTGATCGGTTCGATTCTGGGTGTGGGTATCATGAACTACATTCTGCACGCGAGTAGCGGTGCATCGGGTATAGACATGGAGCAGGTGATGAAAGTCGGTAAGGCGCTGTTATTTTCGCCTTTAATCGGTTTTGCATTTGCCGCTGTGCTGTTCTTGCTGGTGAAAAAAATCTTCAAGAAACAGGTGGAGCTGTTCCAGCCACCTGAAGGTAATAAACCGCCACCCCCTTTAATTCGTGCCATTTTGATCTTTACCTGTACCGGTGTCAGCTTTGCGCACGGTTCAAATGATGGTCAAAAAGGCATGGGGCTGATCATGTTGATTTTGATTGGCTGTGTACCAATGGCGTACTCACTCAACAAAAACCTAGATCAACAGCATATCCAGACTTTTGGGCAATTGTCTGCGCAAACGGCCAATGCGATTTATCCAGACCATGCGGATATTGAAGATGAAAAAGCGCGTCAGATCATCACGACTTATATCCAAACCAAAGAAATCACCCCTGAAGTGGTGCCTGCATTGGCGAGCCTCACAGATCATTTAGGTGAAAAAGTCGGTAGCTATAGCAGCATTAGGGAAGTGCCTGAAGCACAGGTTTCAGAATTCCGGAATGACATGTACTTAAGTACCACAGCTTTCAAGCGTTTGGACAAAGCAGAAGCTTTACCTGCAATGACGGCTGAACAGGACAAAACGGTAGATCAATACCGTGACAGTCTGGATTCATTCTTGCAATACATCCCGACCTGGGTGAAAGTGGCCGTTGCTCTGGCGCTGGGTCTGGGTACTATGGTTGGCTGGAAGCGTATTGTGGTGACAGTCGGTGAGCGTATTGGTAAGCAGCATATGACCTATGGTCAGGGTATGTCTGCTGAACTGGTGGCGATGTCGACCATTGCGGCTGCGGATGGTTTCGGGATGCCGGTATCGACCACTCATGTATTGAACTCTGCGGTTGCAGGTACCATGGTGGCGAATAAGTCAGGTCTGAACTTCCAGATGGTGAAAACCATTCTGTCTGCCTGGGTTTTCACTTTACCCGCCACAATTTGTTTATCAGGTACTTTGTACTGGTTGTTACTTAAAGTTTTCTAATATTATTAGATAAGTAAAAAACGCTGCTTCGGCAGCGTTTTTTTATGAAGTTTTTTAAAATCCTCTCCCTTGGAGAGGGTTGGAGAGGGTTGGGGAGAGGGGGAGAATTTTGAATAAAAATAATATTGACTCTAGGAGAAGGGTAGAGTCAAGGAAATCAATTACTTCTTAAGCTTACTCAATAATCCCTTGGGTAACTTCTCTGTCGCAAAACCATACAGGGCAGCAAAAGGTAATGCAGTTCGCGCCAGATAAGCCACTCGCCACAAACCACCATGATTCGCACCCTGCATCATCAATTCCAGTGGATGATTCAGCTTCACTTCAGGATTGGCCACAGAGGTAGCATTACGCAGATCATGAATCCACAGGGCTGCCATCAGTGCATTTGTGGTTTCAGGTGCAAAAGCTTCGACATCAAACAGACTGGCACCGTTGAACGCGGCTTTTAATAGCGGATTCTTGGTGACTGAATACGTGGTTGTAGATGGAGCGATATTGATGCTGACACGTTGACCCTGAGCGCGAGCTAAAGTAGCACGCCATTGTTGAATGCGTTTGGCCAGTGCATAGTTTGGACCTTGTTCTACCACCAGACAGTCACAAATCCCATAAGACTGGTCACCAGATTGAATCAGCTCATGCGCATTTTTCTGAAAAAAGTGTTTGCGGCTTACAGTCGATACACCTTTGGAAAAGAGTGTCTGTGCTTTGGAGCGCTCCGCATATTTCACTTTTGATGCTTCAACCACTTTACTTGGAACGGCATAGACATCGGTCGGGGTGCACATATACATCAGGCTGGTATTGGCTTTTTGTTCGCTGACATATTTCATGATGGCATCCATCGCCATCGAAACACGGACATGCTTCTCGCCATCCAGATAGGCAATTGCGGCCAGATCCAGATCCGGCTCAAACTGTAATAGCCATTTAGCAATCTCGGGAATCTGAGTCAAAAGATTGGCACCGAGTTTTTCTTTTAGAACATCGTCAGGCGTATCTTCTGCAAGTGCTTCAGTACAGGGTGCATACAGCGTGGCATTGCCTTGGCTGATGGTATCGACAATCTTGCCCCAGACCCGAGTACTGGGCAGGTCAATCGCCACAATATTGGCTTTCCATTTTGCCAGCCAGGTCAAAGGGCCAGCTTCAGATGCAGCACCAAACAGCACCATGGTTCGATCTGACAAATCAAACCATTCTGGGCGCGCCACACATTCACGCAGGGCATTGGCATGGCTGCTTTCCATAATACCTTGGTTTTCCCAACGTTCAATCTGCTCCAATAAGGCATAGCCTTGCAGCTTCTGGCCGTGGTAGGGCACATACCATTCTGGTGCAGCCTGACTGCTTCCCGTCAATTTAAAGCTATGTAGTTGATCGGCGGGCAAGGTAAGGGCATCTTTCAGTAAATGCTTCTGGCCATCACGGTAAAATTCAAAGGTCTGATGCGCCTGTGCCAGACCATCTTCAGCAATTTTCAGGCTGGCTTCAGGCGAGCTTAGCCCTTGCTCGACCAGTTGCTTAAAATGCACGGTATATTGTTTGCGCCAGTTTTTTTCTGATTGTGCCTGTGCAGCACTGTGCTGATTCACATTGGCCAAAGCTGCTGCGATGATCGCGCGTCCTGTTTTTGAGCTACTTGGTTTTTGTTGATTGGACTGAAGCGGAAATTGAAGACCGTCTGGTGTAGTGGACATGCAAAATATCTCGTAAATGACAGTAATTAATATACAGATGTATACATTATCGCTGCAAAATTCACTCCAAGATTGGCAATAAGTGACATCATGACTTTTTAATATATTACGAGATGTTTCAAATAAATAAGAGAGCCATGGCTCTCTTATTTGTTTTTAGCGGAAATATCAGACTTATCTTATATGTAGCCTTATTTCTCTAGCCTTCAATAGCCCTGATTAAAACGGAACCTGCATCAGTTTGTTCAGGAAATGCGGAATCAGGCGTGGCTCCAGAATAATGGTCATGATCACGCCGTAGGCTGCTCCCCACAAATGCGCGCTATGATTAATGTTGCTATTGCCTTTTTTGCCTGACCAGATGCTATAAGCCACATAGAGCACGGCAAAAATAATCGCAGGAACTGGTATAAAGAACACAAAAATCAGCTTCCACGGTTCAAACAGAATATAGGCAAACAGCACCGCAGAGACTGCACCTGATGCACCAAGGCTGGCCCAACGCGGATTATTTTTATGGGTCAGATAACTTGGAATAATAGCTGCAATCAGACCGCCCAGATAGAACAGAATAAAACCCAGATCATATAAATACTGACGATAAAAGCTCTCGATCACACTGCCAAAAAAGAACAGGGTAATCATATTGAATAGCAGGTGAGTTCCATCGGCGTGAATAAAACCATGGCTAATAAAGCGGTCATATTGTCCACGTTGCAGTGCCGGTGGCCAGAAAATCAGGCGATTCATCACCGTCTCTTTGGAGAAAGCAATAAATGACACAATACAGGTGATCAGAATAATGGTCACGGTATGATTAAAAGGTAAATCAAGCATATAAATGATTCTAAGGGTGCCTATTTGCCAATTATCATGCCATTAAAATTGCACTAAAGTTGTACTTTTATAATAAATCCGACAATTTTAGTTGATTTTTAAAAATTCCCCCCGATCTTCAGTTAAAATAGCCGTCTGAGCTTGAGGAAATTATTGTTATGTCGACTGAGAACAGCAGCACTCCAGTTGTTGGTGAAATTCCCAACTTATTGATTACACCAACAGCACAAGAGTATTTAAAGGATTTACTGGATAAACAGAACACCCCGGGTATTGGTGTGCGTGTTTTTGTAGAACATCCGGGTACTCCTCGCGCTGAATGTTGCATGGCCTATAGTGCACCTGATGAAGTTGTGCCGACAGATTATAAGCAGGAATATCCTGAGTTCCCTGCTTTTATCGACTCGCCATCTATTCCGTATTTACTTGATGCCGTGATTGACTACAACAAAGACCGTTTTGGTGGTCAGCTGACCTTCCGTGCACCGAACTCTAAAGTGCCACGTGTGGGTCCAGATGCATCGGTAGAAGAGCGTATTACCTATGTATTGCAGTCTGAAATTAACCCGGGTCTGGCAGGGCATGGCGGTAACTGTGCACTGGTTGAAGTCAAAGAAGACCCAGAGCATGGCTTAACAGCGGTGCTTAAATTTGGCGGTGGTTGCCAGGGTTGTTCAGCGATTGATATCACCTTGAAACAAGGGGTAGAAACCACGCTAAAGCAGCATATTCCTGAATTGATGCATGTCGTTGATGAAACGGATCATAGCCAATCTGAAGGTGCGTACATGAAATAAGCTGTCCTATAACAGTTTATTTAGCGCATTTTAAAAAACCTCGAACTTTCGAGGTTTTTTTATATCCGGCTTAAAATTTAGTGAATGTTAATGATAATAATTATCAATAGTAATTGCATTCAATAGAAAAGCTGTTACACTTTGCAACCGAATAAACATGATCTCTTCATAAATATTAGGGCGCGCAAGGTATGAATAAGCCATTCTTAAAAACAACTTTGGCATTTGCTGTAGTTTCAGCAATGGCTGTTTCAGTCCAAGCGCAAGACCAAGTTACTGAAGAAAAAGAGGGAATCGTACAGGCTGATGCGACCAAATTACAAACGATTGTGGTGACTGCGAGTGGACAGGCAGTTGATGTTAAATCTGCGCCAGCTTCAATTAGTGTCATTACGGCAGAAGACATACAGAAACAGCCTGTTTCAAGTCTGGCCGATATCTTGAAACGCGTGCCCGGCGTAACAGGGGGCCTAAGTTCAAATGGGGCAGGTTCAAAAATACAATTACGCGGGATGCCTGACAATTACACGCTGATCTTAATTGATGGTAAACGTGTGGGCTCTTCTCGAGATACCAATTATCGTGCAAACCTAGGACATCAAGATCTAAACTGGGTGAGACCAGAAATGATTGAACGTATTGAGGTTGTACGTGGACCCATGTCTTCTTTATATGGCTCTGATGCGATGGGTGGAGTGATCAACATCATTACCAAAAAAATCCCTTCAGAATGGGGTGGCTCATTGACCTTAAACCATACCATGCCAACGACATCTTCGGATTTAGGGCGAACCATTCAATCAGGACTCGTGGGATATGGCCCTTTAACCGATACACTAGGTATGCGTGCCACAGTCGGGATCACTGAACAGGAAGCGGATCAAGGCTATCAAACCTCTGACCGTAATCTTCCCGGAATGGCAGGAAGTAAAGCAACCGGACAATCGGGTAGTCGTGATCAGAATGCGAACTTAAAGTTTGATTATACGCCGAACGATATTCATAGCTTATCTTTAGAGCTGGGTTATAGCTTGCAAGAGAATAATGCCTCGACCACGCCTCAGGTGGTGGATGGTAAAGAACAGGCTTTATTAGCATGGGGTCCATCTGAGTTAGAACATCGTTCAGTGTCTCTATCACATGATGCTCAATGGGGTTTCGGTGATTCAAAAATTACGGCTTACTACAATGATTATGATCAAAGTCAGGTGACAGAGACTGGGCCGACCACACAAAAATCCAAGGAAAGCATTGTAGAAGCTAATCTCAATATTCCGTTTAAATTAGGTGTGGAGCATGTTGCGACAGTGGGAGGTCAATGGAAATCAGAAGAACTGGTTAATACCCGTAATATTGGGCTGGCTATTCCAAGTTATGACGGCAAAGAATATGGTTCAGAGCTAGAAGGAGATACTTGGGCATTGTTCGTTGAAGATAAAATTGTTTTTAATGATCAAGTCAATTTGACCCTTGGTAATCGTTTTGATCATCACGATAAATTTGGCACACATAATAGTCCACGTGCTTATTTGGTGGTGCAACCAAATGATGCATTGACCATTAAAGGTGGTGTTGCTCAGGGCTTTAGAGCTCCTTCACTCAAAGAGAATACTGCAGGTGCAGCGACGCGTTCAGGGGGGAATGGATGTACATCCTTGAAACCTTTAGGCTATGTATCGGGCGGATGTTATATGGCGGGTAATGCAGACCTGCAGCCTGAAGAAAGTACCAACTATGAACTTGGATTTAATTTTGCTCAAAATGATTTTGATCTCGGTTTAACTTATTTCCACACAGATTTTAAAAATAAAATTGAATATCGTGCTTTAGGAGAAATTAATGGGGTGTGGTGGACACAATATCAAAATGCTGAAAAAGCGCGTGTACGGGGCTTGGAAGCAAGTGTGGCATTACCACTCTTAGAGAATTTAAGCTGGAAGACCAATGCAACCTATTATTTTGAATCAAAAAACTTAGTGACTGGCAGAAATCTTTCAACGATTCCCGAGTTATCCGTTTATAGTGCACTCAACTGGACTCCCACTGATCCACTTTCATTGGAACTTGCAGCGCAATATACCGGTGAACAATATACGGCAAGTATTGAAGATACGGTAGTGATGCAAAAACCACATACGGTATTTAACTTATCTGCGAATTATGAAGTGAACGATCAAGTGACTGTTCGAGGTGGTCTCAATAATTTATTTGATAAAAAATTAGTAAATGCTTCAAATGATTATTATCTGGATCGTCAGGAAGTCTTTGTCGGACTGACTTATAATTTCTAAACAATTTAAAAGCCGCTCTCGAGCGGCTTTTAAACTTTATACTTTAAGAATCTTCAAAGTATCTTCTGAATAATAAAACTGTTCCAGATATCTGCGTGTACGTTCACGTAAATGACCTTGTGAAACCATCTGTTGAATGATCGGGCTCAACAATTGCTGTAACTCATGCTGGATTAAGGCTTCATCAATATTCAGATCACGCAGTAAGCTGTCAAAAGTATGTTCCTGATTGCGTACATACCAGGTATGAACTCCATCATGAACTTGCTGTTTTAGATAATCCGTCTGACGCAAATGATCCCAGATCTCATGTCCTAAACCGACTGTCTGATTTAAATCCTGAAGCTCAATATAATTTTTCAATACCGATACCGGCATATCTTTAATTTTATGCCAGAGATTGGCCTGAAAATGATAAAGTTTTTCATCATCAAAGTGCTGGTTCAGCACATGTTCACTCATCTGGCTCAGTTTTAAAATATTCTTTTGCAGATAACGCGCAATAGTACTGTCCAGATCCGTATCGGTGACATTTTCCAGTACCGACTTGCCCATTTTCATAAAACGGGAAACCCCGGGCACGCTTTTAGCGATGACAGAATTATCCAGATAATCCTGAATGGAATGCTGGATCAGTTGCGTGATCATGGCCGAAAATGCCGGATTATTCACGACGGTCTTAATCAGACGCTGACGATGGCCACTTTTACTGGCAACATATTGTGCGATTTTATCCACGGTCAGGACTGGAATCACATCGGCAATTTTGGTCGTATCGTTGGCCGGATGTACCAGTGCAAAACGGATATGCTCAGCAATCTGCTCAATCAGAAAGCTGCTGGCAGCAGTATCCAGAATCTGTTTTTGCAAAAGCTGATGAATCAGATCACAGCTCCATAGATCTTTCAGGTTCTGTTTACGTAACCACAGATAAAACGCATGAAACTCAGTTTGAATCGTTTCAGATTGAGAAAATGCCTGATCGAGAAAATCAAGTTGAGCATCGATCAACTGCTCAATCATCGGGTGTTTCTGCATAACGGCTCTGAAACTTAATTTAAAGGAATGAGTTTATCAGCAAGCGGGTTTTTTAGGGTCTGGGTCTTGGCCAGAAAAGGCAAATAATGTTGTGCCACCTGTTTTTCTGCTTCCAGAATCGGTATATGCCCGACATTGTTCAGAATCACTGGCGTTTCGGCACGTTTCAACAGGGCATGCAGTTCTTTAACCACTTCGACATTGATGATCCGGTCCTGTCTGCCCCATAAAATTAAGGTCGGTGCTTCAACTGTGCGGGTCAGGCGGGCAAAGGTTTCCGGTGTGTAAATCCGGTTCAGCATCACGACCTGATCAATCGATTTACTGGTCTGCTCAGAACGTGAAATCAGCAGTTTTTCCTGTGCATACTGGAGCTGATAAGGAATCACCGGCGGGTTCTGCATCAGCTGTCTGGAGACATCTTGCAGATCACCGGGCTTGCTGACGATTAGGTCTTTTAGGGCTTGCGGGTCTTTGGTATAGGGCGTATTGCCCATTTTATACAGGCCGGCACTATTGATTAAAAACAGGCTTTGCGTATCGAAGGGATATTGTGAGGCATAGACCGTGGCAATCGATCCCCCCAGGGAATGTCCGGCAATATGTAAATTCTCGTCTACATTTAAGGTTTCAATGAATAAACGCATCTGAAAAGTCACATTGGGCACAGAAACATCGAAATTCTCCGGAACCTTGGTATCGCCGTTGCTCGGCAAGTCAGGAATAATCACATGATAATGTGGAGTCAGAAACTGTGCGACCCGATTCCAGTTATCTCGCGTTCCTGCCAGACCATGAATCAGCAGAATTGAAGGCTTGTTCTTTGCACCACCTTCACTGTAGCTCCAGGTCACATCACCGATTTTAAGTGTCTTGGATTGAAGTCCAGCCTGTGTTCGTTCCTGCAGCAGATGTTGTTGTAATATTTTGGCAGGCTTTTCATTCGGCTGGCTAAACATATATTGACTATGTGCAAAGCTCGGCAATGCCATCGTAAACGCGACTAAGGTCGAGCAGATTATTTTCGAGCGCAACTTTATTATTTTCTTCATTGGCACATTCCCCAAAAAATATACAGCGAGCAAATTGCTCAAATACTTCCATGTTGTAAATTTGCTATTTCAGTCAAATAAAAACATTATTCTTCATTCTATTTTAAATCAATCCTGGCGCTTGTCACCCATTAGTTTTTTGCTGAACAGCATTGAATGATCTAGAAATGTGATGTGCTGCACACAAAATCCCTGCTGAAATGAAATTAGATAAATGTTAAAAATTTAAGCAGCTAAGATTTTTTGCAAGTGACATTCAAAAAAACTGGCAGTAAAATATTGCAACTAAAACATCGGTGATAGAAAAGAATGCTCACAGCTCAAGAAGCTTTAGAACGTCTTAAACAAGGGAACCAACGTTTTGTCAGCGGTGATACCTCGCATCCAAAACAACTGAGCCACCAACAGCGCGCAGAAATGGCAGAGGATCAGAACCCATTTGCAATTGTACTGGGCTGTTCAGATTCGCGTGTCCCAGCTGAAATGGTTTTTGATCAGGGTCTCGGTGATCTTTTTGTGATTCGTGTTGCAGGCAATATTGTCGCACCATCACAGGTCGGGAGTGTTGAATTTGCGGCGGAACGCTATGACTGTGCTATTGTTGTAGTCTTAGGTCATAGTCATTGTGGCGCGATCCAGGCCACCATTGATACCTTAATGTGCCCAGATTGCCCGCCGTCGGCAAACCTGATGTCGATTGTAAATCGAGTACGTCCTTCAGTTGAAACCTTAATGCAAACTGAACTGAAAAATGACTTGGCAAAATTGTCCAAGCATGCTGTGCGTTCTAACGTATTTGCATCGGTTAACCAACTACGTCATGGTTCAGCAGTATTAGAAAATCTGATTGGGCAAGGACAACTCAAAGTGGTCGGTGCTGAATATTCACTGGAAACAGGTGAAGTATTGTTCTTTGATTTTTAGGCAAAATTTATTTAAATACAGTCTAAAATAACTTAAAGGCGCTTTATAAAGCGCCTTTAATGTATGGATAGGCATTATTTAGCAGGATGGTTTGTGCCTTGGCATTTGGATGAATCAGATCCTTTTGCATCAGGGTTTTATTGCCGGCCACACCCTGCATAAAGAACGGTAACAATTTCACCTTATATTGCTGGCTCACTACCTTATAATTATTTTCAAAGGCCTTGCTATAGGCCTGTCCATAATTAGGCGGCATCTTCATACCAAATACCACGACTTTGGCCTTGGCTTTCTGGCTTTGCTGAATCAGGCTGGCTAAATTTTTTTGAATCATTTGCGGCGGCTGTCCACGTAAGCCGTCATTACCCCCCAACTCAATCACCACAAGGTCTGGACGATGCGTCTGCAACAGTTTCGGCAGTCTGGCCAGCGCTCCGCTGGTGGTTTCTCCACTGACACTTGCATTGACCACTTTATGCTGTTTCGGATACTGTTGCTCTAAACGTTTTTGTAATAAATGTACCCAGCCTTGTTGTGGCTGAATACCGTAACCAGCACTTAAACTATCACCTAAAATCATAATCGTCTTTGCTGATACCCCGAGCGGTAACAGGCACAGACTGAGCAAAAACAAGTAAGACAATACCCGAGTTTTCTGATTAAGATCTTTCATATAGGACACGTATGATTCAAAGTAGCAACGATTCGAACATCATGCCACAGGCGATTATTTCTGCCCAGAAATTGACACAAAAGATACAACTTTCACAAAAACAGCTGACTATTTTTGAGGATCTTGATCTGGAGATTATGGCAGGCGAGCAGGTGGCAATTACCGGTCGTTCCGGCTCGGGGAAATCCACATTGCTAGGCATTCTGGCAACGCTGGATCAGGCCAGTTCAGGCCAGCTCATCGTCAGTGGCGAGTCGGTTTCTACCTTGAATGAAGAACAACGTGCGTTGGTGCGCCTGAAAAATATCGGGTTTGTGTTTCAGTCTTTTCAGCTCTTGCCACATCTGACTGCCCTTGAAAATGTCATGTTGCCACTGCGTTTACAGCCCAGTTTCAAATATGCAGAAGCTGAACAAAAAGCCTTGGCGCTACTGCATAAAGTTGGTCTGGATCGACAGGCACAACAAACCCCGAAAGTCCTGTCTGGCGGGGAGCAGCAGCGTGTCGCGATTGCCCGGGCACTGGTCAGTGAACCGAAAATTATTTTTGCCGATGAACCCACAGGCAATCTCGACGGTGAAACTGCCAAGGAAATTGAACAGCTTTTGTTTCAGTTGAATCGGGAACTGGGTACGACCTTGGTGCTGGTGACGCATGACCGCAAACTGGCACAGCAATGCCAGCGACATTTTGAACTGCTGAATGGCCAGCTGATTGAACATCCGAGTGGAGGATGAGATGACCCCTTTATTTCGTCCTCTACTCACACAAAGTTTTAAAAGTACCGGAATTTATCTGTTAATTATTGCCTTAACTTTGGCGATTAGTGCAACAACAGCGCTCAAGTTTAGCAATGAACAGATTCAGAATGCAGTGGCCTTGCAGGCCGCAGAAATGCTGGCCGGTGATCTGGTACTTTCGGACAATGAGCCTCTACCAAAAGAATGGCGTGATCAGGCCAAACAGCTGGATTTACAGCAGTCAGAAGTCACTTTCTTTAGCACCATGGCCTATACCGATGAACAGTTTGTCATGGTCAATGTCAAAGCCATTGATCAGGCTTTTCCCTTGCGTGGCGAGCTGCAGGTGCAACCTGCAAAAACGAAGATTCAATCGGGTGAAATCTGGCTCAGTCCACGGGCTATGGACCTGCTCAAAGTCAAACTGGGCGATCAGCTGAATATTGCCGATGCGGCGTTTAAAGTTACCGCCAAGATTGAACAGGACTCCAATCAGGAGCTTGGATTTTCCGGATTTTCACCAACGGTGATTATTTCTCAGGCGGATGTGGCACGAACTAATGCCATTCAGGTAGGGAGCCGGATTGAATATCGCTTACTCATGGCGGGTTCTCCAGACAATACGCAAGAATATGAAGCTTTATTTAAGCAGCAGGTCAAGTCAGCAAACGGCTCGGCTGAAACGCCAGCAGAAGTGCAGGGGCAGGAGTTTGAGGAGCAAAGCAGTCTCAGGTTACGCAATGCCAGTGAAGGCAATACCCGCTTGATGAAGCCAATTGCCAATCTGGACACTTTCCTGCAACTGGCCAATATTCTGACCATTCTATTATGTGGGATTGCCATTGCCTTAACTGCACAGCGTTATGTGCAGCAGAATCAAGATCATATTGCCTTGATGCGTTGTATCGGTGCCACCAAGCAGCAGATTCTGTCGGCTTATCTGGCTTTACTCGGGATGGTGCTGTTAATTGCCATGTCGATTGGTACAGTGATCGGCATTGGTCTGGGTTATGGGTTATTACAGTTAATGCTGCAACTGATTCCCAACTTAGAAATTGAATTCTCTGCTATGGCGATGCTGCTCGGGCCATTACCAGTCGCGATGCTGACCAGTGCAGTGGTGCTGTTGGGCTTTGTCATGCCGAGCCTATTGCAACTGTTGAACACGCCACCAATTCGAGTAATCCGCCAGCAGGAAAAATCAGTGCAATCCATGCTGTGGATGCTGCTGACCGGAACGCTGAGCCTGATTATTTTTAGCGTGATTTTAACCGAAAATCTGCTCCTGACTGCCTGGGTGATTGGCGCGATTATTGTGTTATGTGCAGTGTTGTATCTGACGGTATGGTTGATCTTAAAACTGCTGCGCAATCAGAAATTGAATCTGTCAGCCTATGTACGAACACCATCTCAAACAGCCTTACAGATTACCGCTTTGGCCTTGGGTCTCAGTCTGATTACAGTATTAGCCGTATTGCGCACAGATCTATTAGAGCGTTGGCAGCAACAGTTGCCGCAAGGTACACCAAATCAGTTTGTGTATGGTTTGCCGCCGTTTGACATGCCAGACCTAAAAGCTCAAATTGAGCAGAATGGCTGGAAAAGTACACCGCTTTATCCGAACGTTCGTGGGCGTCTGGTGGCCAAAAATGATCAGCCTTTTGCTCCAGAATTAGTCAAAAGCAATAATACTTTAAAACGTGAGCTGAACCTGACCCAGTCCGACAGCTATCCACAGGATAATGTGATTATTCGTGGTGACGCAGCTTTGCAACAGGTCGGCACGGTATCGGTCGAAGCCAATACTGCTGAAGAATTAGGTATCAAGATTGGCGACAAGCTCAGTTTCAGTCTGCCCGAAGGTATGCTGGAAGCGAAGGTCATCAATTTAAGAACGGTCGAGTGGGAAAGTTTTAGTCCGAATTTCTTCTTTATTTTTGCCCCGAATAGCATGGATGCCAATGCCGGAAGTTATCTGGGCAGTTTCTATGTGCCGGAACAAGATAAGGACAAACTGGTGTCTGTGATCCAGCAATTTTCCAATACGGTATTTATTGATGTCAGCCTGATTCTGGAAGAGATCAAGCGTATTGTGAATGTACTGGTGCAGATCGTGACGATTCTGGCCGTGCTGGTTAGTATCTCCGGTTTTCTGGTACTGATGGCTTGTCTGAACCTGCTCATGGATGAACGCAAACGTGAAGTGGCCTTGCTACGGTCATTTGGCAGCTCCAAACAAAAACTGAAAACCATGATGAGTCTGGAAATTGGTTTTATCGGACTGTTTGCCGGAGTGGTTTCCTGTCTGTTTGCCGAAGTGATTAGCGCAATCGCCAGTTATCGTATGGATTTAATGATTCAGCCACACTGGGAAATCTGGATTATCCTGCCGATTTTCATGACTGTGTTATGTGCGCTGATTGGCCGTTATCGTCTGAGCTATCTGTCGGACATTCCGCCCTTACAAAGCTTGCGCGAGATGAATCAGTAAGATTCATCTCCATGGCTTTTTAAATTCGCTGGTATTTAAAGTGGCAATGATTTAAAGCTGCAATTGTTGTCGCATCAGGTCGAGAATATCTTGCCACAGTGGGCGAATTGCTTCGATCAAGGCCAAGTTATGTTGATAAAGCAGCACACAGAGGCCGAAACCGATCACTAAAGCGATCAGATTGATCATGCGGCTATGCTGCATTTTTTGTCCGGCGTACCACAGCAAGGTTAAAAAAGCGCCCATCAACATGCCGCCAATATGTGCTGCATTGTTGATTCCGCTGATCATAAAGCCCATGGCCAGGTTCAGACCCATCACCATCACCAAGGTCTTTTTATCCAGAATAAAACGTTGCTGGGGCAGCATCGGCAACAGGGCCAATACCGTCAGTGAAGCGCCGAGTCCCATCACGGCACCAGATGCACCTGCACTGACCGCCGGCAATAAACTTGGGTTGGCCACACCCCCTGCAATCAGATCATAACTGTCCTGAATGTTCATATAGCCACTGAGCAAACTGCCCATTAAGCCGGCACACAGGTATAAGCCAATAAAATACATCCGGCCAAACAGTTGTTCGGCAACACTACCAAAAATATACAAGGCCCACATATTCAACATCAGGTGAATCAGGCCAAAATGAAAAAACATGCTGCTAAACAAGCGCATGGGTTCCGCTAAATAGGTTAAAGGTGCATAATCTGCACCCCAGAGAATAGCGTCTCGGGTACTCGGCTGGCTAACATCCATGCCATTAATGGCTTGCCAGCCAAATAATCCAACATTGATCCCGATTAAAATGGCGGTGATCCACCAGAGATGCATTTCAAGTTTGCGATGTTCGACAGGGGGAGAGTATTCAGACATGCTATTTTTTTGCTGTGATTGTATATTTCGAATAAGCTTAACACGAAAAATTAAATTTTCAGGAGTAACGCACTGACATGAAAGCCTTTCTGATCCGCACGATGCTCGTCATCGTCAGTGTGATTCTACTGGTTCAATTGTGGATCTTTGCCAGTCTGGCCTGGTGGCGAACCAATCCGGTGAATACCACCATGATGATGCGGATTGATTACTGGACAGAACCTTCCAAAGCGATTCAGCATCAGTGGCGTCCCTATGACGAAATCAGTCTGAATCTGAAACGTGCCATCGTCACTGCAGAAGATGGAAAATTTATTCATCACCATGGTTTTGACTGGGACGGGATTCAAACTGCGCTGAATAAAAACAGAAATCAGGGCCGTGTAGTGGCCGGTGGTTCGACAATCTCCCAGCAATTGGCGAAAAACCTGTTCCTCGTCAACAAGCGTTCATTTGTGCGTAAAGGTCAGGAGGCGGTCGCGACCTGGATGATGGAACGCATGTGGTTGAAAGAACGGATTCTGGAAGTCTATTTAAACTCGATTGAATTTGGTGACAATATCTATGGCGTAGAAGCCGCAGCCAAACATTATTTTGGCAAAACTGCGCAAAGCCTGACTCAGGATCAAGCGATCTTTCTGGCGGCCATTCTGACCAATCCAAAATATTTTCAGGATCATCGCAACTCCTCTGCCTTAAATGCACGCAAGCGCATGATTCAGCGTTATATGCGTTATGCAGAATTGCCTTAAATAATTATTTAAAGAAAAAGCCCAGTTTTTGGGCTTTTTTTTATGAAATTGTCATCAATTTGAAGCATACTTGAACTGATAAGCACAATTTTAAATCCGCATAGGTTTGATATGAATACGGCAGCCAGCACTACTTCAGCACAGCCCGAATATACATATAATGATCGTTATATAAATCGTGAACTGTCTATTTTAGACTTCCATTTACGCGTCCTGGAACAGGCTGTCGATCCTTTACATCCCTTGCTTGAACGCATGAATTTCCTGTTAATTTTCTCGCGTAATCTGGACGAATTTTTTGAGATTCGGGTCGCAGGAATGATGGAACAGTTAGATTTGGACAATGAAAGTCGCAGTCCGGATGGCCTGACCCCAAAGCAGGTGCTGGAACAGATTTCCAAAACTGCACATGCTGCGATTGAACGCCAGTACCGTATTTTAAATGAAGAAATTTTGCCAAAACTGCGTGAGGAAGATATCTGTTTCTTGCGCCGTGGTGAACTGACTCCGGCACAATCGGCCTGGGTGAAAAAATATTTTCAGGAACAGGTTGCGCCCGTCCTGACGCCAATTAGCCTAGACCCTGCACATCCGTTTCCACGTCTGGTGAATAAATCACTGAACTTTATTGTGACTCTCGAAGGTAAAGATGCCTTTGGCCGTCAGATTGATCTGGCTGTGGTGCCAGCGCCGCGTTCGTTACCACGCGTGGTACGTCTGCCAGATGAATTAACCGATGGCAAAGAGCATCATGTGATGCTGTCCGCGATTATTCATGAACATGTTTCGGATCTGTTCCCAGGCATGACAGCGACCGGTTGCTATCAGTTCCGTGTCACGCGGAATGCCGATCTGGCCCTGAATGAAGATGTTGAAGATTTGGCTAAGGCGCTTAAAGGCGAACTCAGTTCACGCCGTTTTGGCCGTGCTGTACGTCTGGAAGTGACAGAAAACTGTCCGCAGCATATTTATGAATATCTGCTGAATGAATTTGATCTGGAAGAAGAGCAGCTTTATAAAGTCGCAGGCCCAGTCAATCTGGCGCGCTTACTGTCTAATTTCAAGCGCCCGCATTTACGCTATGATTCACATACCCCGATCATTCCCAAAGTACTGAAAAAATCTGAAAATATTTTTAGTGCCATGCAAAAACAGGACATCTTGCTGCATCATCCGTTTGAGTCTTTTGCACCGGTCATTTCATTGTTGCGTGAAGCTGCACGTGATCCACAAGTGCTGGCGATCAAACAGACCCTGTACCGCAGTGGCCCGGATTCTGAAATCGTGCAGGTGCTGGCGGAAGCTGCCCGCAATGGCAAGGAAGTCACGGCCGTGATTGAATTGCGTGCACGTTTCGATGAAGAATCCAATATCGAAGTGGCCAATGTCCTGCAAGAAGCCGGTGCGGTGGTGGTCTATGGCATCGTTGGCTATAAAACCCATGCCAAAATGATTCTGGTGGTACGCCGGGAAAATAATAAACTGGTGCGCTATGTACATCTGGGAACCGGCAACTATCATGCCGGCAATGCGCGGATCTATACTGATTATGGTTTGCTCACCACGGATAAAGACCTGTGTGAAGATGTGCACCGTATCTTTCAGGAGCTGACCGGTATGGGGAAAATGGCCAAGCTGAAAAAGCTGTTACATGCGCCATTTACCTTACATGCCCAACTCATTAATTATATTGATAATGAAATCGTGAATGCCAAAGCAGGCAAGCCGGCGCAGATTATTGTCAAAGTTAATGCGCTGACCGAGATGCAGTTGATCAATAAACTCTATGAAGCTTCTCAGGCCGGGGTACAGATTGACCTGATTATCCGCTCGATTTGTAGTTTGCGTCCGGGATTGCCAGGTTTGTCTGAAAATATTCGGGTACGTTCGATTGTCGGGCGTTTCCTGGAACATACCCGCGTGTATTATTTCAGCAATAACGGTAATGCACGGGTTTACTGTTCAAGTGCAGACTGGATGGATCGCAACCTGTTTAACCGGGTCGAAGCCTGCTTCCCGGTAGAAGATGAAGCGTTGAAAAAACGCATCTATCAACAGGGGCTACTTAACTATCTGAAAGATAATCAGCAATCCTGGTTATTACAAGGGGATGGAACCTGGCTGCGGGCGCAGCTGCAAGAAGGTGAAAAGCCACATAATGCTCAACGCATTTTATTGGACTTGTTTAAATAAACGATCTCAAGAGGCTGAAAATTCAGCCTCTTTTTTATCCAGAAAATAGCATTCAAGGGTTTTAAGCAGAGGATATCAGCAGTTTGCGATAGATCTGTTTGACCTGGGCATACATCTGATAGTCAGTCAGCTGGAGCTGGTGCTGTATGTCTACTGGGTTTTTTTGCTGGCTGAGTAAGCGTAAGAGCTGCAATTCGGTTACCTTGAGACAGGTTTTGTCAGTGAGCTGGTACAGGATATGTTCTGCCAGTTCAGCATGGATATAGGCACCGCCGCGCAAGACAATTTTCAGGCTTTCAGCAAACTGGATGAATGAAGCCTGAGGTTGGATATAGCTATTTGCACCAGATAAGATTGCTGAATAAATGAGTGCTGTGGATTCACTCTTGAGTACGGCAACTACAGGTGTACTTGGGTTATGCTGTTTCATCTGACCGATGAAATGAATCTGTAAGGCTTCTGTCAGGTGATAAAGAATCAAGTTAGGCAGATGTTCGGCAATCATCTCTTGTGCAGATTGGAGATTGTCTGCATATAGCAGCATATCTGGTTGATAGCCCAGTTGTTGCAGCACAGTCTGAGTTTTGGACAGGTTCAGGTCAGTAAATGAAGTGATGACTAAAACCGGTGCAGGCAAGAGGGCAGCCAATAAGCTCAATCCTGTTGATTCTGAGAGAAGGCTATACTGTGAATGAAGCAAAATAAAATGAATATCCCAAAAAATAGGGATTTAACGATAATTACCTCATCTTCGTCTTAAATAGCATTTATTGCAGATTAAAACCGATGACAGCAACAGTCAGTTTGAGACTTTAGCAGGTCTATGATGGTTGGCTATATCCACTTTGAGATATAAAAAAAGGAGCAACGGGTGTGCTCCTTTTAATCATCTAAAATTTTAGCTCAAGCAGCATTGTGCTGAGTGATTTTTTGGAAAATCTGTAATAACACATCAAATTCGCTTTGTAGCGGTGTACTTTTACGCGTCACCAATGCCAGGGTGCGACTTGGCGCAGAGTTGATTGGCTTGACCAGAATCTCAGGGTTGGCTTTGATCATATTGGTATAAATCGCAATTTCTGGCAATAAAGTAAAACCAAGATTTGCAGAGACCATTTCGATTAAAGTCGGCAAAGAGCTGGCTTTTAAACGATGATCATTTTTACGCTCACCAATCGGGCAGGCACTCAGGGCATGATCACGTAAGCAATGACCTTCCTCAAGTAACATCAGGCGAGATAGATCCAGATCTTCCAGAGAATTCGCTTGTGCAGCGTGTTGATCTGATTTTTGATAAACCAGATACAGATTCTCTTTGGCAATCTCGGCCACTTTCAGGCCACGTGTATCGAAAGGCAGCGCCAAGGCCACCATATCCAGGTTGCCATGTTCCAGTTTTTCTACAATTTTTTCGCTTTGTGCTTCATGCAGATGCAACTGGATTTTTGGTAATTGTTTATGCACTTCTTCTAGCAGCTGTGACAGCAGGAAGGGAGCAATCGTAGGAATCACGCCAAGATGTAAATCACCGGTTAAGGGTTCACTCATCTCACGACTTAAACGCATCAAGTCCTGAGCATCAGCCAGTAGAACACGTGCGCGTGCAACCACTTGTTCACCAAGAGGCGTTAAACGAACATTCTGGCGATCGCGTTCAACAAGTACGCCACCGAGTAAACGCTCCAGCTCCATAATGCCGCCAGACAAAGTTGACTGGGTGACAAATGAGCGGCGAGCAGCTTCTGTAAAATGTAGCGTCTCTGACAGTGTTACGAGGTATGACAGCTGTCTTAAGGAGGGTAGTGCAGCCATAGTGTCCTAATGTTTATGATTTAAAATGATCAGCAAATAATTCGCTAAGATATGGAATAAAATGCGGTGGGATATCATGCCCCATTCCATCAATTAATTCAAATTTAGCCCCTGGAATCGCTTTTGCAACGGCCTTGCCATGACTGGGAGGCAGCAATCGATCACGAGCACCATGAACCACCAGGGTCTCTTGCTTGATTTGCTTGTTCAGTTGCAGCAATGAACCTGTACATAATATTGCTAAAAACTGTTGAAGTACACCGGCAGGATAGTAACTTCGTTTATATAATTTACGTGCGGTCTGCACCGCTTCCAGATGATTGACATAACCTGGCGAACCGATGATGTTAAACAGTTTTAGACTATGATCTACAATACCATCTTCATCTGTTGAAGCCGGTTTGTCAATCAAACTAAAGAGTTGCTTGGGAAAGGGCGGTGGCAACAGCGGCTGATTGTTGCTGGTAAACAGTAAACCCAGTTTTTTGACTTTGTCCGGATAGCGTGCCGCCAGAATCTGGGCAATCATGCCACCCATGGATGCACCCAATACATCAACCTGATCCAGCCCCATTTTTTCAATCAGCAGACTGACATCTTCAGCCATATCATACAGGTCATAAGGTGCACCCTGATTGCCCAGACCGAGCACAAAACGGCTCATCATTTTCAGGGTGTTCAGGCGTGGACCCTTGTTATGGATTTTTGAAGACAGGCCAATATCGCGATTATCAAAACGTACCAGATGGAAACCTTGATCAATCAATGATTTGCAAAAAAAGTCAGGCCAGTACAGCACCTGCGCACCCAGTCCCATAATCAAGAGCAGCGTAGGATTTTCCGGATTTCCGCCTACCTCGACATGTAATTCCACACCATTACCCAGATCAACTCTGGTTTCACGCATGAAAGAACTATATGGAGAAAGATTAAACTGTAATGCGCTGTGCATAATTGCTGTCCTAATTAAAGGATATTTTGTTTAAAAAATATCCTGAGTATTAAACCTCTAAACCACAGCAGGAATCAAGTCAGGAACCTGCTTGGTCAAAGACAGACGTTGTTTGCCCGCAGTTGCACCCAAGAGTACAAAGCCACGTAAAGTGCCGCTACCGTCGATGGCTTTGGCCAGCATGCCATCTTCCAGCTCTTCAGTTTCCCAGGTGACCTCAACATCGACTGGTGCAGGCAGGACAGTTAAAGGTGCAGCAGGCGTTTTCACTGCCACTGGCATAGCCGGATAATGTACAGCCGTATGTTCGCCATTCAGGGTTTTTGCCAGCGCGCGCGCCTGTTGCATGATGGGCATGACATAAGGCAATAAGGTACCATTCACTTCAGCACAGTCACCTACGGCATAAATATCGGCATGATTGGTTTCCAGTTGCGCCGTGGTTAAAATTCCACGACTGGTATGAACATCTGCCTGTTTGGCCAAAGAAATATTCGGCTGTAGACCTACCGCAGACAAAACCACATCAGCAACGAGAGACTGACCATTGGCCAGTATGACCAAATAGTCACCATTTTCAGCACGAGAGACCTTCTCGACCGTGGTGCCCAAGACGAAATGAATGCCGGTTTCTTCAAGGTTTTTCTGGAAGGCCGTTGCAACATGTTCAGGTAATAAACGGCCCAGCGGTTGAGGTGCCAGATCGATCACTGTGACCTGATGCTCGGTATTTTGCAGGTCATTGGCAAATTCGCAACCAATCAGGCCTGCGCCTAAAATCACCACGCGTTTATCTTCACGTGCCGCCAGATTGCTGCGGAACGTCTTATAGTCACTTAAATTATTCACCACATGAATGTCATCACTGGCATCACCGGAAATGGCTAAACGTACCGGGTTGGCACCGACCGCCAAGACCAGTTTGGAATAATTCTGTGTGCTTTCCTGACCATCTTTCTCAAGTACCAGCTGATGATCTTCCGGATGAATGGCTTTGACCCAAGTCTGCTGTTCAATCCGCATATTCAGTTGTGCCGACATTTTTGCAGCATCGCCCAATGCAATCTGTTCAGGCGCTTTCTTACCAACCAAAGCATTGGAAAGGGTAGGTTTGGCATAATTTATCGCATCATCCGCGCAAATCATCCGCAGTTCATGCTCTGGATTAAGTTTGCGAAATTCACGTGCTACAGCATAACCTGCCATACCTGAACCAATAATAACGATAGGATGCATAGTCGTTTCCATGCTGTAGGGCTCCATGCTGTTTTATATGAGGATAAAAAGGACATAAAAAAAGACCATATTGACATGGTCTTTAACTGGGCGTGCTCAGACTTCGATCATTTCGAAATCGACTTTAGACACGCCACAATCTGGACAGGTCCAGTCATCCGGGATATCTTCCCATTTGGTTCCCGCCACGATGCCGTCTTGAGGCCAACCTTCCGCCTCGTCATAAATCCATCCACAAACGATGCATTGATACTTTTTCATGTAACTCTCCAAAACTGAGCAAGTGTAACCGTCAGCTTAAAATCCATAAAATGGCAAGACTCTAAAAGAATATGACTTTTTAACAGTGAACATATTTGGCTAAATTTTTACGCAGTTCTATTCAGAAAGTAAAGTGAATAAAAGCTTAATCAGCGAAATTAGCAGCAGAATGACTTTGGGATTCAGTATTTCTCTGAAAATGAGTCAAATCGGCTTTGCTGGCAAATGCTGTGGAGTGATGAAGCGGCTGCTGTGGCAAAATTTAGCTTAAATGAGGCGTTATAGACCAAAGTCGTGCAGTAAAAACTGAGGTTTTTATATAATTTAGAATCAGTAAAGTCTGGATTAAATATTTTTATAATAAATGAATATAATAAAATCAATAACTTGTGCTTAAATATTGGGTTTTTATTATACAGCTCGGCTTGTTCATTGGCTGGAAATAGGTTTAAAATTCGCATATTCCTTTTCTTTTTTTAAGATCTCCCATGAGCAATTTGTCTACTTCTTTGTGGTCTCACATTCGTACGGTCCAAGATTTTCCAAAACCAGGAATTTGCTTTTATGATTTGACCCCACTTTTCATGAGCAATATTGGTCCATTGACTGATGCCCTGATTGCCAGCATTCCTGCTGACAAACTGGCAGAAGTAGAAAGCTTTATCGCAGTGGAAGCACGTGGTTTTGTGTTGGCAAGCCTGTTGGCACAACGTACCGGCAAAGGCTTGTTATTGGTGCGTAAAGCAGGAAAATTGCCGCCTCCAGTCGTGGGTGTCGGTTATAGCCTGGAATATGGTCTGGATCGTTTAGAAATGTCTGCGGAAGTTCAGTCTCAGAAAGTCATCATTGTTGATGATGTTCTGGCAACAGGCGGAACTTTAAAAGCGGTAAATGAATTGGCACTCAAATGTCAGCATGAAGTACTAGGTGCAAGTATCTTTCTTGATCTTCCTGATTTGCATGCTGAATTAGGTCTGGATATCTGGTCAGTACTGGATGATAAATCTCAGCCTGAAGCTGCGGTTGCCTAAATTGTAGATTTAAAAAAAAGCTCCTCAATATCGGTAATGCCGGTCAGTTAAGAAATTGACTGGCATTTTCTTTTTTAAATTCATGATCATATTTGACAAGTAGAAAAGTCATCCGCAACTGTTTGAGGCAGGACTAGATTTAAAAATGATTGTTTCTGCGACAAATTTACTAGTCGATGGTGGCTGACGAGTTTTGCGGTGAGGAGTGTTGCTCCGCAAGATGCCTTCCTTGCGAAGCTTCGCTTCTCATTTGGGCGAAACCAAAGTAACAAATTATTTTCAAGTATTTGATTTATAAAGTTAAGACTCCGCCGTGAATGACTAAAAAGTTAAAGAGTCTATTTCTAAACTCCTTAACTGATCAGCATTACCTCAATATCGGGGCTTTTTATTGTCTGATAAAATGATGTTCAATTTCCTGAATCAGCGTATTAATCTGTTCAGGATGTTCTAGTCGATGATGGCCGCCATCAACTGCCTGAATTTGCATATAGTCTTCAAGCTGTGCCTGAACTGCATGCATATCCAGAATTTCATCGCCCAGTTCGAGATAGGCAAACTGCGGAATGTCATGCTGTAAATCGCCATGACAAATTTCCGGATAATCATCTCTGAAATTGGGTTGCAAAATGGGATTCGCCACCACACAGGGAAGGTGATAAGCCTGCGACATTTTCAATGCCCAATAGCCGCCAAGATTATGGCCCACCAGAATATCTGGTTTGATGGTTTCAATCATCTCATGATAAAAATTGGCGACCGAATTATAGCTCAGATTACGATAATCGACATCAATACAATATTTATGCACGACATTAATTGCATGAAACTTGGTGGATTCTCTGGAGGAATCTAAGCCATGTAAAAACAAAATCTTAGACATAATCTTACTCATTTTTATGGGGCATGCCATATTGGTATTTATTGATTGGCACATCATCTTCAATCTGAGCATCATTGTAGAACGTGTGGACATTCAAGGCAGTTAGCTATTGGTCTAAGCCAGCATTTTTCTGCGCAGTGATTTGCTCTACCTCGTCACACACTAGGACTTTCATCTAAGTAATCGCATAATCTGTCCCAAATCGAGCTGAATTGTATTGGTAGAGTGGATTAGATTGACGGGATAAGGTTGGGAAAATGCCAAGATAGTGGATTTTTCCAAAGAAAAGCCGCTTCCTGAGAGTGTTTAAGCTACGATTTGGGTAGGATTTCTGCTATTCTATGCAACTTCTATTTTTTAACTAATCTTATTCGAGGCAGAGATGACGCAAACTAACGCTCAATCGACTTCTGAACAAATCATTTCCGAAAACGATTTAATTGCACAGCGTCATGCCAAGTTAAAGCAAATCGAAGCTCAGGCACAAGAAACTGGTAAAAGCCCATGGCCAAATACCTTTAAGCGTGAGCATTATGCCCAAGATTTACAAGACCAGTTCGCTGATAAATCTAAAGAAGAAATTGAAGCAGGCGAAAAGGTCTACGTCAAAGTTGCCGGTCGTGTGATGTTAAACCGTGGTTCATTTATTGTGATCCAGGACATGACAGGTCGTATCCAGCTTTATGTCGCCCGTAAAGAACTCGCTGCAGATGTACTTGCGACCATCAAAGGTTTAGACCTTGGCGACATTATTGCAATCGAAGGTTATATCGGTCGTTCAGGCAAAGGCGATCTGTATGTACACATCGAACATTTTGAATTATTAACCAAATCATTGCGTCCGCTGCCAGACAAGTTCCACGGTCTGAATGATACTGAAGTAAAGTATCGTAAACGTTATCTTGATCTGATCGTGAACGAAGAAACCCGTAAAACGTTTGAAATTCGTGCCAAAGTGGTTGCAGGTATTCGTGCCTTCCTGACTGAAAAACGCTATATGGAAGTTGAAACGCCAATGATGCATGTGATCCCAGGCGGTGCTTCTGCGCGTCCGTTTGAAACGCATCATAATGCACTAGACATGCCATTGTTCTTGCGTATTGCGCCAGAGCTTTATTTAAAACGTTTGGTGGTGGGTGGTTTTGAACGTGTGTTCGAAATTAACCGTAACTTCCGTAACGAAGGGGTATCTACGCGTCATAACCCAGAATTCACCATGATTGAATTCTATCAAGCCTATGCAGATTATAAGGATCTGATGGAATTGACCGAGCAGATGCTGGAAAAACTGGCGCTGGATATCTTGGGTTCGACCGATGTGCCTTATGGTGATGAAGTGTATAGCTTCAAAGGGCCATTCAAGAAAATTTCAATGTTTGATGCAATTCTGGAAAATAACCCGCAATTTACTCCGGAAAATGTCAATGACCGTGAGTTCCTGGCAAAATTCCTTCAGGAAGAATTGAAAGAGCAAGTGAAGCCAGGTTTTGGTCTGGGTAAGCTGCAAACGATTGTGTTTGAAGAAACAGTTGAAACCAAACTGCGTCAACCAACATTCATTACGGAATATCCAGCGGAAACTTCTCCATTGGCACGTCGTAATGATGACAATCCGCACATCACTGACCGTTTTGAATTCTTTATTGGTGGTCGTGAACTGGCAAATGGCTTCTCGGAATTAAATGATCCAATCGACCAGGCGGAACGTTTCCAGGCACAGGTTGCGGAAAAAGATGCGGGTGATGATGAAGCGATGCATTATGATGCAGACTTTGTAGAAGCACTGGAATATGGCCTACCGCCAACAGCCGGTGAAGGTATTGGTATTGACCGTCTAGTGATGATCTTTGCTAATGCAGCAAGTATCCGTGATGTGATCTTGTTCCCGCATATGCGTCATAAAAATGCATAAGTGCTGAATTTTAGAAAACCCGCTTAGGCGGGTTTTTTTATGCTTTAAATCGCTATACTAAAAAATTAAAGACAAAAAAAACGCAATGATTGGGGTGATCATTGCGTAGAAAAAGGAATGTTTTTTCAAACTACATCAAGCTTAACTGTGGAGAGAGTTAAATTTGATTCCTTACTGTATGTAGCTATAATACGACCCGGTAAGGCTTGACTCAGCAGTATTCATGTTAATAGATGTTAATTAAGGTTAAAACTATGGAGATTCTATGGGCGAGTTTGCTGCTTTATCGTGCATAAACACCTCACAATAAAAAAGCCCTTCATATGAAGAGCTTTAGGTGGTCATTTTATGTTTAGAAACGGAATACACCTAAACCGGTTTTCACTTCATCTAAAGTCGCCTGGGTAATATCACGACATTTATCTGTTCCGGTCTTTAAAATATCCATAATATAGTCAGGGTCTTTAGCAAGCTCCATACGGCGCTCACGGATTGGACCAATCAATTCTTTGAGAATGCCTTCCAGACGTTTTTTCACTGTACCATCGCCTAAACCACCACGACGGTAGTATGCCTTAAGCTCTTCCAGTTCTTCTTTGTTTGGATCAAAGGCGTCCAGATAAGTGAATACTACATTGCCTTCAACCTGACCTGGGTCTTCCACACGAAGATGATTCGGATCGGTATACATGGCATTGACGGCTTTTTTAATATCTTTATCTGTCGCATCCAGCACAATGGTATTGCCCAAAGATTTTGACATTTTCGCTTTGCCATCAAAACCAGGGAGGCGGCCGACATTAGACAGTAGCGCTTTACATTCTGGTAACAGGTCATGACCGATTTGACGGTTCAGACGACGCACGATTTCATTGGTCTGTTCGATCATTGGAATCTGATCTTCACCCACAGGCACAACAGTGGCCTTGAATGCCGTAATGTCGGCAGCCTGAGCTACCGGGTAGCATAAGAAACCCGCTGGAATATCGCGCTCAAAACCACGCATCTGGATTTCAGATTTAATGGTCGGGTTACGCTCAAGACGTGAAACAGTCACGAAATTGAGGTAAAGCATCGTCAGTTCGTTTAAGGCAGGTAAACATGACTGAACACAAATTGTAGTTTTAGTTGGATCAATACCGACAGCCAGATAATCCGTTGCCACTTCAATAATGTTACGACGTACTTTTTCAAAATTATCGGCATTATCGGTGAGTGCTTGAGCATCAGCAAGTAACAAGTGTTGATGGTGAGAATCTTGCAGGCCTACACGAGAGCGTAATGAACCGACAAAGTGGCCGAGGTGAAGTTGTCCGGTAGGACGGTCGCCCGTCAAGATCACTGGACGATTATCTTGATTACTCATTATTTATTCCAAAGGGTAGTCAGTACTACAGCTGTATTTTAACGAATGGCAACATTGTACGGTATTCTGTTTTTGATTGTCAGCCAGAAAAAAAGCTGTATTAAAAAAATCTTATTAATTAAACAAGTGAATACAATATTTTTAAGAATTTTGATTAAAATAAACTGAAATATGATAAGGATAATAAGTATGGCGAGCAGTTTATTATTATTATTAGATGATATTGCGACGGTCTTGGATGATGTGGCTGTGATGAGTAAAATGGCAGCCAAAAAAACAGCAGGCGTCCTCGGTGATGATCTGGCTTTAAATGCACAGCAAGTGTCAGGCGTACGGGCAGATCGTGAATTACCGGTAGTCTGGAAAGTGGCCAAAGGTTCTTTTGTCAATAAGCTGATTTTAGTGCCGCTGGCCTTGTTAATCAGCTTTATTGCCGGCTGGCTGATTAACCCCTTATTGGTGCTGGGTGGTTTGTTTCTGTGTTATGAAGGCGTGGAAAAAATCGTACACACCTTGCATACACCGAAGGCCAAGGATGCTGAACAGGCCCGTGAGCAACTGATCCAGACTGAAACAGATTTGCACCAGTTTGAAAATGAAAAAGTCAAAGGCGCGATTCGCACCGACTTTATCCTTTCGGCTGAAATTATCGTGATTACCTTGGGGACGGTAGCAGCAGCCTCTATGCTGACCAAAGTTACCGTTTTAAGCCTGATCGCGATCGTGATGACCATCGGGGTCTATGGTTTTGTTGCCCTGATTGTCAAACTGGATGATATCGGTCTGCATCTGACCGAGCAGCAGTCCGATTTTAAGCAACAAATAGGACGCGGCTTGTTGGCATTTGCCCCGATTCTGATGAAAATTTTATCAGTTGTTGGAACTGCAGCGATGTTCCTGGTCGGTGGGGGAATTATTAATCATGCTATTCCTGTTATTCACCACTTTACTGAAGATAGTGTTAGCTATGTACAGGATATTCCCAGTATCGGAAATATTGTAGGTGCTGTAACACCGACCTTGATTAATTTCGCCGTGGGAATTTTAGCGGGTCTGCTGGTGATGCTGGTCATCAGCCTGATTAAAAAAATCTGGCCCAAATCATCAAAAGCTTAAGATGCAAAAATATCTGCAAATTGAGCAGATGAAGAAAAGGAAAAAAACTATGCGTTGGAAAGGTCGTCGTGTCAGTAGTAATGTAGAAGACCGTCGCGGTGGTGGTGCCAAAGCTGGTGGTATCAGTATTGTCGGGTTGATTGTGGCTTTTGTGGCCTGGAAATTCTTCGGCGTCGATCCACAGCAAGCTTATCAAACCACCAAACAGGTCACCCAAGGCGTATCGGGTGCGGCGGAAACACGGGGTCTGGAAAATCCTACGCCGGAACAGCAGGAGTCGATTGATTTTGTCGGCACCGTACTAGCAGATACTGAAGATACCTGGACTCAGGTGTTTCAGCAGCAGTTAAATCAGCAGTATGTTCCCCCAAAACTGGTTTTGTTCAATGGCATTGTGAATTCGGGTTGTGGTACGGCTCAGGCGGCGATGGGGCCTTTCTACTGTCCGGCAGACCAGAAAGTTTATATCGATACCGCATTCTTTAAAGATATGCGTACTCAGATGGGGATTGGTGGAGAACAGAATGCCACCGAACTCTCCCGTAATGATCAGGCCGGAGATTTTGCGCAGGCTTATGTGGTGGCCCATGAAGTAGGTCATCATATCCAGACGATTTTGGGGATTTCCTCTCAAGTACAGCAGGCACGTCAGCAGGCAAGCGAGGTACAGAGTAACCAGCTTTCAGTGCGCCAAGAATTGCAGGCAGACTGTCTGGCTGGAGTCTGGGCCTACCATAATCATCAGCGCACCCAGTTTCTGGAACAGGGAGATGTGCAGGAAGCTATGGATGCCGCACATAAAATTGGTGATGACTATTTACAGAAACGTGCTCGCGGGCAGGTGGTACCGGACAGCTTTACCCATGGCAGCAGTGCGCAGCGCGTACAGTGGTTTAATACCGGCTTGAAATCGGGTCAGGTTTCGAATTGCGATACCTTTAACCAAAATATTTAGCTTGTTTCCAGATAAAAAAGGAGCAGGTGCCACTGCTTCTCATCATTTTAACTTTGGTTATAGTTTGAATCTATGACGTCATGAAATCCTGCTTTTGACAGGTCAAAAGCAGGCAAAAGTCTTTTGTTCGCCATACACAACATGCTTGTCGTGATGGCTAAGGTGTGACCTCCTTGTCACACTCGCATCTCCAAAATCTACTTAATTCAATTGTGGGGCAGCTGTGGAGCAGGCAATCCTTTTTTATTTATGCAGAAAACGCCGGAAATTTCTTAATATCTTGATACTGACAAATAAGGCGGCCAAAGCAAACAAGGCAATGGCAAAGACCGTATATTTGAGATTGTTGATGTCATTTTGATAGAACTGCTGCATATCATGGTTGGTATATTCGAGAGCCGTGACTTTGCCAGTCCGGCTATCTCTAAATTGAATTTTTTCAATATAAAACAGATTTCCCGCTTTAATTAGGTGGACGCTCTGGATTTGACGGGTATGTGATTGATTGTCCTCATCACTACATAAAGCACTGTAATGCTCACAATTGATTTTGGCCACATAACCATTTCCTGCAATCAGAATAAAAATGGCATTGTCCGGTCGCTGGTTATTAGATACCAAAACATACTGTTCGCCAGTTGTACTTTTCAAGGGAATACGGGTTGCCTGCTGATAATGCTGTTCTGCCTGCAGAATCTCCTGAATTTTAGCGAAGCAGGTAAAACATAAGGATAAGGTGATCAGAAAAATCACGCTCGCAAAACAAAGACGAAAAATGGTTTTGACAGTTTGGTGCATGGGAGAAAAATTCAAAATAGAAAGATGGGAAAGCAAAAGCCGAGTGCTGATCTGTATGTTAAATCATCATTCGGAAATACTGAAAAGAAACTTAACTCAATTCGATAAAAAGAGGATTAAACTTGTTTTGCTAGAATGCCTTTTTACTAATGCTCTGCTATTCAAATCTCTATTTTGACCATGCCGCTCGGCGCATATTGCTCCATCTCGCCCGACTTTAGGAAACCGAATGGGAAATTTCTTTTTTCTTCAGCTACTCACGGTGGTCTTTGCACTTTCCATTGCCACCACTATGTTTAATAAGCGTGTTTTAGGTTTTCCGCAAGCGATCGGTGTTCCGATTGTTTCGGCCATCTTTGTTTTTATTTTGCAATGGGGCGCCAGTTTATTACAAGGTAATCCATTCTTTAGTATTAATATTGACAATATCGAGCAGGCTGTTCGTAACATCGATTTTTATGATTTTCTGATCAATGGGGTGATCTGCTTTATTCTGACCTCATCTGCACTGAAGTTTAAGGTTTCAGATTTACGTAATCATTGGCGACCGATTGGTATTTTGGCAAGTTTAGCGCTGGTCTTTTGTGCGGTGTTCTTTGGTGCAGTTTTATATGGCTATCAGTTCCTGATTGGTAATCATGTGGATTTACTGGTGTTGTTATTACTTGGTGCGGCTTTGGGGGCGACTGATCCGATCGGCATTAAAGGCGTATTGAGTTCAGTTCGCGCACCGCATCATCTGATTGTCAAGCTGGAAGGCGAATCGTTATTTAATGATGCCATGTGTATCGCCTTATTTATGACCCTGCTCAATGTTCTGCAAGGCGAAAACTTTACGGTGCTGGCTGTCATGCAAACTTTATTGTATGAGATTGTGGTGGCCGTACTGATTGGTCTGGGATTTGGCTTTGCAATATTAAGAATCTTGCGTGGCAAGCATGAAATGGAGTCACTGATTCTGACCACTGCTTTATTGGCATGTGGCTCTTATCTTATTGCTTTATTGGCCCATGCTTCAGCACCGATTGCCTGTGTCATTGGTGGCTTAATCGTCGGTAATAAATGGAAAGAAATTCTGGCCGATGCCGATATTGGTGACGTGAACCATTTCTGGCATACGGTTGAAGGGATTATTAACTCCTTCCTGTTTACTCTGATTGGCTTGGAGTTGTTTATTCTTGACCTGAGTACCAGTCTGGTCTTGGGCGGGATTGTGGCATTTATTATTTTACATCTAGCGCGCTTTGCTGCCAATCACTTGGCATTTGCCATGTTCCCCAAAATACGCCGAAAAAGCTATAACGGCAGTTTAACGATTTTGTCCTGGGGCGGTGTGCGTGGCGGGATTTCCCTGGCGCTTATTCTGGCGGTGGCCAATATTCCTCAGCTAGAGGCTTATAGCAGTATTTTGGTGGGCTATACCTTTATTGTGGTGCTCTTGTCGGGTCTGGTGTGTGGTCTGGGCTTACCTGCGGTGATGAATGCTTTTTACTATAATCCCGAGGAAGACACACAGGGCTTTAAAGGCTGGTACCAGCGTATGTGCCACAAGCTGAACCGTAAGGGTTTTCAATATATTGTTGGAGAAGATGTCAAAGGAAATGAAACCATCACTATTTTTCAGCCAGAGATTCTGATTGATCAGAAAGATATCGATGGTGTTGCTACTGTACATCATCCAGACAAAGTTCAAGAGGTAAAACGGCTGGAAAATCCAGATAATTTCTAAAGATAAAATCCAGAAGATAAAGCGCTACTGGATTATGTTTAATAGTGAAATGAGATCGCTTGACTCAGCATTTAATCAGGCGTGATTATTTTCCTATAGCTGTTAATAGGGGGATCAGGGCGTGATCTTTTATTTAAAGGTACTATTGAACAGATGAAATGCAGCAAGACAAGTTCAGCCAGTCAGGAAATGGCAGAGATGATTTTGACTGTGGTCAGTCAGATCCCTTATGCAAAAGTTGCAACCTATGGGCAGATTGCCAGACTGGCCGGTTTACCTCAACATGCACGTTTAGTGGGTCGGGTTTTAAGTCATCTGGAAGAAAATACCGACATTCCCTGGTATCGGGTGATCAATGCACAAGCTAAAATCAGTCTGAACAAGCTTGATTCATCTGGCCAGAATATTCAGCAACAAAAGCTGATACAGGAAGGGATTGTACTTGACGGTGATCGTGTGGATTTAAAACGCTATCAGTGGGATGGTTGGGTCTAGATATAAAAAATCCCCGCTTTTAGAAAGTGGGGATTTTAAGTTTGATGCACGGATTACTTGCGAATAACCATCACTGGAATATCGGCCTGACCTAGAATGCTTTGAGCTACGCTGCCCAGGAACAGTTTCTTGAAGCCAGTACGGCCATGTGAACCAATTATGATCAGGTCAGAATTTAAATCTTTCGCTGCTTTGACAATCTCGCTATAAATCACCTGGCCTTCAAGTAGCTGGGTATCTACTTCAACACCTGCACCAGAGAATTTTGCTTTAGCTTCATCCAGAGTTTTTAAGATCGAGGTGCGGGCACGTTCAATCAGGTCGTTGGTTTGCGCTGCAGAGATATATTCCGCAGCAATATAAGGGTCGAGTGTCAGTACCTGTACCACTGTCACTTTACTGTTAAATGCTTTGGCAACTTCGACTGCTTTATCAACGGCAGCATAAGATGTTTCCGAACCATCAATAGGAACTAAAATATGTTCAAAAGGCATTAGAATTCTCCTGTTGGGAATTAAGTGTTATAAAAATGATGACGCGTTAAACCGAGTACGAATAGTTGTTTATACTTTGATCATAGCCTGTATTGTATAAAAATAAAACCAAGTAAATACATAGGTATAATGTCTAATAGATTAAACAGTTAAACGCAGGTTTCTGAGTTTTAAGTTTCATGGTTTATTGATTTTAAATAATTGAATTATATGGATTTATAGAAATATTCAAGCTGATTGTCAATCACATTGAATGGATGCCGGGTCCAATTTGATTTGTGGTGCCAGTTGTTCATATTGATTTAAAATCGCCTGCGTCTCAGGTGCGAAAATTTGTTGTTGCAGTTGCTGGATTTTATGTTCGTTCACATGCAAACGTGCACAATAGAATGCAATCTGATTTTCTTTGGCAATGGCCAGTCGTTGAGTCTGATCATATTCTGGATAACGCTTGATTTGCTGTTGAGCCCGACTTAATTGCGCCAAGGTGCGTTTCTGTTGCATGCTCATGAATTGTTGATGATTAATCCACTGTGCCACATCGCGACGTACTCCATTGTAGTTGACAAAAATAGGAGAAATCACTTGGCAGGCGGTGATTGCTAAAGTGCTGAGCAAAAGAATCAGTA
Source organism: Acinetobacter sp. YH12200 (assembly GCF_013418175.1). Classification (NCBI taxonomy): domain Bacteria; kingdom Pseudomonadati; phylum Pseudomonadota; class Gammaproteobacteria; order Moraxellales; family Moraxellaceae; genus Acinetobacter; species Acinetobacter sp. YH12200. Next base: position 39,222 of record NZ_VPCO01000006.1, read on the forward strand.
TGTTAATTTTGTACATCGGTGAAAGCTCCAAGCATTAAAGTTCTTCATAAGAATATGTGAAATACCAAATAAAAAATCTAATATTGTTTAAAGTTTAAGAGTTTATTCTTCATTTGCATAAAGACTGAACATTTGTGTTTTAAAATGCTTGACGATAGCACCTGAAATTACGATAATGCGCACACAGTTTACGGCTATGTAGCTCAGTTGGTTAGAGCACCGCACTCATAATGCGGGGGTCACAAGTTCAAGTCTCGTCATAGCCACCATTTTAAAAGACCAAGCTCTCAGCTTGGTCTCTTTTTTTGTCTTTTAAAAAGTATGGCGCATGATAAAAATTATTTGAAGCATCCAGTAAATTTTCAGATATTTCCAAAATTATTTTTCTGTGATTGTTGATTAATTTTCTACTTTTAGCGTCGATATAAAAAAATCGCCCCAGTATTCACTCAGGCGATTCGATTTAAATAACTAAGAAAAGGGCTTAGTTACCTGCTTTCCAGCCATTGACGATTGGATAACGACGTTCGCGGCCATAAGAACGTGAACTGATTCGTGGTCCAATTGCACCTTGGCGGCGCTTGTATTCATTCATGTCGACCAGACGGATGACTTTTTTCACCACCTCAGCATCAAAACCTTTCTCAATAATATCGTCTTGACTCATGTCTTCTTCGATGTATGAATACAGGATGGCATCCAGAATGTCATACGAAGGTAAAGAGTCTTGATCGACCTGATCTGGACGCAATTCTGCTGATGGTGGACGAGTAATGACACGTTCTGGAATCACGGGTGTTTCTGAAATACTGTTACGATATTTCGCCAGTTCAAACACAATGGTTTTGTACACATCTTTCAAGACGGCATAGCCACCGACCATGTCACCATACAGTGTGCAATAACCCACAGCCAGTTCAGATTTATTTCCGGTCGCAAGCACCAGATTGCCGAACTTGTTGGAAAGCGCCATTAATAAAGTGCCACGCGAACGTGCTTGCAGGTTTTCCTCAGTCGCATCTGCCGGGGCGCTTCCAAAGAACGGGAAGAGTACCTGCATAAAGCCGTTTACTATCGGATTGATTTCGGCAATACCAAAGGTTACCCCCATATTTTTTGCTTGTTCAGCCGCATCTTCTACGCTGATTTGCGCGGTATAGGTATAAGGCATCATGACCGCCTGAACTTTGTCTGCACCAATGGCATCTGCAGCAATCGCAAGGGTCAGGGCAGAATCGATCCCACCCGATAGGCCCAGAATCACGCCGGGGAAGCCAGAACGCTGTACATAATCACGGGTTGCCATCACCAGGCTCTGATAGATCTCAGCCATGGTGTCCAGCGCAGGTGTAATTGTACCTTTGCTAAATTGAAGCTGTTCAGCATCATATTCTGCGATAGAAAGGCTTTCCTGGAAACTTGGGGCCTGTAGCGCGACTTCGCCAGATTTATTTAACACAAAGCTGGTACCGTCAAAGATCAGATCATCCTGACCACCGACCTGGTTACAATAGACCAGATTGATATTCAATTGTTTTACCAGAGCTGCCATGGTCTCAATACGGTGTTGTGGTTTACCCACTTCATATGGAGAGGCATTCAGTACCAGAGCAGTTTCGATATTGAGTTTTGCCAGCTGCTGTACAGTAGCTAAAGACCATGCGTCTTCACAAATCAGCACACCAAATTTGTGTCCGAGATATTCAAATACCAGATGTTGATGACCTTCACCGAAATAACGCTTTTCATCAAATACGCCATAGTTTGGCAACACCTGTTTGTTATAAATACCCAGCACCTCACCATCTTTCATGACGGCTGCTGAGTTATAACGCTGGCCATCTTCAGTTTGATTTACAAAACCGAAGACCATCACAATATCTTTGACTTCAGTCAGTTTTTCAAAAGCAGCTTTGGTGCGTTTGGCCAGACTTGGACGAATTAATAGATCTTCTGCAGGGTAGCCCAAGATTGCAAGCTCAGGGAAGATAATCAGATCAGCCTTATCTTTTTTAGCCTGATTGGCCTGATCAATCATTTTTTGAGTATTTGCATCCAAATTGCCCACATGTGGAGAGAGCTGAGCAATCGCAATTTTAAAACTTTTCATTCCAATTAAATCCTATTCCTATAGGTTAATACACTAAATCACTGATTTTTATAATTCTAATTATCCAGCTGAGTGCATTTTGATACTTAAAAAAATGCCAAATGGCAAAAGAAAAAACGTCTTTATCACATGATCGTTAAATCTTGATCTGCGAGCTAAAATATCATACTTGGGTTATTTTATCGAAATTTAATCCAGAAGCTAGAGCTGTTTTGCGAGAATGAATGTTGAAATGAAAAGTTATTATCCAAAAATAAAGAATATGTAGGTTTTCTGCACATGAATAAATCTCAGGATTTAAATCATTTATTCATGGCCTTAATTTTAAAAATGCCAAATCAAGATGATATTTTGAATAAAAATGATTATATATCAAACAATTGTTTGGCTATCTAAAATAATATTGGGTATTTTTTTAAGAAAAATATCTCGGGCAATATCACCTTGTTGTTCAATATTATACTGTGAAAATGATTTGTTGGGATTAAATTGATATTTGTAAGGATTATATTTCCCTAAGCTTAAAAAATAAGCACTTTGTAGAAATGCGCCTTTTAAAACCACATTAATCTGCTGTTGGTATTGATAAATATGGGTCATCTCATGAATAAACAGTGCTTGATAGGCCAAGCTTTCACATGAATAGTCTTCCCGATAATTTAAATTTCGTGCATGGATATAACCACTGGGCGCCATAATCACATGGCTGGATTGCCAGGGTAAATAAGGGTGATTCATGATTCTGACTGCCGAATAGTCAATCAGATTGCCAAATACCTGCTGACAGATTCTGATTTCACCGGCCGTTAAGTTACGGCACTTAAACTGTTCAAAACGGATGAATCTTAAAATAAACGGTAGGGCATACAACAACATCAAGCACAGATCCTGTTCAAGTTTTCAATCTATGAATATGGTCGAGGTTCATGCATTTTAAAATGGATTAAAGAGGCTATATGTAGGATTTTGTCAGCACTAAAAAAACCACCCCAAAGGGTGGTTTTTCTGTCTTGCAACGCCGTTCGAATTAACGAGCGATATCGCGTTGAACTTCACCAGTATAAAGCTGACGAGGACGACCGATCTTGTAAGGACCGCTGTGCATTTCTAACCAGTGGCTGATCCAGCCAACAGTACGTGCAAGCGCGAAGATCACAGTAAACATTTCTGTCGGGATACCAATCGCTTTAAGGATGATACCTGAGTAGAAGTCTACGTTCGGGTATAGGTTACGTTTGATGAAGTATTCGTCAGAAAGCGCAATACGTTCAAGTTCCATAGCCAAAGCAAGTTGTGGATCGTTGATGCCAAGCGCACCAAGAACTTCGTCACAAGTTTCTTTCATGACTTTCGCGCGTGGATCGAAGTTTTTGTAAACTCGGTGACCGAAGCCCATCAGTTTAACTTCTTTAGTCTTCACTTTTTCCATGAAGCCAGCAACGTTTTCTACAGAGCCGATTTCATCAAGCATCTTAAGAACAGCTTCGTTCGCGCCGCCATGAGCAGGGCCCCAAAGTGCCGAGATACCAGCAGCAATACATGCATACGGGTTAGCACCAGTAGAACCAGCTAAACGTACTGTAGACGTAGAGGCATTTTGTTCATGGTCAGCATGAAGCGTGAAGATACGATCCATTGCTTTTGCAAGAATCGGATCAACTTTATAATCACGATCAGCAGGAGTCGCGAACATCATGTGAAGGAAGTTTTCAGCGTAGTTCAAGTCGTTACGTGGGTAAACAAACGGTTGACCGATTGTGTACTTGTAGCTCCAAGCCGCTAAAGTAGGGATCTTCGCAATTAAACGGATCGCTGTGATTTCACGGTGATCAACATTTTCGATGTCCAGATTGTTGTGGTAGAACGCAGATAACGCACCAACCACACCTACCATGATCGCCATAGGATGCGCATCACGACGGAAACCATTGTAGAAACGGCTAACTTGATCGTGAACCATTGTATGGTTACGTACTTTAGCGTCAAATTCTTCTTTTTGCTCAGCATTTGGAAGTTCGCCATTTAACAATAAATAGCAAGTTTCCAAGTAATCAGCTTTAGTCGCCAATTGATCGATTGGGTAGCCACGGTGTAAAAGTACACCTTTGTTACCATCGATGAACGTGATTTTAGACTCGCACGCAGCTGTCGCCATAAAACCAGGATCAAAAGTAAAGTGACCTGCAGCCAACACATCTTTAACGTCGATTACATCTGGGCCCAATGTGCCGCTGTAAATTGGTAGTTCAATTTCTTTGCCATCAAGCTGTAAAACGGCTTTCTTGCCAGTTGCTTCAGACATTCAATAGATCTCCTGTCCTGGTGAATGTATATCCGCTTTGTCTATCAATCTTTTAATGCACAAAACGGACGGATCAAAAATTTGCTATAAGATTAGTGAGTACTGAAATTTTGTCAATTATACTTATGGATGAAAAAATGGCAGCCGCACAGCGGTTTAGTCATATTCGCTCAGTATAAAAAGTTCAGTAAAATCACAGCATCAAACCTCTATAATAAGTCAAATTGATACAGAGGTGCAGAAAAAAATAGACTGCCTGGGGCATTTGTAAGCGTTTTTTCCTAGCAAGAAGTGCGGGATAAAATGGTGAGAGATTAAGGTGAACATGCTTAAAACTATATAAATCTCATAACTTACATTGTTTTTACCAAGCTTAATTTCACAGGTGGAATTATAAATAAAAGCAATTAATTGAATTTTGAATCCGGTTTAATTGATTAAAAAATAGCTTAATAAATGGCCAACTTTGCAGCAAAGCTAGTCAGTATAAAAATAAATGAATGATTTTTTGAATCTAAATGCTTCAAATCGATTGAAAAACCCATCGTCTGATGAATTAAGTCACTATTTAACATCAGGTTATCTGAATCACTGCGCTGCTGATGAATTGGGGCAATTGGTCTGTTAAATCTAGACACTTGATTTAAATCTGAATTAAAAAGAGATTTAAATAATATTTGTGATGGAACTGTGCATCTTTAGTCTAAAACTCAAACATGATCTTGTAGGCTGAAAACCGAGTAAATTAATCATCTTAATTATTTAAAAACAATCATATAGATAGGAATTGAAAGGGTGGAATAATATATAAAGTCTGACTTATTGTTGTTAATGATTCTTATTTAATGGTTTTTTATCCAAAAAGCCAAATTCAGCCGTTTGTATTTTAATAGTTCACGTTTTATAATTCAGTGTCGTTTTGATTTTAGGCATGTATTTGCCTGAGAATGCCAGCTTTCCTTCGAATTAATTCCAACAAACTCCGGATGGAGTTTTTACTTACAGGATGCCCGCTGTGAAAAGCAACAGACCTGTCAATTTGTCCATGGGTCAAGTTTTAGAAGTAAACTTAAAATCACCCGTGGCTATTGCATCAATTCTACACCGTCTTTCAGGTGTTATCGTATTCTTACTCGTACCGGTCCTTCTATGGATTTTAGACAAGTCATTGTCTTCGCCTGAAGGTTTTGCGCAAGTTCAAGAAATCTTTAACGGTTTCATTGTTCGCTTTATTGTATGGGTATTTGTCGCCGGCATGATTTTTCACTTTATTGCGGGTGTTAAGCATTTACTTGCTGACATTGGCGTTGCTGAAGAACTAGAAAGTGGCCGTGTTGCATCTACTATCGCATTAATCTTGTCTGCAATCGGTATTGTTGCAGCATTTGTATGGATCGTACTCTAATGAAAAGCGCTACTGGTTTAACAGGTTCAGGTTCTCGCGATTGGTTTCTCCAACGTGTCAGTGCTGTAGTTCTAGCTGTTTATACCGTTGTTGTACTGGGTTGGATTCTACTGAATGGTGGTTTCAACTTTGAACAGTGGTACGGCTTTATGATGACAGTTCCAATGAAGATCATGTCTTTGTTGGCGGTCTTATCTCTTGTTGCACACGCATGGATCGGCATGTGGCAGGTATTCACGGATTATGTGACTACTCGTCAAATGGGTCCTTCAGCTTCAGGTTTACGCCTTGTACTGACTTCAGCAGTAATCATTGCTGTACTTGCATATGCAATCTGGGCGATCCAGATTTTTTGGGCGAATTGATAGGAAACAATCATGGGCGCTATAAACCCTAAAGAAGATTACACAAATATTCCGCACGAAACTTTCGATGCTGTCATCGTTGGTGGTGGTGGTTCAGGTATGCGTGCGTCTTACCAACTTGCTCAAGCTGGTTTGAAAGTTGCGGTTCTGACTAAAGTATTCCCAACTCGTTCGCACACTGTTGCAGCGCAGGGTGGTATTGGTGCATCTCTTGGTAACATGCAAGAAGATAACTGGCACTACCACTTCTACGACACAGTTAAAGGTTCGGACTGGTTAGGTGACCAAGACGCAATCGAGTTCATGACTCGTGAAGCGCCTCAAGTGGTTTATGAACTTGAACACTTGGGTATGCCATTTGACCGTAATGCTGACGGTACAATTTACCAACGTCCATTCGGTGGTCACTCAGCAAACTACGGTGAAAAAGCGGTTCCTCGTGCGTGTGCTGCTGCCGACCGTACTGGTCACGCACTTCTTCACACGCTTTATCAAAGCAACGTGAAAATGGGCACTCAGTTCTTCGTTGAATGGATTGCGCTTGACCTGATCCGTAACGAAAAAGGCGACGTTTTAGGTGTTACAGCAATTGATCAGGAAACTGGTAAAATTGCGGTATTCCAAGGTAAAGCCACATTGTTTGCTACCGGTGGTGCGGGTCGTGTTTACCGTGCATCTACCAATGCCTATATCAATACTGGTGACGGTCTTGGCATGGCGGCGCGTGCAGGTATTCCATTGCAAGATATGGAATTCTGGCAGTTCCACCCTACGGGTGTTGCGGGTGCAGGTGTATTGTTGACTGAAGGCTGTCGTGGTGAAGGTGCAATCCTTCGTAACAAAGATGGCGAACCGTTCATGGAGCGTTATGCTCCAACTTTGAAAGACTTGGCGCCACGTGACTTCGTATCACGTTCTATGGACCAAGAAATCAAAGAAGGTCGTGGTTGTGGTCCTAAAGGTGACTATATCCTGCTTGATATGACGCATTTAGGTGCGGATACGATCATGAAGCGTCTGCCATCGGTATTCGAAATTGGCAAGAAATTCGCGAACGTGGATATCACCAAAGAACCAATTCCAGTAGTACCAACAATCCATTACCAAATGGGTGGTATTCCAACCAATATTCATGGTCAGGTTGTTGTGCCTGAGTCACGCGAAACTGAAGCGCTGGCGGCACATTACAACAAGGATACCGATGTTTATTCGACCAATGCAGCCGAACGTGATTTCACTAAGCCAGTGAAAGGTTTCTATGCAATTGGTGAATGTTCATGTGTATCTGTACATGGTGCAAACCGTTTAGGTACCAACTCACTGCTTGATTTGGTAGTATTTGGTAAGGCTGCGGGTAAACACATCATCGATTATGTGACTAAACATCACGGTGATGAGTACGAGCCACTACCAACAACTGTACTTGAGCAAACGGTTGCGCGTATTCGTAAACTTGACGAATCCACAACAGGTGAGAATGCTCAGGAAGTTGCAGATGCGATTCGTGACATCGTTCAAGATCATGCAGGTGTATTCCGTACATCGGCACTACTTGAGGAAGGTGTAAAGCAGATTCTTGCAATTGAGCCACGTGTTCGTAATATTCATTTGAAAGACAAATCTAAAGTATTTAACACTGCACGTGTTGAAGCATTAGAAGTTGAAAACTTGTATGAAGTTGCAAAAGCGACCTTAATTTCAGCTGCTGCGCGTAAAGAATGTCGTGGTGCGCATACTGTGGTAGATTTCGAATTGTCACCGGATCATGCGGATTATCCATATGGTCGTCGTGATGATGAGTGGATGAAGCACACATTATGGTTCTCTGTGGACAACCGTCTTGAGTACAAGCCAGTTCGTTACCGTCCATTGTCGGTTGACGCGATTCCACCTAAACCACGTACATTCTAATCAGGAGAATTCAGATGAGTAGAGGTACTCGTACATTTCATATCTACCGCTATGATCCTGACAAGGATAAAGCACCGTACATGCAGACTTTTAAACTGGAATTGACTGACAAGCACCGTATGTTGCTTGATGCACTTCTAGCATTAAAAGTACAAGACGAATCTTTAACGTTCCGTCGTTCATGTCGTGAAGGTATTTGTGGTTCTGATGGTGTAAACATCAATGGTAAAAATGGTTTGGCGTGTCTTTGGAACCTGAACGATTTACCAAATGAAATTACTGTTCGTCCATTGCCTGGTCTTCCTGTAGTGAAAGATCTGGTGGTTGACATGAACCAGTTCTACGATCAGTACAACAAGATCCATCCATTCTTGATCAACAACCAGCCTGCGCCTCCAAAGGAACGTTTACAGTCTCCTGAAGAGCGTGAGCATCTTGATGGTCTGTATGAATGTATTCTATGTGCATGTTGTTCAACCTCATGCCCGTCATTCTGGTGGAATCCGGACAAGTTCCTGGGTCCTTCAGCATTGTTGAACGCTTACCGCTTCATCATTGACTCGCGTGATACTGGAACACAAGAGCGTTTGGCTCGTCTTGACGATCCATTCTCATTGTTCCGTTGTAAAGGCATCATGAACTGTGTATCTGTGTGTCCTAAAGGTTTGAACCCAACTAAAGCAATCGGTCACATCCGTAATATGCTTTTAGATATGGCAGGTTAATAGGCTGCTGATAGCAGTTTGGAAAAAAGCACACCACAAGGTGTGCTTTTTTTTGTGCAAACCATTGAAGCAAAATAAAAAATCATCAGATAAAAATAAAGATACTATACTTAAAATGTATAAAGTTGAGTCAGGTAGTCAGGAAATGACGGGTGATGTTAAGTGCCATAGAAGAAGAACATGTAATTATTTGGGGTATTTATGATTTTTAGCTGTAAAACTGACCTGAAAAATAACAAGAACGATGTTATTATATAACGGAAATTTAAGGAGGGAGTGGATTGAAAGGTTTGCTCTCTTTTTATTTATCGGAAATGCTTAGGACTTAAGTCTACATTGAATCTATTTTTGAGATAAAGCACCATAGGTTAGAGTAAAATATCTGAACTGTATTTAGCCAATTTATGAAAGGTATGTGTCAAAAAAATCAATTGAAAACTTGAGAACATGTTAGCATTTAGCCTATGACTATCTTTAGAAAATGCCATTTCAGGTACATTTTTTAAACATTGCATAACCAGGGACTGGTATATAAAGGTAGGCTTGAGTCGCTTTAGAAAAAATCTTTGTTCCTACTTGTTTTTTTCTAAGTCGATTTGCAAAAAATTGCCCGGTTTCGATCGGGTATTCAATGAGTAATGATACCGCTGAGGGGTGTTATTGTTCATTAAACATATCAAGATTTTCTTGGTGTGGTGATAACGCCTCATGGCTTATGCCTTATGGGGGACTAGTGTCATATTACCAATCTGACGCTAATAATCCTGGGTTTTGCTTAAAAAGCATCCTGAAAATGTTTTTGCAATAGGAAATGGGTCCACAAATGCAAGAAGTTGCTGACGCTCTGCGTCTTGACACTGAACTTAGCGCTGATAGTGCAGCGTATATTGAAGAACTTTATGAGCAGTATTTGACGGCTCCGGATTCAGTAGGTGCTGACTGGCAAGAATACTTCGGTAAATTCCCAAAAGGTGATCAACCACACAGTAATGTACGTGAGCAATTCCTACTTTTAGGTCGTAATTCAAGCCGTATTCAGCCTGTTGTTCAATCAACTGTCAGCTCAGAGCATGAACGTCGCCAAATTGGCGTGTTACAGCTGATTGCTGCATACCGTAATCGTGGTCACCAGAAAGCAAAACTGGATCCATTAGGTTTGGCGAAACGTGAAGTTGTGCCTGATCTAGATCTTGCTGCGCATGGTTTAACTCAGTCGGACCTAGATACGGTATTCAATACTGGCAACCTGGCGATCGGTAAAGAAGAAGCGACTTTGGCTGAGATGGTTCAGGCAATGGAAGCCACTTACTGTGGTTCAATCGGTGCTGAATACATGCACATCGTGGACACCAAAGAGAAACGTTGGATTCAACAACGTCTGGAAAGTGCACGCGGTCAATATGGTTTTAATGCTGAACAAAAGAAACATGTCCTTGAACGTTTAACCGCAGCTGAAGGCCTGGAAAAATATCTAGGTAATAAGTTTGTTGGTGCAAAACGTTTTGGCGTTGAAGGGGGTGAATCATTCATCCCGATGGTTAACGAAATTATTCAGCGTGCAGGTTCTGTTGGCTGTAAAGAAGTTGTAATCGGTATGCCTCACCGTGGCCGTTTAAACCTTCTGGTTAACATCATGGGTAAAAACCCGGCTGACCTGTTTGGTGAGTTTGAAGGTAAATCGATTCACAAGAAAGGTTCTGGTGACGTTAAGTACCATCAAGGCTTCTCTTCAAACGTGATGACCCAAGGTGGTGAAGTTCACTTGGCATTGGCGTTTAACCCGTCACATTTGGAAATCGTTGGCCCTGTAGTTGAAGGTTCGGTACGTGCACGTCAAGTACGTCGTAAAGACATTGGCGGCGATGACGTATTGCCATTAATCGTACATGGTGATGCTGCATTTGCAGGTCAGGGCGTCAACCAGGAAACTTTCCAGATGTCACAAACTCGCGGTTATACCGTGGGTGGTACAGTGCACATTGTGATTAATAACCAGGTGGGTTTCACCACTTCTGATCCACGTGATGCGCGTTCTACAGAATACTGTACTGATATCGCGAAAATGATCCAGGCACCGATCTTCCATGTCAATGGTGATGATCCTGAGGCTGTGGTATTCATTTCACAATTGGCTCATGACTTCCGTCATACTTTCCGTAAAGACGTTGTGATTGACATGTTCTGCTACCGTCGTCGTGGTCATAACGAAGCGGATGAGCCGGCTGCAACTCAACCAATGATGTATCAAGTGATTAGCAAGAAAGCGACCACGCGTACGCTTTATGCGGATCAACTGGTACAACAGGGTGTTCTTGATCGTGCAAATGCAGATCAAATGGTTGAAAATTACCGTGCAGATCTGGAAGCGGGTAATCACGTTGCCAATGCGCTGGTACTTGAACCGAACAAGAAAATGTTTGTGGACTGGACGCCTTACTTGGGTCATGACTACACAGACGAATGGGATACGACTTTCCCGATCGAGCGTCTAAAAGAACTTGGCGCGAAAATGCGCGAACTTCCTGAAGGCTTCGTGATGCAGCGTCAGGTTGCGAAAGTGATCGATGACCGTCTGAAAATGCAAACGGGTGAAATGCCACTGAACTGGGGTGCTGCTGAAACTCTGGCGTATGCAACTGTACTAGATGATGGTTACTTGCTTCGTTTAACCGGTGAAGACGTAGGTCGTGGTACCTTCTCGCACCGTCATGCAAAACTGCATAACCAGGTCGATGGTTCAACTTATCTTCCGCTGTGTAACCTGAAAAAAAACCAGCCGCGTACTGCAATCTATGACTCATTGTTGTCAGAAATGGCGGTATTGGCATTTGAATATGGTTATGCGACGACTCTTCCTAAGAGCTTGATCATTTGGGAAGCGCAATTCGGTGACTTCGCGAACTGTGCACAGGTTGTGATTGACCAGTTCATCTCGTCTGGTGAAACCAAATGGGAACGTGTCTGTGGTTTGACCATGCTTCTTCCACACGGTTTTGAAGGTCAGGGTCCGGAACATTCATCTGCACGTTTAGAGCGTTTCTTACAGCTATGTGCTGAAGACAACATGCAAGTGATCACACCGACCACACCTGCACAGATTTATCATGCTTTACGTCGTCAAGCGATTCGTCCAATCCGTAAGCCATTGATCGTGACTTCACCGAAGTCTCTTCTTCGTCACAAACTTGCAACGTCTACGCTAGAAGAACTTGCAAACGGTAGCTTCCAGACCGTGATTGATGAAGTGGACAACATCAACAAGTCAGATGTAACCCGTCTGGTTCTGTGTGGTGGTAAGGTGTATTACGACCTGATTGAAAAACGTCGTGAAAAAGAATTGAACAATACTGCGATTGTGCGTATTGAACAATTATATCCATACCCAGAAAAACGCCTGACAGAAGTCCTTGCACAATATCCAAATGTGAAAGAACTGGTTTGGGCACAAGAAGAGCCTAAAAACCAAGGTGCTTGGTTGTTCATCGCTCCGCGTCTATATGACGATGTGATGAAAGCGGGTAAACAAGTCCGTATTAGCTACGCTGGCCGTGAAGCATCTGCTGCACCGGCTTGTGGTTCACCATATTTGCATGCAAAACAACAAGCTCAGCTCATCAACGACGCGCTTGCGATCGACGCTGAATAATCCAGGAGATTCTAAGTAATGGCAACCGAAATTAAAGCACCGGTATTCCCAGAGTCAGTTGCGGACGGTACGATCGCAACTTGGCACAAACAACCAGGTGAAGCAGTATCACGTGATGAAGTGATCTGTGATATTGAGACTGATAAAGTTGTTTTAGAAGTTGTTGCTCCTGCAGACGGTACAATTGCCTCTATCATTAAAAATGAAGGCGACACTGTACTTTCAGCTGAAGTCATTGCACAGTTTGAAGAAGGTGCTGTTTCTGGCGCTGCTCAAACTCAAGCAGTTCAGTCTGAAGAGAAAGTTGAACAAGCTGCGGCGAATACTGAAGCAGGTAATTCACCAATCGTTGAACGTCAGCAAGTACAAGACCAAGCGCCAGCAGTGCGTAAAGCATTGACTGAATCTGGTGTTGCAGCAGCTGATGTTGCGGGTACAGGTCGTGGCGGTCGCATCACCAAAGAAGATGTGGCAAACCACCAAGCGAAACCAGCTGCTCCTGCTGCTGCGCCATTAAGCGTTGCTGTGGGCGAACGTATCGAAAAACGTGTTCCAATGACACGTCTTCGTAAGCGTGTTGCTGAACGTTTACTTGCAGCGACTCAAGAAACTGCAATGTTGACCACGTTCAACGAAGTGAACATGAAACCAATCATGGAAATGCGTGCTCAATACAAAGATGCGTTTGAAAAACGTCATGGTGCACGTCTTGGCTTCATGTCATTCTTTGTTAAAGCAGCAACTGAAGCGCTAAAACGCTATCCGGCAGTGAACGCATCAATCGATGGTGATGACATTGTTTATCACGGTTACTATGACATTGGTGTTGCAGTTTCATCTGAGCGTGGTCTTGTGGTTCCTGTACTTCGTGATACAGACCGCATGAACTATGCCGAAGTTGAAAACGGTATTCGTGCATACGCTGCGAAAGCGCGTGATGGCAAATTAGGCATCGAAGACATGACTGGCGGTACATTCACGATTACCAATGGTGGTACTTTCGGTTCATTGTTATCTACTCCGATCTTGAACACGCCACAAACTGCGATTCTGGGTATGCATAAAATCCAGGAACGTCCGATGGCAGTGAATGGTCAAGTAGAAATCTTGCCTATGATGTACCTTGCATTGTCTTATGACCACCGTCTAATCGATGGTAAAGAAGCAGTCGGTTTCCTTGTAACAATTAAAGAATTGTTAGAAGAGCCAGCGCGTCTTATCCTTGATCTGTAATTTATTTATTAAGAATCTTCCCTAATCCCTTTTTAAAAAGAGGGCTTAGGTCTCCCTTTTGAAGGGAGATTAAAGGGGATTATTTGGAGATAAACATGTCTCAATTCGATTTAGTCGTAATTGGTGGTGGCCCGGGCGGCTACGAAGCAGCAATTCGTGCAGCTCAACTTGGTTTCAAAGTTGCGTGTATCGAAAAACGTATTCATAAAGGCAAGCCATCTTTAGGTGGCACCTGCTTAAACGTGGGTTGTATCCCGTCTAAAGCTTTGCTTGATTCTTCTCACCGTTACGAAGATACAGTGCAGCATCTAGATGATCACGGTATTACCACGGGTGAAGTGAAATTTGATCTTGCTAAACTTTTAGCGCGTAAAGACAAAATCGTTGACCAATTGACCATGGGTATTGATGGCTTGCTGAAAGGCAATGGCATTGAATGGTTAAAAGGTACAGGTAAATTACTTGCCGGTAAAAAAGTTGAGTTCGTTTCTCATGAAGGCGAAACTCAAATTTTAGAACCGAAATACGTGATTCTTGCGACTGGTTCTGTGCCAATCAATATCCCATCTGCACCTGTTGATCAAAACATTATTGTTGACTCAACTGGCGCACTTGAATTCCAAGAAGTACCGAAACGATTAGGCGTAATTGGTGCAGGCGTCATTGGTCTTGAGCTTGGTTCAGTTTGGCGTCGTCTGGGTGCTGAAGTTGTTGTATTTGAAGCAATGGATGCATTCTTACCAATGGCTGATAAAGCCTTGGCAAAAGACTACCAAAAACTGTTGACTAAGCAAGGTCTTGATATTCGCGTTGGTGCGAAAGTTTCTGGTACTGAAGTGAACGGTTCTGAAGTGACTGTGAAGTACACTCAGGGCGGTGAAGACAAGACTCAAACTTTCGACAAGTTAATCGTATGTGTAGGCCGTCGTGCTTATGCTGAAGGTTTATTGGCGGATGATTGCGGCATTAAACTGACTGAGCGTGGTCTGGTTGAAGTGAACGATTGGTGTGCAACGTCTGTGGACGGCGTATACGCAATTGGTGACTTGGTTCGTGGTCCTATGCTTGCGCATAAAGCCATGGAAGAAGGCGTAATGGCCGTTGAACGTATTCACGGTCATGCCGCTCAAGTCAACTACGACACCATTATTTCTGTCATCTATACCCATCCGGAAGCGGCGTGGGTTGGTTTAACAGAACAGCAAGCCAAAGACAAAGGTCACGAAGTGAAAACCGGTCAATTCGGTTTTGCTGCAAACGGCCGTGCGATGGCTGCTGGCGAAAATGCTGGTTTTGTGAAGTTTGTTGCTGATGCGAAAACAGATCGTCTATTGGGTATGCACGTGATTGGACCTGCTGCGTCTGACATCGTACATCAAGGTATGATTGCACTTGAGTTTGTATCTTCAGTTGAAGATCTACAGTTGATGACTTTTGGTCATCCAACTTTCTCTGAAGTGGTACACGAAGCTGCACTTGCGGTCGATGGTCGTGCCATTCATGCGATTCAACGCAAACGTAAATAAAATTAAAAAAAGAGCGGCTTAGGTCGCTCTTTTTACATTTCATGGTTGTTTTTATGGGAACAATCATCTAAAAATAAAGATAACGATTTTAAGAAATGCTGGTACTGCTTTGACGGACGTCTGGGTACTGGTGGGTTTATAACAAGGCAAAGAAGTAATAAAAGGTTATTGAATGAATTTACATGAGTATCAAGCAAAAGCGCTATTAAAAAAATATGGTATGCCGGTACAGGAAGGGATACTTGCCACCAATGCCGATGAAACGGTACATGCTTTTGAGCAGTTAGGTGGAAAGTTCGCAGTACTGAAAGCTCAGGTGCATGCAGGTGGTCGTGGGAAGGCCGGTGGTGTAAAAGTCGTTAAATCGGCTACCGAGGCTGCTGAATATGCCAACCAGATCATCGGTTCAAACCTGGTAACTTATCAGACCGATGCCAATGGTCAGCCGGTAAATAGCATTTTAGTATCTGAGGATGTTTATCCTGTTGAGCGCGAACTTTATTTGGGTGCGGTGGTCGATCGTTCAACCCGCCGCATTACTTTTATGGCATCGACTGAAGGCGGTGTTGAAATTGAGAAAGTGGCTGAAGAAACCCCTGAAAAAATTATTAAAGTTGAAGTTGATCCTTTAGTGGGGCTCATGCCATTTCAGGCTCGCGAAGTGGCTTTTGCCCTAAAACTCAAAGATGGCCAAATTAATCAATTTGTTAAAGTCATGACTGCTGCTTATCAGGCATTTGTAGACAATGATTTTGCACTTTTTGAAATCAATCCGCTGTCTGTGCGTGAAAATGGCGATATTCTGTGTGTGGATGCCAAAATCGGGATTGATTCGAATGCACTGTACCGTTTGCCTGAAGTGGCTGCGCTACGTGATAAGTCTCAGGAAAATGAACGTGAACTCAAAGCATCTGAATTCGATCTGAACTATGTGGCATTGGAAGGGAACATTGGCTGTATGGTGAATGGTGCCGGTCTTGCGATGGCAACCATGGATATTATCAAGCTTTATGGTGGTCAACCTGCCAACTTCCTCGATGTCGGTGGTGGTGCGACCAAAGAGCGCGTGATTGAAGCTTTTAAAATTATTCTGGCAGATCACTCTGTGCAGGGTGTGTTGATTAATATTTTTGGTGGAATTGTACGTTGTGACATGATTGCAGAAGCAATTATTGCGGCGGTTCAGGAAGTAAATGTGACCGTTCCTGTGGTTGTTCGCCTCGAAGGCAACAATGCGGAACTGGGTGCAAAATTACTGGATGAATCAGGTTTGAAATTGATTTCTGCAAATGGTCTTGCTGACGCTGCAGAAAAAATCGTTGCTGCTGTAAAAGCTTAAGGAGTATCAATCATGAGCGTATTAGTGAATAAAGACACCAAAGTATTGGTACAGGGCTTTACAGGAAAAAACGGTACATTTCATTCTGAGCAGGCTTTGGCTTACGGCACCAAAGTTGTCGGTGGTGTAACACCGGGTAAGGGTGGTCAAACCCATCTGGAATTACCAGTATTCAATACCATGCGCGAAGCGGTGAAAGAAACTGGCGCAGATGCTTCGGTGATTTATGTTCCTGCACCATTTGTGCTGGATTCTATTGTTGAAGCGGTTGATTCGGGCATTGAGTTAATTGTGGTGATCACTGAAGGTGTACCGACCATCGACATGCTTAAAGCCAAGCGTTATCTGGAAACCAATGGTAATGGCACGCGTTTAATCGGGCCAAACTGTCCGGGCATTATTACGCCGGGTGAATGTAAGATCGGGATCATGCCGGGTCATATTCATCAGCCGGGTAAAATTGGAATTATCTCGCGCTCAGGGACTTTGACCTATGAAGCCGTAGCGCAGACCACCAAGCTTGGACTGGGTCAGTCGACTTGTATCGGGATCGGGGGAGATCCGATTCCGGGCATGAACCAGATTGACTGCTTGAAACTGTTCCAGGACGATCCTCAGACTGAAGCCATTATTATGATTGGTGAAATTGGTGGTACCGCAGAAGAAGAGGCAGCGGAATATATTCAGGCTCATGTCACCAAGCCTGTGGTCGGTTATATTGCAGGTGTTACCGCACCTAAAGGCAAGCGTATGGGGCATGCGGGTGCAATTATTTCAGGTGGTAAAGGAACTGCTGAAGAAAAATTTGCTGCCTTTGAGCGTGCGGGTATGGCATATACCCGCAGTCCTGCGGAACTTGGTTCAACCATGTTGCAAGTATTGAAAGATAAAGGTTTGGTTTGATTTATAGATTAAACATGCACTAAAAAGCTCCCAGTTGGGAGCTTTTTTATATCTCATTCTATTTTTAAGTTTTAGCTTTCAGACTCTGGGTCATGCCATTAATATCACCACCCTGAATACCAAGTTCATTCATTAGGCTGTCAATTAAGGGTGCTTGGCTGCGATAACGCAGGGCGCTATTTACCACCTGATCTGACAGGGCAACATTGCCATTTTCATGATGTGCATCTGTCTGACAGGAACCGGCATGACTGCCATGCAGGCCATTGACCTGAAGAATCTTGATGTCATCAATATTTTCCATCGGTTTAACACTTTCCCGGATAATTTCAGGCAAGTATTTCAACATGGCTAGGCGAATCTGCATTTCGACCTGTTCAGGTGACAGCACATTATTGGCTTCGTTGACTGCACGGGTACCTTCTGCATCGACCTGATACTGTTTTTCCATCGCCTGAGCCAGTAGAATTTTTGCGTCCGCTTCACCTTTGGCCTTAAGACGAACCTTTTCGGCTTCAGCTTCAGCAGCAATACGTACTGCTTCGGCATCATCTGCTGCGGCTTGTTTTCCGGCTTCAGCGGCAACCGTAATCGCAATTGCATCTTTTTCTGCGTGTTCTTTGGCTGCGACCAGCTCAACCGCTTTTTGACGCTCTGCCTGCTGGATTTGGCGTACAGTGATGACTTCTTCTTCCGCTTTTACCGCTTGAGCACGTGCCTGATCGGCTTGCGCTTTGGCTTCAGATTCGGCGCGAGATTTTTCTGCAATGGCAATGGCACGATCCTGTTCGGCCAGCTCAATAGTTTTCTTTTGTTCGACTTGGGCTTTTTGAATCAGCTGCGCTTTTTGGATATTCTCATTTTCTACATCACGGGCCGCTAAAATACGCTTGAGGTCGACTTCTCGTTCAGCAGCAATTTGTGCTTCTTCTGCTTCACGTTTTTTACCGGCTTCCTGAGCAGAAATTTCAGCCAGTTGCTCGGCACGGCGAATGGCAATTTCGCGTTCCTGTTGCAGCTTGGCATATTCTTCTTCACGAATGATTTGCAGGCGCGCCTGTTCTGCTTCCAGATTTTTAGTTTTGATCGCCAGGTCGGTATCCTGCTCGATATGATTTCGCTTGCGACGACGATCTTCAATGGTTTCAGTGAGCTTGGTCAGGCCTTCAGCATCAAAGGCATTTTGTGGATTGAAATATTTAAATCCAGTTTGATCCAGGCCAGTCAGGGAAACGGTTTCCAATTCCAGACCATTTTTATGCAAATCTTCTGAAACCACTTGCTGTACTTTTTGTACAAAGTCGACCCGTTTTTCATGCAGTTCTTCCATGGCCATTTCTGCTGCTACTGCGCGTAGTGAATCGACAAATTTGCCTTCGACCAGATTTTTTAATTCATTCGGTGACATGGTCTTTTGCCCGAGCGTTTGTGCAGCTGTTGCAATTGAATCAGCAGTAGGTTTGACCCGCACATAGAATTCGGCCATGACATCCACGCGCATACGGTCACGGGTAATCAGTGCCTGATCATCTGCACGGCGCACTTCAAGACGCAGGGTGTTCATATTGACTTGAATGATTTCATGCAAGACTGGGAGCACGATTGCTCCTCCACCCAAAATCACTTTTTCACCACCCCAACCGGTACGCACAAAGGAGATTTCTTTACTGGACCGGCGGTATAGACGCGCAATGATGAGACCGAAGGTCACCAGTGCTGCAAAAATAATTCCAGAAATAATTAAAATATTATATAAATCAAAAGTTAACATTGTTATAAAGTCTCAGTTTGGTTCTGGCTGAATAAAATTAGAGTGCAGTGGCTTGAAAGCCATTTTTGGTTTTATGGGTCAGTACGACATTCTGACCTTGATTTAAAATTTGATTGGTTTCTGGTTCGACTAAAACATAATGGGTCTGGCCATGCTGATCCCGGACTTTGGCTTGTGCAGGAGAGTTGACTTTGGCATCACCCAGAATAATGATTGCGGTACGCCCAATAAGCTCGTCACTATAAATGGCAGAAGTTTCATCTTGAGGCATAAGCTTGCTGGCAGCCATGGCAAGCCAGCGCACTATCGGCATACACAGAAACAGACAGGCTGGGGAAATTAGCCATACATTGAAGAGCTGGCTGGTCAGGCGTTCAAATATTCCCTGAATCAATAAGCCACTCAGGCCATAACTGGTCAGAAAAATGATGAGCCAGATAAATAAAGGCAGACGTCCCAGATATAACCAGTCAAATACTTTGGTGAAAAAGCCGGGATGTTGATCTGGATTAATTTCTGGTTGCAGGGGGTCTTCAGGCAAAAACTGTTCTAACATATTCTGCGAGCCGCCACCGAGCAGCAGTAATATGCATTCCAGTGCAGCAAACATCAGCATCAGACTCAGGCTGATACTAAATACGATATTTGACGGATGAGTAAACAGTTCCCACATTTTTTATCTCTATAATTATGTTTTAGGAAAAGTGTAAGGAAGCCTCTGATGCTATAACGATAGCAGTAATTGTTAATTTTGTATGCAAAAAAATAACAAAAAACCTTATAAACAAGGATTGAATATATTATGTATTTAATAATTGTTGAACTATTAAAGTTAATAGTAAACTATAAGTTCATTTAGAATTTGCTAAAAAATTAATTATCTTCAATGTTTTACATGAATTTTAAGGTTATGTGGATTGGTTTTTCTGAGAAATATAGAGATACTATGTCTTAGTATCTCTATATTTCTCTCTTAAAGACTTAGAGTAAGGCAGTCTGAATCCGAACTTTCATATCCAGAGTCTGTTGCAGAATATAGTTTTTTATCCATGTGATCTGTTCACCCATCGGGTTCACCTTGATCGCAGTATCCAGAAAATGCAGATCCGGCTGACTGAAAAGTTGCTGTTCCAAAGTCTGCTCCAGCATCTGGCTATTGCTGGTTAAAGGCAATGCCACCAGATAGAATGCTTTAGGGTAATTGTAAAATGCATAGAGTAAGTTAAAGGCTTTTTGATCACCTTTAAGATTACCCGCACCGATTTCATAAGCTGCATTTTGGTTGCTATACGTCACACCCAATAAGAATTCCCAATGACCTTCTTTCAAACGCAGACCAAACTGTAATCCGATCTGGTCGGCAGTCAGTTCATGTTGCAAATAGATATTTAAAGGCTTGCCATCTTCACTGAAAGGTTCTTGTAAGACTAAAATGTGTTGCTGATGCTGATAAATGTAACCTGCAAGCTCTGCTTGTTCCAGGCGAGTTTTTAGAGTGGAGAGATCAAAAGCGCTATAAGCCATAAGCAAAATATATCAAAGGGAGAATTTAGCCTACTCTATTAATTTTTCAGCATCTTGGAAACCACTACTTTAGATTATTTATCTATGCTTTTATGGATGAATTTAAAAATTAGTACAGCAAAAATAGTCAGATGTGGTGACGTTCATTATTGATTCATAAAAACTGATATTTGTTATTAGTGAATTTTTATATGAGCTTTTGATATATCAATATCATAAAACAAGCAATGGCTAAGATAAGTAAATCACTATAATGAATATAAATTTTCAAAAGTGTCATAAGTACACGTTTTTCTAAGCTGGTGTTGTCCATGTCGTTAAATGAGGAAAGACTTACTCATCTCAAACAGCTTGAAGCTGAGAGTATTCATATTATCCGTGAAGTAGCAGCTGAATTTGAAAATCCAGTCATGCTTTATTCCATTGGTAAAGATTCAGCAGTCATGCTGCATCTTGCACTGAAAGCATTTTATCCAGCCAAACTTCCATTCCCGCTACTGCATGTAGACACGGGTTGGAAATTTAAAGACATGATTGCTTTCCGTGACAACATGGCAAAAAAACATGGTTTTGATTTGATCGTGCATCAAAACAAAGAAGGAGTCGAGGCAGGCATCAATCCTTTCGATCATGGTAGTTCAAAATATACTGACATCATGAAGACCCAAGGTTTAAAACAAGCCTTAAATAAATACAAGTTTGATGCTGCTTTTGGTGGTGCGCGCCGTGATGAAGAAAAATCTCGTGCCAAAGAACGTGTCTATTCATTCCGTGATGATAAGCATCGTTGGGATCCCAAAAACCAACGCCCTGAACTTTGGAACCTTTACAACGGTAAAGTAAATCAAGGTGAAAGTATTCGTGTATTCCCGTTATCAAACTGGACCGAGTTGGATATCTGGCAATACATCTATTTGGAAAGCATTCCACTTGTGCCACTTTACCTGGCTGCAGAACGTCCTGTGGTTGAGCGTAGCGGTACACTTATTATGGTGGATGACGAACGTATGCCTTTAAAAGAAGGTGAAGTTCCACAAATGAAATCGGTACGTTTCCGTACTTTAGGTTGTTATCCATTAACAGGTGCGGTTGAATCAACTGCAGATACCTTGCCGGAAATTATCCAAGAAATGCTCTTGGCAACCAGCTCTGAGCGTCAGGGTCGTATGATTGACCATGATGAAGCAGGCTCGATGGAGAAGAAGAAGCAGGAAGGCTACTTCTAATTTAATCTCCCCCTAAAAATCTCCCCAAACCCCTCTTTGAGAAAGAGGGGCTTAAAAGTGGAGGAAGTCTCCCTTTTATACAGGGAGATTTAGAGGGATTAAAAACCGATTTCTAAAGAATATGTGGAGCTTTGGGCAATGTCTCATCAATCAGAACTGATTAGCCAAGATATTTTGGGCTATTTGAAACAACATGAAAATAAAGACCTGTTGCGTTTCCTGACTTGCGGTAACGTAGATGATGGTAAATCGACTCTAATTGGTCGACTGCTTTACGATTCAAAATTGATTTATGAAGATCAATTGCAAGCCGTCACCCGTGACTCGAAAAAAGTCGGTACCACAGGCGATGCACCTGACTTGGCACTTCTGGTAGATGGTCTGCAGGCAGAACGTGAGCAGGGCATTACCATTGATGTCGCCTATCGTTATTTCTCGACTGAAAAGCGTAAGTTCATCATTGCCGATACTCCGGGACATGAGCAGTACACCCGTAACATGGCAACAGGTGCATCGACCTGCGACCTTGCGATTATCTTGATTGATGCGCGTTATGGTGTGCAAACTCAAACCCGTCGTCATACCTTTATTGCAAGCTTACTTGGTATTAAAAATATTGTTGTTGCGATCAACAAGATGGACCTGGTGGACTTCTCTGAAGCCCGCTTCAATGAAATTCGGGCAGAATATGCAGCATTCGTTGCGCAGTTGGGCGATCGTAAACCATCGAACATCATCTTTACGC
The DNA here is from genome assembly GCF_013418175.1 of Acinetobacter sp. YH12200. NCBI lineage: Bacteria > Pseudomonadati > Pseudomonadota > Gammaproteobacteria > Moraxellales > Moraxellaceae > Acinetobacter > Acinetobacter sp. YH12200. The sequence goes on from NZ_VPCO01000006.1 coordinate 61,953, forward strand.
CAATTTCTGCATTGAATGGCGATAACGTGGTGAACAAGTCCGCCAATACACCGTGGTACACCGGTGAAACGTTGATGGGTACGCTTGAGTCGGTAGAAATTAACCGTACTTCGGCAAAAGCAGATTTTCGTTTTCCTGTGCAATATGTCAACCGTCCAAACCTCGATTTCCGTGGTTTCTGCGGCACGATCGCACTTGGTGATATCAACGTTGGCGATACCGTAACGGCTTTACCATCAGGTAAATCATCAACAGTAAAAGAAATCGTTACTTTTGATGGCAACCTTGAACGTGCTGTTGCAGGTCAAGCTGTGACTTTAACGCTCAACGATGAAATTGATATTTCACGTGGTAACGTGTTAATTCGTGCCGATCAAGCGGTTCCAAATATTTCTCGTTCAGTTCAAGCGACTGTGGTGTGGATGGCGGATCAAGCGCTGGTGATTGGCAAGCTGTACAACATTAAGATTGGTACACAGACTGTTCCTGCAAAAGTGACAGCGATTCATTACCGTACCAACGTCAACACACTGGAGAAAGTGCAGGTCGAAAATCTTGAGCTGAATGCGATTGCCAATGTGACTGTTGAATTTGATGCGCCCGTGGTCTTTGACCGTTATCAAGACAGCCGTTATACCGGTTCATTTATCTTCATTGATCGTTTAAATAACGTGACGATTGGTGCAGGTATGGTGGAAGAATCAGTTGAATGGTCTGCACATGATGAGCCTGTCACTGCAGAAGCACGTGCGGCACGTTTGGGTCAAAAACCTGCTGCGGTGACTGTATCTGGTAAAGCTTTGGAAAATGCTCAGGCGCTAGAAAGCTTGCTGATTCAGCAAGGGATCGTTGCTATTGCTAAAGCAGGTTTGAATGCGGAGCAGGTTGCACTGGTTCGTGAAACTGGTGTGGTTGTGATTACCGATGCTGCTGAAGGTACAGACACGACTTTAACCGTAGATACAGTTGAAGAACTTGCTGAGAAGATTGTGGAATTGGTTCGTCTTTAAGACTGGACTGATTTGAAGAAACCCGCTGAAAAGCGGGTTTTTTATTGCCTAAATTTTGATTGCATGAAAATCATTCGATTAGTCAAAATGTGATCTTTCAATTTACTAGTCAATTAATACAATACTCCCTAGATTTGGGGAATATATGAAAAAATTAATATTGCTGGCTGGCTTGTGTGTGGCTTTTGGAGCTGAAGCCAAACAGAGCAGCCAAAGCGTTGAAGCAATCAAGCAAAAAATAATCCAGCAGTCGATTGAGAATTATCCGGGAAATTGTCCGTGTCCTTACAATACTGCAAGTAATGGTAGTCGTTGTGGTAAGCGTAGTGCTTATAATCGTGCAGGCGGATATGCGCCGCTGTGTTATCCGGAAGATGTGAGTGATCGAATGGTAAAGGAATATAAAGGGCGTAGTTAATTAAAGGCTCCGTATTTTAGATAGCGAGCTAAAAGAAATATTTTTGTTAGATTTAGTTTTAGATGGATAATTATCCATAAGAATCATTGAGGACTAAGGCCAGAATTGCTTTCATTTCGATTAAGCTTTTCACGCCTGCAATCCTTTTAATGATTTCTCCATTTCTAAAAATAAGCGTAGAAGGCAAACCATAGGCATTATAGCGCAAGGTTAAAATCGGAGACTGATCTACATTGATCTTGCCAAATTTAATCTCAGGATTTACCTCAGCATAGTATGTCGCCAGTTCGGCAAAGACCGGAAAATTCTGAACACAAGGCTTGCACCAGTCTGCATAAAAGCGAACCACGGCAAAACCTTCAAACCACTCAAAATCACTGTAATTGTTTTCGTTATATTCGATCACTTGGGTCATGGTCGGCCTATTATCAATTTTCTGAATAGTTACCCGATTATACATAAGTCCGATGTAGCTTCATTCCTCATGCTAACTATGTTCAAATAAGTCCAAGATATATGAAATGTATAGATTAGGGAAAGAAATCATGTCGCAACAAACCATGCAGCAAGTCATTATTACAGAACCGGGTGGTGTCGATAAACTCGCTTATGAAACGGTGACTGTACCTGAACCTAAAGCAGATGAAGTTCTGGTGAAAGTCCATGCCTTTGGTATTAACCGTCCAGATATCCTGCAGCGTCAAGGCTTATATCCGATGCCGAAAGGGGTAACGCCGGTTCCTGGTCTGGAAGTAGCAGGGGAAGTGGTTGTGATTGGTAGCGATGTGAGCCAGTTTAAAGTCGGTGACAAGGTTTGTGGCCTGACCAATGGGGGCGGGTATGCTGAATATTGCGTAGTGCCAGAAAGCCAGACCTTGAATATTCCTGAAGGCGTAAGTTTTGTACAGGCAGCGGCCATTCCTGAAACTTTCTTTACTGTATGGGCGAACGTGTTCCAGATGGGTAAGGCCAAAGCAGGGGAAACTGTACTGGTACATGGTGGAACGAGCGGGATTGGTACGACTGCTTTAATGTTGTGTAAATCACTCGGAATCAAAACTTTTGCAACTGTCGGTTCAGATGAAAAAGTTGCGGCTATTTCTGATTTAACCACGGCTATTAATTATAAAACTCAGGACTTTGAGCAAGTTATTAATGAAGCCACTGACAATGGTGGTGTCGATGTCATTTTAGATATGGTCGGTGCACCATATTTAGAGCGTAATTTGAATTTGTTGCGCCGTGATGGACGTCTGGTCTATATCGCTTTCTTGGGTGGTGCCAAGGCCAAAGAAGTCAAACTGGGTCAAATCATGATGAAACGTCTGACCATTACCGGTTCGACCATGCGTGCACGCAGCACGGCTGAAAAAGCGGAAATTGCACAAGGCCTGAAAGAGCAGATTGCACCATTGTGGGCAAAAGGCGAATGTCTCCCGATGATCTATAAAACGTTTAAGTTCGATCAGATTCAGGATGCCCATGCCACAATGGATACTGGAGAGCATGTGGGTAAAGTTGTAGTTGAAATTATTTAATACGAGATAAGTGATTTAAAAAAGCCAGTAATTTTACTGGCTTTTTTTAATTTTAAGTAAAATATTATTACAAATAAATATATAAAATCTTGAATAAAAATTAAAAAATGTTAACCGTTCGACACAACCTGTCAATTATGACACGTAAATTGCATGTATAGATAATTCCGACCAAATGGTTAAACATTCACATGAATGTGAGAGGGAAAATAAGATGAAAATTATTTCAACAGCATATAGTTCAAAACATAGTTTAAGAGCATTACGACGTATTCATAAAATGATTATACGCGGGACAATCACTTGGGCAAAACTACATGAATTATATGGTGCGATGTTGCATCTGGAGCGCTATGTGGAAAGATTAACCACCCAGAATAGTCATTCAGGTCAAAAACGATCCAGAAAATCTAAATAAGCAGTGATATTTTTATAGTCAATAGATAACGAGGACTTTATATAGATAAATGCCTTAGACTTTGTCTTAATATTACTCACTTATTGAGATTGAGTATAATTAATCAAATATTTAGCTATAAGTAAGTACATAACAGTGTATTAAGTGGGGATTTATGAAGCGTCAAGCTTCAACACATGAACGTCTTGCAGAGCGTTTAGCCAGAATTTTGACCAAATTAAATGTCGGATATCAACTTCGGGCTACCGAATTGGCTGCAGAATTCCAGGTCAGCACCCGCACCATAGAGCGTGATTTCGATCGGCTAAGCTCTTACTTGCCTTTACTTCAGGATGAACAAAAAAGATATTATCTGGATACCTCTTATTTGGGACGGTTTAAGCTACAAGATATTCAAAACTTTGCTCAACTTTCCGGGATCAGTGAGCTTTATCCGGCGTTGGATATGTCGTTTTTACGTGAATTGTTAGATGATCGTGCCAATCTGGTGTTTTCTGCAAAAGGCTATCATTTTGAAGACACCAAACAGTTTGCTGAGCATTTTAAAACTTTAGCCGCTGCTATTCATAAGCGTTATTATATTCATTTACGTTATCGTGAAGAATCCAGAAATATCCAGCCTTATCGTTTAATCCATCATCATGGCATTTGGTATCTGGCGGGTATAGATCAGGGAAAACTAGGCACCTACCGTCTCAGTCAGATTCAGCAAGTTGAATTGTTGCTTGATCTGAAGCCCTTTGAACATGAGGCTGAAATATTAAAAATTCTGGAGGATGAAGAAGGGATCTGGTTTGGGCAGCAGAAACAACAAGTCTGGGTAAAAATTCAGCCAGAAGTCGCCATGTTTTTTAAAGAGCGTCGTTTATTTCCGGAACAACAGATTGAGCAAGAGTCAGCATCGGGAGAGTTGTTAATCAGTTGTCAGATTCGCCATGAAATGCAGCTTTTACCTTTAGTGCGTTACTGGATGCCCCACATCAAGATTACTGAGCCTGTACATTTTCAGCAGAAACTGGAGCAAGATTTAGAACGTTATTTACGTTCTGCGGGATAAAATCGCACGTCTGTATAAGATGGCTTGATTGATAGTTTGACTTATTTTCTAAATTTCAGACATAAAAAAACCAGCTTAATGCTGGAGATTTTATTGCACCATTTTAACAAGGATTAAAATGGTGCCCGAGGCCAGACTCGAACTGGCACGCTTTGTGGGCGGGGGATTTTAAATCCCCTGTGTCTACCGATTTCACCACTCGGGCTTTAACAAGATGGAGGCGGAGGTCGGAATCGAACCGGCGTCCACGGAGTTGCAGTCCGCTGCATGACCACTCTGCCACCCCGCCACGTCTTGTTGATGCGTATATTATCAAGCCCTGAAAAAAAAACAATAGCATATTCATTTGTATGCGCATAAAAACAGCATCTGGCGGAAAATATTTAAATTATTCATGTAGAATGTGCAAAATTGATTCATATCAACACTTGGGAGAAATGCCGTGGCATTAGTTCTAGACGGTCGTGCATTGGCGAAGCAAATTGAAGCTGACTTGTTTACTCGCGTAGAAGCGCTGAAAGCAAAATCAGGTCGTACTCCAATTCTTGCGACGATTTTGGTAGGTGACGATGGTGCATCTGCAACTTATGTGCGTATGAAAGGCAATGCTTGTCGCCGTGTTGGTATGGATTCATTGAAAGTTGAGCTTCCAACCGAAACCACAACTAAACAACTTCTTGCAGAAATTGAAAAGTTAAATGCCAATCCAGATGTACACGGTATTCTGCTTCAGCATCCGGTTCCTGCGCAAATTGATGAGCGTGCATGTTTCGATGCGATCTCGCTTGAAAAAGATGTCGATGGCGTCACTTGCCTGGGTTACGGGCGTATGGCGATGGGCGAAGCTGCCTATGGTTCAGCGACGCCTGCCGGGATCATGACGATTCTGAAAGAAAACAACATTGAAATCGCGGGTAAACATGCGGTGGTTGTCGGTCGTTCTGCAATTTTGGGCAAACCAATGGCGGCAATGCTGCTTGAAGCCAACGCAACTGTGACCATTTGCCATTCACGCACTCAAAACCTACCTGAATTTGTAAAACAAGCCGATATTATTGTTGGTGCGGTCGGTAAAGCGGAATTGATTCAAAAAGACTGGATCAAACCAGGTGCAGTGGTAGTTGATGCAGGTTTCCATCCACGGGATGGCGGTGGGGTAGGTGATATCCAGTTGCAAGGCATTGAAGAAATTGCGTCTGCTTATACCCCGGTTCCGGGTGGTGTGGGCCCGATGACCATCACCACTTTGATTCGTCAAACGGTAGAAGCTGCTGAGAAAGCGCTAGGTTAATAAACAGACCTCTCCCTGACCCTCTCCTGAAAGGAGAGGGGGAAGTTCATTGTGAAAATAATGGATGCTCCTTCTCCCTATGGGAGAAGGCTGGGATGAGGGTAATATCTAAAATATAAGAGTTCTTCTGACACATATAACGAATAAAAATCCAATGAGCTGTACTTTCCAATTTCCTAAAGCCCCTGAGCATTTACTCCAAGCCTTGCACCAAGTCATTCCGAATTGTGAATTAATGGCACAGCAACTGCCAGAAACACCGATTTCACTTTGGCTAATTCCACCCGTATTTCCAACAGATAAACTGGATGATGAAGTGATTCGTCGCATCTGGAATGATACACCATACTGGATCTTTTGTTGGGCATCAGGTTTGGCGATGGCGCAGTGGCTATTGGCAGAGCCGCATCATGTCAAAGACAAAGTAGTTTTGGATTTTGGGACTGGATCGGGCGTAGTTGCCATTGCAGCGAAAATGGCAGGCGCAAAACGCGTCATCTGCTGTGACATCGATCAAGTCAGTTTGGATGCCTGTCGTGCCAATGCAGAGCTGAATAGTGTCGAGCTTGAATATTTGGATGATCTGTATAAGGCAGAGCAGCTAGATATTCTGTTAGCCGCAGATGTGCTCTATGATCAATGCAACCGTTTCTTCCTGGATGAATTTTTAAAATTCGCACCTGAAGTATGGGTGGCAGACAGTCGAGTCAAAAATTTTAGTCATCCAAAGTATATAAAGCTGGATGAACGTAGCGCGACGACCTGGCCAGACCTGGATGAATCACCAGAATTTCGTAATGTCAATTTTTATAAAACACTTTGAATTTGAAAAATAAAAAGGGCAATAAGCCCTTTTTATTGTGTTGCTTTGAATATATCGGATATTAAGAACAAGTATAACGAATGACACGCATCGTGGTCGGGCGGGCGTCTAAGGCTTCGCGTGCACCGAGATTCTCGCTATTGTATAGATCTGGGGTGTTGCTTAAGCTGATTTGCGTGCGGCTATTACCTAATTGGCGGCCATATTGTTCCTGCTCCGCAAGTGGATTAGAAATTTCATTGGTGCTTAAAATCTGGATATTATAGGTTTTTGAACCGCCCAAAGTCTGTTGACAGGCTGCCTGCAATTTTCTTTCATCCTGATTGGGCCGTCCTGAGAGCGTATAGCTCAAGGTTGCTGTATTGCCTGAACGTTCCAGAATTTCATAGCCACTTTTTCCGTTGAACTGATGTGGTGCCGTCTGACACGCACTCAACATGAAGCTGCTTGCAGCCAGAGCTAAAATGACTGTTGTTCTTTTCATATTTATATTTCCTAAAGTCTTGCGCTAATTATGCCATAGTTTGCTTCAACTGCTGCTCTGGTCAATTGTGATCAATTGTTTATCCATTTAATAAAAAAGGCCGCTTACGCGACCTTTTTTAATCAAACTTTTAGATCAATCAGCAATTAAGCAGATTTAACCGCAGCAATTAATTCTGCTTGACGTTGTTTTAACGCCTCTGGTAAACGACCACCAAGTTTGTCGAACAATTCAGTGTGGCTTTCAAGTTCTTTGATCCATTGATCTTTATCTTGAGCAGTCACAAGGTCAAATTGTTCTTTAGTAAAGTCAGAACCAGTCCAGTTCAATTGTTCATAAGTTGGAACGCGGCCAATTGGTGTGTCAACAGCAGTTGCACGACCTTCACAGCGGTCAATGATCCACTCAAGAACACGCATATTTTGACCGAAACCAGGCCATACGAAGTTGCCTTCAGCGTCACGACGGAACCAGTTCACGTTATAGATGCCAGGAAGTTTGTTGCCAGCAGCTTCAGCTTTCTCAGCAACTTGCTCGCCCATTTCTAACCAGTGCGTGAAGTAATCCGCCATGTTGTAGCCAGCGAAAGGAAGCATCGCGAACGGGTCACGACGAACAATACCTTGTTGACCAACAGCAGCAGCAGTGGTTTCGGAGCCCATAGTTGCAGCTTTGTAAACACCATCAACCCAGTCAAATGCTTCTGAAATTAGAGGCACTGTGTCCGCGCGGCGACCACCGAAGATGAACGCAGAAATTGGAACACCTGCTGGATTTTCCCAGTCAGCGTCAATCGAAGGGCATTGACCAGCAGCAACAGTGAAGCGAGCATTTGGATGCGCAGCTTTTTCTTTGCCAGTGTGAGGTTGACCTTTCCAGTTGGTCAGGTTAGCAGGTACTTCTTTAGAAAGACCTTCCCACCAAACTTCACCGTTGTCAGTTACAGCAACGTTGGTATAGATCACATCTTTAGTTAATGTTGCCATACAGTTCGGGTTGGTCTTGGTATTTGTACCCGGTGCTACACCGAAGAAACCAGCTTCAGGGTTGATTGCATATAGACGACCGTCTTCACCTGGTTTGATCCAAGCAATATCGTCACCTACAGTTTCAATTTTCCAGCCTTCGTAGCCCGCTGGTGGAATCAACATCGCGAAGTTGGTTTTACCACATGCAGATGGGAATGCCGCTGCGATATAGTGTTTTTCGCCTTGTGGATTGGTCACGCCAAGGATCAGCATGTGTTCAGCTAACCAGCCTTGTTGACGACCCATAAATGATGCAATACGTAAAGCCAGGCATTTTTTACCAAGCAATGCGTTACCGCCGTAACCAGAACCGTAAGACCAGATCTCACGAGTTTCTGGATAATGCACGATGTATTTTTCAGGGTTGCAAGGCCATGCAACGTCTTTTTCGCCTTGTTCTAGCGGAGCGCCCACAGTATGTACACATGGAACGTATTCGCCATCAGTACCTAGAACGTCATAAACAGCTTTACCCATGCGAGCCATTTTAGACATGCTTACAGCAACGTAAGGAGAATCTGTTAATTCGATACCGATGTGTGCAATATGAGAACCTAAAGGACCCATAGAGAAAGGCACAACGTACAAAGTACGACCTTTCATAGAACCGTCAAACAAACCGTTGAGGCGAGCACGCATTTCAGCAGGCGCTTCCCAGTTGTTGGTTGCGCCAGCGTCTTCTTTGTTTTCAGAGCAAATGTAAGTACGACCTTCAACACGAGCAACGTCAGAAGGATCAGAATTCGCAAGATAAGAACCAGGATGAGTTTCTTGATTCAGTGCTTGCATTGTGCCGTTAGCGATCATCAAGTCGATATAACGTTGATATTCTTCTGCGCTACCGTCACACCATTCAATTTTTGCTGGTTTTGTTAATTTAGCAATCTCTTCCACCCAAGCAATAAGCTTAGGGTGACGAACGAATTCTGGTGCGTTCACTTGGGTCATGGTGAGGCCTATCTCAAATGTGTACAAAAAGGATGTACAAAGTACAATCCGAGCAATAAAAATGTTGCCCGGATGATATATGAAAAAAAGTGGCTGTATTAAAGCATAAAATGATAAAAAAAATAAGACCAAAGAAGCACTAGATTTCTTTTGGCATATAATGCTATTTTATTTGTAAATATAATGAAAACAATAAGATAAAACTAAATATTTGAATTACCTTGGTTATTTATTTTAATTATGGGTGATATTTATTTTAAAAATTATTAATAAAATCAATTTATTAATTTTATAGCACGTCTCATATTCGTTATTGATTAAATAAATGGTTGCCATTTGAATTTTACATAAAGCTACTGTTAATTGTCTATGAATTGGACAAAATGCCAATAGGCTTCATAAAGTTGTGCGAAAAATGTCTAATCAATCTAAACCCTTATCGCTTATTTATAATCATAATGCTGGTTTTCGCATACAAGGGCCAGAAGGGAGCTATGAACAACTGACTGAAATATTTTCAGCGCAAGGTTATCAGACTAAAGCTTATGAAATCAATGATTCACAGCAATTTGATCACGTTATGGTGGAGGTGTTGACACGACATTTAGCGTCGGATGAAGCAGGTATCGTGGTGGCAGCAGGTGGGGATGGTACTTTAAATACAGTCGCCAAACATTTATTGAATACGCAAATTTCTGTTGGAATTTTACCCTTGGGTACTTTTAATTATGTAGCCAGATTATTAGATATTCCCTTGGATTTAATTGAAGCCGCTAAAGTGATTGCCACGGGACAATCTAAACGTATCAATGTAGCCCAAATTAATCAGGATATTTATCTGAATAATGCCAGTTTGGGCCTGTATCCCTTATTTATCAAAAAACGTGAAGATTATAACCGGCGGTTTGGTCGATTGCCGTTACATGCCTATACTTCCGCACTGGATGTGCTGATTCGCGACCGTAAGGAACTGAAACTGGAAATCTGGGTAGATCACAAGAAATATCCGGTAAAAACACCCCTGATCTTTTTTGGCAACAATCCCTTGCAACTGGCAGATATGAAAATGCAGATTGCCAAAGCAGCAGAGCAGGGTAAAGTCGCAGGAGTAGTGGTTTCTAAAAGTGATAAGCTAACTTTATTTAAGCTTGTGTATCAGTTGGTTCGTGGCAAGATTGATCAGGCTTCGGATGTTTACAGTTTTGCTGCCGATCAAGTCCGTATCGAATCTAGATCCAAGAAATTGATGGTGGCGATTGATGGCGAAATCGTAGAAATGGCGCCGCCCCTCAATATTTCTGTTTTAAAAAACAGCCTGAGTGTAAGGGTGCCGCATGATCCTGCATCTGTCTGATCTGCATTTTGGGACAGAAAAACCCGAGTGTTTAGAGGCAATTCGACAGTTCTGTCAGACTCATCCTCTGGAAGCGGTCGTCGTCAGTGGTGATCTGACCCAACGCGCACGTTTAAGTCAGTTTTTGGCCTGTAAGCGGTTTTTAGATCAGCTTGAGACACCTTATCTGGTAATTCCGGGTAATCATGATATTCCGCTCTATCATTTGTGGAATCGGCTGTTCAATCCATTTACCCGTTATCAGCTTTTTTTTGGTGAACTTGAACCCACACTTGAAACAGACAACTTTTATCTGGTGGGGGTGAACTCAATCCGGCGCCGCTATCACACCAAAGGGCATTTATCGCTTGAGCAGATTCAGCGTATTGATCGGAAATTAGGCCAAGCGCCTTCTTCCAAATTAAAAATTATTGTCAGCCATCAACCGTTCTATGTGCCTTTTCAAAATAAGCGCGGTTTTAAGGATAGTCCATTGATGGCCAAAATTGCTTTAGAGGCTTGGGCAGCACATGGCCTGTTTGCAGTCTTGCATGGACATCTGCATCAACCTGCGGTTTATGATTTGAACCTGATCTTTGAGTTGGGGGCAGATCATCCTGTTTATGATGTACATGCAGGTACTTCAGCCTCGCATCGGCTACATAAAAAAGAGCCAAATAGTTTTAATCTGATTGATGCATCAGGAAAAATTTCCCAGTATTTATTCGATGATGTGACCCAGTCCTTTCTGTTAAAGCCTGATATGTTGAATAAATAGACGAAAAATCAGTATTCGTTAAAAAAAAGCAATTTTTTTTCATTTTTGCCCTTGAAGCGTTTTATTCCATCTCCATAAAAGTGACATCAAAAATTTTTGATGATGACCCATGGAATAATTAAGTCGTCATCAGTGACCTAAAAAAGACTTAGTCTGATGGAGTTAAATATGAGCAACATTCGTCCATTACATGACCGCGTTGTTATTCGTCGTGTTGAAGAAGAAACTAAAACAGCTGGCGGTATTTTACTTCCTGGTTCTGCTGCAGAAAAACCAGCTCAAGGTGAAATCATTGCTGTAGGTAATGGTCAAATCACTGACAATGGTGTACGTGCGCTAGATGTAAAAGTTGGCGATAAAGTATTGTTCGGTACGTATGCGGGTACAACTGTGAAAGTTGACGGCGAAGAACTTCTTATTATGAAAGAATCTGACATTTTAGCGGTATTTGCTTAATTTCCGTTTAAAGTCGTCTTATGTTCATCAGAATTTAAAAGATATTAAAAGTATTTGGAGTCAAAAATGTCAGCTAAAGACGTAAAATTTGGTGATTCAGCGCGCAGCAAAATGATTGCTGGTGTGAATATCCTTGCAGATGCAGTGAAAGTAACACTAGGTCCTAAAGGCCGTAACGTTGTGATCGACCGTTCTTTCGGTGCGCCACACATCACCAAAGATGGTGTAACGGTTGCCAAAGAAATCACCCTAAAAGATAAATTCGAAAATATGGGTGCTCAGCTGGTTCGTGAAGTGTCTTCAAAAACCAATGACATCGCAGGTGACGGTACAACCACTGCAACTGTATTGGCTCAAGCAATTTTGAACGAAGGCATCAAGTCCGTTACAGCGGGTATGAACCCAATGGACCTGAAACGCGGTATTGATATTGCGGTTAAATCTTTGGTTGCTGAAATTAAAGCAACTGCTCAACCTGCGTCTGATTCTAAAGCGATTGAACAAGTCGGTTCGATCTCTGCAAACTCTGACACCACTGTAGGTAAACTGATTGCGCAAGCAATGGAAAAAGTGGGCAAAGAAGGCGTCATCACTGTAGAAGAAGGTTCAGGCTTTGAAGATTCTCTAGATGTGGTAGAGGGTATGCAGTTTGACCGCGGTTACATCTCGCCATACTTCGCAAACAAGCAAGACACGCTAACTGCGGAGCTTGAAAATCCGTTCATTCTTCTGGTTGACAAAAAAATCAGCAACATTCGTGAGTTGATCACAGTGCTTGAAGCAGTTGCGAAAACAGGTAAACCGCTTTTGATCATCGCTGAAGATGTTGAAGGCGAAGCGTTGGCAACTTTGGTTGTCAACAACATGCGCGGCATCATCAAAGTATGTGCAGTAAAAGCGCCTGGTTTTGGTGATCGTCGTAAAGCGATGCTGCAAGACATCGCGATCTTGACTGGCGGTACGGTGATTTCTGAAGAAATTGGCATGCAGCTAGATCAAACTGCACTTGAACATTTAGGTACTGCACATAAAGTGACTGTATCTAAAGAAAACACAGTGATTGTGGATGGTGCGGGTAATGCAGGTCAAATTTCTGAACGTGTTCAGCAAATCCGTGCGCAAATTGAAGAATCTACGTCTGAATATGACAAAGAAAAACTTCAAGAACGTGTTGCTAAATTGGCAGGCGGTGTTGCAGTGATCAAAATCGGTGCTGCGACTGAAGTTGAAATGAAAGAGAAGAAAGACCGTGTAGACGATGCCCTTCATGCAACGCGTGCTGCGGTTGAAGAAGGTGTGGTTGCAGGTGGTGGTGTTGCACTGGTACGTGCAGCGAAAGTATTGGATAACGTAACTGGCGCGAATGATGACCAAAACGTAGGTATCAACATTCTACGTCGTGCGATTGAAGCGCCGCTTCGTCAAATCGTATCGAATGCGGGTGATGAGCCTTCAGTGGTGATCAATGCTGTGAAAAATGGCGAAGGCAACTTCGGTTATAACGCGGCAACAGGTGTTTATGGCGATATGCTCGAAATGGGTATTCTTGACCCAGCAAAAGTAACGCGTTCAGCACTTGAGCATGCTGCTTCTGTTGCTGCATTAATGTTGACAACTGAATGTATGATCACGGATATTCCAGAAGACAAGCCTGCAATGCCTGATATGGGCGGCATGGGTGGTATGGGCGGCATGATGTAATTCATGTTGATCATCCGATCTTAAAAAAATCCCTACCTCAGGTAGGGATTTTTTTTATTTCTTGATAAAAAAGTACGATTTCAATAAAAAATAGAGTAAAATTTGAGACATAAGTTTGATCTAGATTAAAAAATGCAAACAGGGTATCATTTTTTATTAAAAAATTGATTAATGTTTATTTTTGTAACATTTGATCTTGGAATATATAAATTTTTGGTTTATGATTTAATCAAAATATAATTGATGTGCGGCTATATGAACAGTACAGTTATAAATAATGAGGGGAAAAGTTCAGAGGATCATTCTGAATTGGTATTGATTAGTAAATGTGAATTAAAGTCTTTATACCGAAAATTAAAGGAATATGAAGATCGTTTACGGAGGTATGAGCATGAGCATAAAAAAATTTTAGCTTATTTCACGCATAAAAATTACAATTGATTTAACTCATCAATCAACTTTTTAATGATATCTTTATGATGATTTTTTAAAGCGCGAAACTTCAGATAATAGTCTAGATCTCCAGCATCGTGTTCTGAAATCTGGGCACTAGGATTAATATCTTGGTCTCCAAATCTTAGCCATTGATTAGATACATTTAACCAAATCGCTAAAATAGAGAGTTTATCTTGGCTAGGGATGGCCTTACCTAATAACCAGTTATTTGCAGATTGCACCGAAATAGAGGTGCCATCGTAACGGTTATTAAATTCTTTAGATAAATAAGTCGGACTAATAGGGTGTCCGTTATCCATTAAAGCTTGTTTTAAGCGTTCAGCAAATAATTTTTTTTCTTCTTGATTGCTCATAAATTCCATTCTCTCTCTTTCTAAACCATCATACATTTTTAAATTCTATCTTAAAAATGTATTTTGAATGCCACAATATTTTTCAGAGCCCAATTTTAAGAAAACTCTATTCATATTTCAATTGTAACAAAGTTCTTCAGCCTATCTTGTTGTAATTATTTGTAATTTTTATTTATTTCTACACTTTAGATTGAATTCAACTAAATAAAAATATTAGTCAATCAATCTGTGAATTAATCAAGGTTACTTTATCATTTTTTATTTCTTAAATTGCTATTTAAAACAAAATCTTAAGTTAATTTCATATTATTTTCACCCTCAAAATCAATTTTAAATTTAAAAATAAATCAAATATTGATTGATATCTTTGTTTCGTTTTGTATATTATTGCCTCAGGTCCGCTCTAGCAGCGGCAGGTAGTGGATGGCAGTCTCCAGAACAACCAGACATTCAACTCAGTTTTGCTGGTTTACATCAATCCTAGGGTAGACCAGTCTTTTTATAAAAATTGAAGGAAATTTACATGAAATTTCAAAAGACTCTTTTAGCAGCTGCTTTAACTTTAGCTTCATTCACAATGGCGAATGCGGCTGAGCCAAAAAAAGGTGAGCAAGTTGTCGATCAGTATGCATTCACTGCAGAAGGTACGACAGAGCCTACTTATGTATATGCAATTGGTAACAAAGTTTATACACGTGATCTAATCGAAGGTTCTACTACTAATTATAAATTTAATGAATTAGAAAATGAGACAGTTGCAACTATTAAAGCGGATGGCTATACGTTTGTTCGTGGTGGTTTAGTTGGTACTGAGACTGTCGTTGGTGGTCCTGAAGAATCTGAACCTGTAGAAGTACCTGCAGACACAGCACATACTTGGGAATATTCATTATCTTCTAATACAACTGTTATAGGTGATGAAGTTCAATTTTCTGGTAACGTAACTAGTGAAATTGAAGATGATGAGCAAGCGATTGATGGTGTGTTGGAAGAAGCAGATACTACGATTGTTGGCAATGGTAAATTCCAAAATCTTTCAGTAGGTGCTTTTGAAGGTTCTAATGGTAACAACCTTGGCGTAATGTCAACAGAGATCATTGTTGCGCCAAATGGAACAACTACAGTTGCTGAAACTGCCCTTAATGCACATGGTTTAACCTTAATTAAAGTTAACCCAGAAAATTTAAATGGTAATGTTTCTATTAACTATGAGACAGGTACTTTAACATCACAGCAAATTACTGGTGGCACAGCTGTAGCTACTACACCACTAAAAGCTTACGGTACAATTAGTGAAACTGGTGTTCGAGATGCACAAGTTATTGAATTCAATGGCAAATATTACACGGTTGCTGCTGATAAAACTCTTACAGAAACAACTGTCGACTCAATCGAAAACCTTACATTGGTAGGTGCTGGTGCAGCTTCTGGTCTGTTTGGCGGTGTTACAAACCAAATTAATTCAACAGCATTTGTAGGTGCTACTAAAACTGTATATGGTGAATCGGTACAATCTTTTGACAATGCTGGTCAAATTTTAGTGGGTGGTAGTGATACCAATGCATCTGCAGGTGTAATTCCAGCAGGTACAGATTTCCAAGTTGGTACAAATGGTCCAACTACAACTAAGTCTCAAAGTGTAGAAACTGGTATTATTGCTACTGATTCAGAAGGCGGTAATATTTACGGTTTAGAAGTTAAAAAATCTACAACTGATGTAAATGGTACTACATCTGCTAAAACTACAATCACTGCTGACTATGTAGATTCTGGTGACTTCCGTATCAATGGTGTAAGTATTGTTGATAATATCCAAACTACTGTAGACGACGCTGTAGGTGGAGCAACTGCTCAAATCGATGCTAAAATTGTTGAAGTGGATCAACGTTTAACTCAATTCAATACAACAGCTGGTCAATTAAATAGCCGTGTTAATCAGTTGAACTCTCGTATTGATGACGTAGAAAAAACTGCTTACCGTGGTGTTGCAATCGCATTAGCTGCGCAACAACAAATTCCTAACATCGGTGCTGGTCAATTCGCTGTATTTGGCGGCGTAGGTCACTATGAAGGCGAATCTGCTGGTGCCCTAGGTGTTGCAAGCGTGTTTGCCGATGGTCGCACTTCTGTAAGTGCAGCACTTGGTTTCGCTGGCGGTAACGAAGTTGGTGGCCGTGTAGGTGTATCATACGTATTTGGCGGTAAGTAATTACTCCTTATACTGAGGTATAAAAAATCCCCGCAATAGCGGGGATTTTTTTATTCTTTACAAAATTATGATGAAGACTTTTTAACTAATTTATAATTTAAATTACTCTCAATTTTTTTACCTGATTCAACATCACGTGCTTCGATAAAATTTTCGCCAACAAAGAATTTACGGTTTTCAGCTTTGTTATCTAATGTGATGAGTGACGGATCCTGAGGATCAAAACTAAAACTGCCTTTGAGTTCAAATTCATTATTATTAGCTTTCCCTAAATATTCTTCACTCAGTTCATAAGTCTTATCTGAATTAAGCTGTAACTCGACTTTAATGCCTTCACAGTCGGCACAAGGAAATACACCTTCATATTCACCTGCCCAATCTAATGAGGTCTCTGCGCTATCAGTACGGTTCACACTGGTATTCGCGTTATTTTGCTCCATCATGGTTGGGCTGGATGGTGCATTATGATTCATTGGCTCATTGTCATTCTGTTTTGAACATGCTGTCAACGTTGATGAAATAGCGACTGCCATCGCAGCGGTGAATATAAATTTCTTCATTGTTTTGATCCTATGGATTTATTTGTTAGCTAATTACATTAAAAGCAGTCTATATAGATAAATAGAGCAATCTTGTTAAAGTTTGATTCATTAGGTGAATCAGATCAAAGTTATTCATCAATCAATAGACTTCAGGGATTTTCATAAAATATTAAAGGCATTTTATGTCGTTTCACCAAGGGCTGCTTGGCGCTATGATTAAGAAAGAACTATAAAAAATGAGGCAGCAATGAAATTAGAACAAGAAAATAATCTTATTGCAAAAATTTATGATGCTGCATTATTGCCAGCTTTGTGGCTGGAGGTGATCGAAGATATCGTGAGCTACACTAAAAGTAAGAGTGCAATTTTTACCGGTCTGGATCAGCTTAATCCAGGCTATGATTTTGTTCACACGTATAATATCCCGAATGAAAGTTTGGCTGCCTATCAGGATGAACGTATCAGAGTGATTGATATGAAACTTCATATGCCCTTATGGAATGATATTGAGATGGGGGATGCGCTAAATCAGAATTGTCAGCATTATGCAGAGCGGCCCGGTACGGATCATTATGTATTTTATGAAAAATGTTTAAAGCCAACAGGTGTCTGCTATCTGGCAGGCGTGTTGCTCGATCGAGGTCATTATCGCTGGGCCGTACTCGGTATCCATCGTGCGCCTGAGGTGCAGCCTTTTGAACAGGCAGAGCTGGATTTTCTCCGACGAATCAGTATTCATTTACGCCGGGCTTTACAAATTCACCGGCAAATCAGCTTGATTCAACAAGATAATTTAAACTTGTATACGCTATTGGAGGGTTTAAAAACAGGGATTATGCTGCTTGATCAAAACTTGTGTTTAAGCTATTCCAATCCTGTTGCACAGCAGATGATTCATCAAAGTTCATGTCTGGATCTGGATAGACATAATCATCTAAAAACCCATCCTTCTCAGCAGGCACGTCTTGATCAGTTGTTAGAAAGTGCTTTACTGGATGCTACAACGGTTCAGGCTGAGGTCGGTGGAATCTTGGCACTGAGTGATAGTACAGGGTCTCAATTAATGCTCACAATCGTGCCGTTTAAAAAATTAAGAAATATTCAACCTTTACAAGCAGATCAGCACCAGATTGCATTATTTATGACCGACAAGAACGAGCATTACTCACTGTCTAGAGCTTATCTACAGCAGTGCTACCATCTGTCAAAGCGAGAATTTGATTTATGTGAATTGTTAATTAATGGCTATAAGCTGGAAGATATTGCAGAGCAATGTGGTATTACCCTAAGTTCAGTTCGCACCTATTTTAAAAATATTTATGAAAAGACCAACTGCACCTCACAAATTGAGCTGATGCACTTATTAATGGGATGTACGATTCAGTTTGAACATATTGATTAAGATAACGCCATCTTCTGATGGGATTATCTGAGTTGATTTTATTTTAGTTGAGTCGAGAGAGTGTAAAACCACCTTCGCTACTTCCCGTCAATGTGAGGATAATAGCATCAATTGTACCTAACAAACCTAAATGTGCATGAGTCTCGGAAAGACCTGTACAACCGTTGGTATCAATGATCTGAACAATCTACAAATAATTTACTATCTCGGATCTGGTAGTTACCATATTCGATTCCCGCTCCACTACAAGATGTGTCTCCAGCTTCGACTTGATCATGCCCGATAGCATCAACTAGCGTATATGTATGATTTGCCTTGAAAACGAATAATTGTTTACCCGAACCTGAGCTCCAGGCACCTATAATTCCCGAATTATGAAGGGTAATTTTCGTAAAAATTGCACTTTCATCTGGATTTTGGGCTTCCGAAATTTTTAATTGAGTGCTGTCGAAGAATATTTTCATATGGCTTAATCATTGTCCGAACCGCCACATGCCGTGATTAACCCCGTTAAAGCAAGACAAATTAAAGTCTTTTTCATTAGAATCTTGCTGAAATTATAATGTCAGGGAAGTATAAAAAGACGTGATGTTTTGCCATATCCCAAAATGAGGAGGTTAGGAGCATTTTAGTGAATAAGCTCTTGAATTTATTTCACAATCATCGTTGATGGAGCGAGGTAGTCAAACCTGAGTGCTGCTTGATGGGTAAATTAAGTTGAAATGTATAAGTGTTTAATTCATTTTTTATTTGAAAAATCTAATTATACAAATATAGATTAATTGGTTATTTGTTGTGCAATTTGCACTATCTATATTTGCTTAGATTGCTAGAATCTGCGCAGATTTGAATAGAACTGGTGCATAAGGTGTTTGAGAAGTTAGCAGAACAAAGTCTGAACATGATGGGTTGGGAAATTGATAATCACTGGCCACTAGATTTAGAGCAATGTGTCATGATTGCTGCTCCTCATACCAGTAACTGGGATGCACTCTATGCGCGTCTGGCTTTGAAAGCGTTAGGTGTGAATGTTCGCTTAACCATTAAAGACAGTTATATGAAATTTCCATTGGGGCCTTTTGTACGGGCGATGGGCGGAATCGGGATTGACCGTCGACCTAAGCAGCCGGGTGAACCGCGTCCGAGCATGGTACAGGTGATGACGGATTTATTTAAGACCCATCCCAAACTGGTCATGCTGGTCACACCAGAAGCAACGCGTGCCAAACAGGAACAGTGGAAAACCGGTTTTTATCATGTTGCGATCAATGCGGGTGTACCGATTGCTTTGGCTTATATGGACTATGCTAAGAAAAAAACTGGTGTAGGTAAAATTGTTTATCCGACAGGGGATTATGAAAAAGATATGGCGGAAATCATGGCATTTTATGCAGATATTCAGCCAAAATTCCCTAAATGTTTCAGTGTCGATCAGCGTTATTATCAGAATTAAAATTGCATTGTAAAAAAAGCAGGGTATTTTCCCTGCTTTTTTATTGCCTAAGAATTAAGAATATCAGACAAATACTACTTAGTTTTCAGAAGCGGGTAAAATTCCACCGAGGCTTTGACAGGCACTTTTATACAGCTCATATTGCTGTTGCACAACTTCCGATAAGGGAATATCAAATAACTTTTCACCTTGGTGATAATGCTCGATATACGCTTCGGCCTTGGATTTTGTGCTATAGAGCGAATGCTGATAATAATCGGTCATACTGGTATGCGACATCTGTGACATCTCGATCTGGGAGCACTGGAAATTTTGCAGCAGCTGTTCCGATTTTTTCAGATCGCTAGACATACAACCTGCCAGCAATAAGGTACTGAGCAATGTCGTGATAAATTTCATAGAAAATAGACAAAAGGTTTTATGGGAACACCGTATTGTAGAAGTAAAATCCGGTCACAAAACCTTTTTAATCTACCAGATGGTCAAAAAATAGAACAATAGAATCTAAAAATCCCGGTCTATTCTCTGGTCAGTTAACCTTTAACCAAGCCGCCATCCACAATCAGGTTTTGTCCGGTCACGGCACGTGAATAAGGCGATAAAAACATCAGGATTGCAGCAGCAAACTCTTCTGGTGTAATCACGCGGCGTAAAGGAGTTGATTGAGCAATTAGATCAAAAACAAAGTCTGGTGTGGCTTTACTGGCATCTGTGGTTTGTAACAGGCCGCCAGAGAGCATATTGACATTAATACCATATTGTCCCAAATCCTGCGCCGTAGTGCGAGTAAAGGCCAATAAAGCCGCTTTTGCTGCGGTATAGTCATGATAAGGAACCACCGGATTTTGCACTAAGTTTGTGCCGATATTGATGATCCTGCCAAAACCCGTGTGCTTCATATCGTCCAGTGCGGCTTGCGTGGTATTGAGGGCGGCCTGTACTGCACCACTGAATTGACGTGACATGGTCTCCCAAGTTAAATCTTCAACCTTAGGACGATCATCCCCATTAAATTCAAACTGAATCAGCGCATTATTGACGACCGCATGAATCGCTTCCCCGAAATGGTTTTTTGCCGCAGCAAATAAAGTCCGTACCTGATCAGCCTGAGTGACATCGGCCTGATAAATAAAGACCTGCTCGGGATACTGCTGCACAAGCTGTTCGGCGGTTTGCTGACTGCTATGATAATTGACGACGACGCGAGCACCTTCTGCCAATAGGGCTTGAGTAATCGCCAAGCCCAAGCCACGTGCTCCGCCGGTAACGAGAACAATCTGATCACGAATCTGCATAATGATGATCTATATTACGAAATATTGGCCCTAACATAGCAGTTATGTCAGCGGATTCAAGCCTGAGGCAAAGTAAACGGATTCTGCATGAGATTGGGCTTAAATGAATTGGGACGCTAGAAGAAAACAGCCGGCACTGAACAGCAAACTCAGGATAATGCGTTTAAACAGCAGTTCAGAAATTTTATAGAAGAGTTTTGCCCCTAAAATGGCCGGAATACTGACAAAAACTATTAACACTGCCATATAGGGTAAATGACTTTGATCGATCATACCTTGCCATAGATAGGTACCGAGTGCGAAGACCTGAACTGCAAAATTAAAATGCCTCAAGATATAGCGTTGCTGGGCTTTCGGGAGTTGTTTCAACATCACCCATGCTGAAGGGACAGCTCCGCAGAAACCACCGAGTCCGCCTAATATTCCACCCATCAATCCGATACTACTGTCGGCTATCTTTCCCGAGCGCTGAATGGTTTTGATTTGTGGATTGAGCAGCATTAGCGGAGACCAGAGCACCAGAAAAATGCCCAAAACCAGTTTAAATGTATCAGCTTGGATGATGTGCAGCAGGTAAGTGCCGAGCGGTACGCCAATCAGACCCGCTACTAAATAAGGCAGTAGCCACTGTTTAGATAATATGGGTGGCTTCTGTTCCTGCGTCAGTGAAATTAAATGACTCCAGATAGAAGCAAATACCAGCAAGGGCGCTGCCAGTTGCGGAGCCAATACCCAGACCCAGAATGACATGGCAATCAGGGCAAAGGCAAAACCGGTCAGCCCCTGTACGAAACCAGCGACCATTGCACCAAGAATAAATAACAGCCAGGTCATAAAGGTCAGGTCAGAAGGAAAGGCAGCAGTATTCTAAAGATCAGGGCAAAAGCCAAGCTTTTAGTTAGCTGTATTTATGCAAATTAAAGTTCAAATGTGCGTAAAATATTAAAACGAAAATAAGGAATGAGTTTTTTATTCCTGCATAAAAATGCATAAATCACTACAACAGAGCAACAATGAGTTCGTTTAGTCTCCATGAACTCGCCTGATACTGATAGGGTGCAGTAAAGAGATTAGGGACATGATTAAAAAAGCGATTTTACTTTCTGTATTGGCAGTGTCATTAACAGGTTGTGTGGTTGATCCATGGGATGAAGGTTCTCGTGATCACCGGGATCGCAACGGACATTATGATCGAGACCACAAGGATCGTGACTGGAAAAATCGGGAGCATAGAGATCATCGGGATTGGAAGCGTGACAGAGGTGACAACCGTGATTGGCGCCGTGATCGTGACTAAAATACTTCTCGCGTCTTTCAGTTTGACTATTATTGACAAAAAAGGATTCCACCGCGGAATCCTTTTTTAATGGGTCTTAATTGTAACTTTATTTAAGAAACACTTTTTTGATAAAGCCCTGCACGCACTGTGCCGGCTTTGGTATTTTTAATGAGTCGCCATGACGCTGGTAATTTAAGCAACTGTAGATCACGGTCTGCTTCCACATAAATATAAGCATTATTTTTCACCAGATGATCCGCCTGTAATGCCAGCTCTTCCCATAAGTTCAGGCTATACGGTGGATCGAGAAAAACCAGATCAAATTGTGTTTGCAGGCTGGTTAACGCTTGCTGCGCCGTTGCTATTTTCAATTGGGCGCGTGCTTTGGTGACTTGTAATAGTTCAAGATTCTGGGTCAGGAATTGTGCCTGAGTACGATCTGGTTCAATCATGACGACTGAGGCCGCACCACGCGATAAGGCTTCAAAAGCCAAGGCACCAGATCCTGCACAAATGTCCAAAACCTGTGCATTTTGTACGTCCCACATAAGCCAGTTAAACAGGGTTTCGCGTACTCGATCAGGCGTCGGGCGTAAACCCTCAATACTGGCAAAAGGTAGTTGACGACGTTTCCAGTCACCCCCAATAATTCGAAGTTGGTTTTTCATTTTAGTCTCGTTCTACCGGTGTGGGAGCAGGAGGTGCTACAGCTGGAGCAGCTGCATTTGCAGATGGATTGGTGGCAGGATCTGGTGGCTGAATATTGGCTGGAGCTACAGTGGCTGCATCTTGACTCAACATGCCTGCACCACTTGGCAATTCAGCAGGCTTGATTCCGGCTGTCATCAGACCACCACTGAGCTGATGACCTTGCGGGCGTACCGGCTTCTTATCTTTATGCAGCAACCAATAATCAAAAATCGGACGAGCCAGCACAGTGGCTGCACTACCGCCACGACCATTTTCCAGAATGACCGCAATCGCAATTTCAGGATTTTCAGCAGGTGCAAAACCGACAAACAGGCCATGATCCAGCTGACGGTCGGTCAATAAGGATTCATTATAACGCTTGCCTTGAGCAATGCTCTTCACCTGAGCTGTACCGGTTTTACCTGCAATGGAATATTGTAAGCCACTTTTGATGCCTCGGCCTGTACCAGATTGAATCACGTCGACCATGGCATCACGCATCTTGATCCAGTCTTCTTCCTGACCATTAAAATCGATCTTGCCGTGGGTACCATTATGTACCTTGAACGCTTTGGCACCGCGACTTTCACGTAACACATGCGGAATGACTTTATTGCCATGGTTGGCGGTAATGGCCGTTGCCATGGCCAGTTGTAACGGCGTTGAAGTGAAAGCCCCCTGACCGATACTCACCGAAATAGTTTCACCTCGTAACCATTTGGCGTTACGGGTACGCATCTTCCATTCCGGGTTCGGGTACAGTCCTGAGCTTTCACTTGGTAAATCCACGCCGGTTTTTTCACCAAAACCAAACTGACGCATCCAGGTGTTCATTTTCTCAATGCCCATGCGGTAGGACATGACATAGAAATAAGTATCACAAGAAACGACCTGAGCTTTGTGCATGTTGACTGCGCCATGCCCGGATTTTTTATGGTCACGGAAGCGGTGACTATCGCCCGGCAGACTGAAATAGCCCGGATCAGAAATAGTGGTATCCCAGTCCACCAGACCATAATGCAGGCCGCCCAATGCAAACATCGGTTTAATGGTTGAACCAGGAGGATAAACCCCTTGCACGGCGCGGTTGTATAAAGGTTGATCCAGATTATCACGCAGATCACTATAATCTTTATGACTGATACCGGTTACAAACAGATTTGGATTGAAACTTGGACTGGAAACCAGTGCCAGAATTTCCCCAGTTTTCGGATTCATCGCCACAATCGCACCACGGCGTCCAGCCAGTTGCTCTGAAGCCACCACCTGCAAACCATAATCCAGTGACAAGAACAGATCATTACCGCGCACCGGATCCTTACGGCCCAAATGCCGTAGCACATTACCAAAAGCATCCGCTTCTACCGATTCATTTCCTGGCACC
Organism: Acinetobacter sp. YH12200; assembly: GCF_013418175.1. NCBI lineage: Bacteria > Pseudomonadati > Pseudomonadota > Gammaproteobacteria > Moraxellales > Moraxellaceae > Acinetobacter > Acinetobacter sp. YH12200. The sequence goes on from NZ_VPCO01000006.1 coordinate 86,299, forward strand.
CCATGCAGAAGTTCTTCATAGGATTTTTCTACCCCAATTTTCCCGATCAGGTTGGTCCCGGCATACAGATCCTTGTCAATGGCTTTGAGTTCTTTGTCATTAATCCGGCCCACATAACCAATCACATGGGCAAACAGGTCGCCATGCGGATAATAGCGGGTCATCTGGGTTTCAATATTCACGCCCGGAAACTGATATTTGACCTCGCTAAAACGGGCAATATCATTTTCATTCAGGTTGAGCTTGATCGAAACCCGTTCGGTTCTACGTGCTGTTTTGATCCGGCTTTGGAAGCGTTCAATATCTTCTTCGGTCAGCTCCAGAATAGGCTTCAGACGTTCCAAAGTCTGGTCAATATCCTGCACATCGGCGCGGCTTAAAGTTGCGGTAAAAACCGGGTAGTTATCGGCCAGCAATACGCCGTTACGGTCATAAATATAACCGCGCGCTGGAGGCAGAGGTTGCAGACGAATCCGGTTTTGGTCAGAAGCGGTACTGAAGGTCTCGAAATTAAAGAGTTGTAAATAAGCATAGCGGCTGACCAGCAGCAGCATAAAAAAGATGACGATTCCAACAGAAATCCATACTCGACTACGATAGATGCGCTTTTCTTGTTGTGCATTTTTTAAAGGAAAGTGCTGCTTCATACGCGATCGACTTGAGACCTGAGGAAAGGAGGAAAGAATCAAAGTGGAATATTCTAACGCAACTGGACTTGATTTGATAATGAAAAACTGCCATTACGATCAGTTCCTTTAAGCTTTGACTTTGCAGACATGAAAATTGTAAAGTGCTGTATATAAGAGTTGTGATAATTCTGATACAGTAAAATCGAATAAAAATAGGACTATACCAAAAACTATAATTAAGGAAGATGGTGAAGGAATGAACAAGGTTTACCCTTTGTTGGCGTTTGCATTGTGGGCGAACGGGGCCTATGCACATGATCAAATCAATAATACTGCAGATAAAGTAGAAGCTACTCAGGCAAAAGCCTTTAATGTTGGGGCTGGTTTTACCCGGAAGCTGGTACATTTAAATACTGAATGGGTTAATCCTTATGGGATTGCTTATGTGAAAGGTGGGGTTTTTCTGGATGATGATCGAACGATAGGGGGACAAGTAGGCTTTCGTTATCCTGCACATCTGACCGGCAAGGATAAAAATGGGTATTATGTCGGAGGCTATGCGGGTCATATTGAAAGCAAACGCGTCGACAATGAATACAAGGCCCGCTTAGGTGCTGGAATTGATTTGGCCTATGTTTTGTTGAGTTCAGAGCGAATCAGCAGTTTTAGTGTCGGCATTGGTGCCGGAGAGAAATTTGAAGATCGAAATGGTCGTGTGGTGGCCGAAACTGAACCGCGACTACAATTTTCCTATACTTTAAGTATCGGTTTATAGACAAAATATTTGACCTTATAAATATGTGTATTCTGTGAACAAAAAATTAAATATGGAACTTATGCATGCTTGAGTACGTCAACGAATTGTGGCAAACCTTTGTGAATCGCCCGGATTTTTGGGCCGTGCTCAGCATTATTCCGGTGACCGCATTTGTAACGTGGGCTCACGTCTGGATGGCACTGAAAATGGTGTTTTATCCGATCAATTTTTGGGGTGTCCATCTCGGTCCTGTACCTGTCGGCTGGCAGGGGATCGTGCCACGCAAAGCTGGCCGTATTTCAGGCATTATTACCGATAACACTTTGTCTAAACTAGGTTCCATCCGCGAATTTTTAGAGGCCATGGATCCAGATGATATGGCACGGATCATTGGTGAACAGGTCGGTTTCGAACTGGAACATCTGATTGATGAAGTGATGATGGATCGTAATGCAGTCCTTTGGGAAAACCTGCCTTTTGCCATCAAACGCAGAATTTATGCACAGGCACAAAAACAAATGCCGGCAATTTTGCGTGAATTGGTGACCGAGCTGACCATGAACGTCGAGTCACTTGTCGATATGCGTGAAATGGTGGTCAGCCAGATGGAAGGTGACCGTCGGTTAATGGTGCGCATGTTTCTGAAAGTGGGCCAAAAAGAAATCAATTTTATTTGGCATATCAGTGCACTCATCGGCATGTTCTTTGGTATTTTCCAGATGATTGTCTGGTTCGTGGTGCCTTGGCACTGGACTGTTCCGTTCTGGGCTGCCATCTGGGGCTTTTTGACCAACTGGATTGCAATCTGGATGGTATTCAACCCGCTCTATCCGCACCCGGTAAAGTACCCGCAATTCTTTAGCCGTACCACAAGTCGCAAGTTTCCATGGATTAAACCTGTCATTCCGCGTATTGGCACCTATAACATACAAGGCGCATTTATGAAACGTCAGGATGAAGTCTCTGATGTTTTCGCAAGTGTAGTCACAGAAGATCTGATTACGTTAAAATCGATCATGACCGAGATGATGTATGGTGGGAAAAAAGACAAAACCCGCCGCATTGTCAAACGTCATATTAATGAAATTATGGAAACACCCCTGGTTCGAACCTCTTTACAGCTGTCTTTAGGGCCAAAAGAGTATGCAAAACTCAAGACGGACTTGATCGATCGCTCGATTGAAATTACGATGGTGCCTGTATGCGACCCAGCATTTAATGCGAGCCGTGCACAGAAAATCTATCAAATGTTTAGAGACCGCATACGCGAGTTGACTCCGAAGGAGTTTCAGAATCTTTTACGTCCTGCATTTCAGGAAGATGAATGGATTCTGATTTTATTGGGTGGGGTAACCGGTTTTGTCGCGGGTTTAATCCATTTGTTTGTGGCTTTCTTATAATGAGATGCCGGGGGACACAATCGGGCGATTGTGGTCGTGGCGTCATACATATTGTTTAAATGAGGATGTTTATATATGCGCATTATCTTACTCGGACCACCTGGAGCAGGTAAAGGTACACAAGCTCAGTTGATCTGTAAGCGCTACAATATCCCACAAATTTCAACCGGTGATATGCTCCGTGCTGCAATTCGTGAAGGAACTGAATTAGGTCTACAAGCTAAAAGTGTCATGGACAATGGCGGTTTGGTTTCTGATGAGTTGATCATTGGTCTGGTCAAAGAGCGTATTGCGCAACCTGATTGTGTAAATGGCTGTATTTTTGATGGTTTCCCGCGTACCATTCCTCAAGCAGAAGCTTTAGAAAACGAAGGTATCAACATCGATCACGTGATTGAAATCGATGTTCCAGATGAAGAGATCGTACAACGTCTTTCTGGCCGTCGTCAGCACCCGGCATCTGGCCGTGTGTATCACATCGTTTATAACCCGCCAAAAGTGGAAGGTAAAGATGACGAAACGGGTGAAGATCTGGTTCAGCGTCCAGATGATCTGGAAGCGACAATTCGTAAGCGTTTAGGTTCTTACCATACTGAAACTGAGCAACTGGTGGGCTTCTATCAGGGCCGTGCAGCATCAGGTGAAAATGCACCGACTTACAACAAGTTAAACGGTCTGCGTCCAATCGATCAGGTTCAGACTGAGCTTTTCGCGATTCTGGATCAAGCAAAATAATCGGCTAACGATGATTTTGACAATCGAAGAGCCCTAAGTCATATTAGGGCTCTTTTTTATTGCGTATTTGAACAGGTGCTATGGCTATGAAATTTGGCGTGTTGGTATTAATGGTTATATTTCTGGCAGTGTTGATGGGTCTGTTCTATATGAGTTTTAAAATACTGAATAAAGTACGTCAGGAAGAACGTGCAGAAAATGCAGCCAAGCATCCACAACGCCAGTTGCACCCGAAATTGCAGGCGGAGCTTGAACAGCGCAAAAAAGAACAGGAACAGGCTGAACACGATCAGAATAAATAATTCGGCATGCTTCAGTGGAAGCTGAGTCCAGTTTTAAATAAAAGCGGTATGCTGAAAATTGTAGAAAAGGTGAGGTATTGATCACCTTTTTTTCGGTCTTAGTTTTGTTCTGCAATTCTATTCAGAAATAGCGATATTCTTCACTGCAATTGCGCGCGCTGCACCAAATTCAAAACGATCGGGCCAGTTACACACATCGGCGACCACACATTCATGACATTTCGGTTTACGGGCAATACAGCAGTAACGGCCATGTAAAATCAGCCAGTGATGAGAATCAATGATAAATTCTTTCGGAATCACTTTGACCAGGCGATACTCAACTTCAAGCACATTTTTACCTGTAGCCAATCCGGTACGGTTACCAACCCGGAAAATATGTGTATCCACCGCCATGGTCGGTTGACCAAAGGCAGTATTCAGCACCACATTGGCCGTTTTCCGTCCCACACCCGGCAAGGCTTCCAGATCTGCACGATTATCCGGTACCACGCTGTTGTGCTTCTGAATCAGCATCTCACAGGCTTTAATTACGTTGACTGCTTTTGAGTTATATAAACCAATGGTCTTGATATATTCCTTTAAACCATCCACACCGAGCGCATAAATCGCTTCCGGTGTATTGGCGACTGGAAACAGTTTGTCCGTGGCCTTATTCACGCTGACATCGGTGGCTTGGGCAGAGAGCGTTACTGCCACCAGTAATTCAAAGGGATTGGCATAATTCAGTTCGGTTTTCGGATTGGGGCGCTGTTCACGCAGGCGTTCAAAAAAGGTCTGAATCTGTTTTTTGGTCATGTTTTTTACAGGTTTTGTGCTCGCAGTGGTCATGTACTTATCCCTGTAAGGTCTGTAATTTTTCAGCTAATTCTGTCAGTTGCAGGCGTTTGCTGGCATCTTCACGAACCGAAAGCTGTTTTTCCAGCTTTTTAATTTGGGTGCGTAGTTTTGCCAGTTCAATCGTGGTTTTAGAATCTAGCGTAATTGGAGTATTCGCCGGCTTATTCACGACTCCAATCACAGGAAGCTGCTCATTTAAAGCAGAGAACTGGGCAAACAGGGCAGTATTGATTTCTGCACGGACGACTGGGCCCTTACGGTCAGTACGGCGTTTTTCTTCACGCTGGATATGCGCATAATAGCGCTGACGTAAATCGTCCTGTTCAGCAATACGCTGTGCTTCAGTCGGCAAAGGCTGTGGGTCTTCGACCAGATCGATACAGTCAACCGGACACGGTGGAATGCACAGTTCGCAACCAGTACACAAATCGGTCAGAATGGTATGCATCAGTTTGCCGGCGCCAATAATCGCATCGACCGGGCAGGCGCTAATACATTTGGTACAGCCAATACATTCATCTTCACGAATTACGGCTTTGATGCGCTGCGGGCGACCGTCGGCTTGAATGGGCCAGACACTTTCTTCTGCCACAAGTTCAGGACGATTTAATAATGCAGCCAAAGCATCGGCAACAGGCTGTCCGCCTGGTACACATTTATTGGCATTTTCACCCTCAGCAATCGACTGGGCATAAGGTAAACATCCGTCACGATGACCACAGAGTCCACATTGGGTTTGAGGGAGTAAAGCATCAATCGATTGGACCAGAGAAGTTGGCGAATTCATGAATAACCAGAGCTGCTCATGCTGAGCTTTGCAGTAAGTGAAACAAAATATGTCGAGTTATGCATTTTAACATATTTTTAAACTCCTAAGTCGTGCGCAATTAAAGGTCAAGTTATGCTTTATTATTAAGCATAAATCTGAATCTAAGCCTTGATTCAATTGGCATTTCCTGACATAGAAAAAATATTCATAATCAATATAAATATTTGTTATCAAATTAATTTTAAAGTATTTTCAAAAAAAGTATTGTAGATTAGTTACAAAAGATATTTAATATTTTGCGCCAAAATTTAACATTGATTGTAAATTTGACCAATTTTGATCCATTTTCTGCTGAGGATTAAGCGTTGAAATACAACACACTTAATGAGTTCCTAGATTACGTAAAATCACGTGATGCACACCAACCAGAATTTCTTCAAGCTGTCGAAGAAGTGATGACCAGTTTGTGGCCATTCATTCAAAAGAATCCACAATACGCAGCACATGGTTTGCTAGAACGTCTAGTTGAGCCAGAACGTGCGATCCAGTTCCGAGTTTCTTGGGTAGATGACCAAGGTCAAACTCAGGTAAACCGTGCGTTCCGCGTACAATACAACTCAGCGATCGGTCCATTTAAAGGTGGTATGCGTTTCCACCCTTCAGTGAATCTTTCAATCCTAAAATTCTTAGGCTTTGAGCAAACATTTAAAAATGCTTTAACCACACTTCCTATGGGTGGTGGTAAAGGCGGTTCTGATTTTGACCCTAAAGGCAAATCAGAAGGCGAAATCATGCGTTTCTGCCAAGCTTTAATGATCGAGCTATATCGTCACCTGGGTGCGAACACAGATATCCCTGCAGGTGATATTGGTGTGGGCGGTCGTGAAGTGGGCTATATGGCCGGCATGATGAAAAAATTAAGTAACGACACTGCATGTGTATTCACCGGTAAAGGTTTAACCTTCGGTGGTTCATTGGCGCGTCCGGAAGCAACGGGTTACGGTACTGTGTATTTCGCTGAGGAAATGCTCAAGTCTCGTGGCGAAAGCTTCAAAGACAAAGTTGTCGCAATTTCAGGTTCTGGTAACGTTGCGCAATATGCTGCTGACAAAGCGTTGTATCTGGGCGCGAAAGTGGTTTCACTTTCTGACTCTGCGGGTACGGTTCACGTCAAAGACGGTTTCACTGAAGCATTGCTTGCTGAAGTGATGGAACTTAAAAACGTAAAACGGGGTCGTATTTCAGAATTTGCCTCTAAACATGGTTTTGAATATCTGGAAGGACAACGTCCTTGGGGTATTCCATGTGATATCGCACTGCCATGCGCGACTCAAAACGAACTGGATGCGGAGGATGCTGAAAAGCTTCTCGCAAATGGCGTGATCTGTGTCGCTGAAGGTGCAAACATGCCTTCAACCTTGGCTGCTGTAGAGAAATTCATTGAAGCGAAAACGCTTTATGCGCCAGGTAAAGCATCAAATGCAGGTGGTGTTGCCACTTCTGGTCTGGAAATGTCGCAAAATGCATTGCGTTTAGGCTGGACCTTTGAGGAAGTTGATGAGCGTTTACATGCGATCATGAAAGAAATTCACCGTAACTGCGTAAAATTCGGTACCAAAGAAGACGGTACTGTGAACTATGTAGACGGTGCCAACATTGCAGGCTTCGTAAAAGTGGCTGATGCAATGCTTGCTCAAGGCGTATTCTAAGTCTGATTGAGTGTCGCTTTAAAAAAACCGAGGCCATAGCCTCGGTTTTTTTATGGATAGATATTTTATAATGAACCTTTCACGGCTTCGCGCTCGACTGCCATGTCATAAATATAAGCATATTTAGATTGATCTGCCGCAGGGTTCTTAATTTCAAAACGTTTTAGCCGAATAATCTGGCGTTCATTCGGTGAATGCTGAAAACCTTCAATCTGGTCATAGAATAATGTCCAGTCCTTATCGACCTGGGTCTTCAGACCGTTTTGATCATATTTAACCTGTTTAACTTGCAAGCAGCTTTGCTGAGCCACACCGGTACATGATTTTGTATCTGGGGAAATTTCCAGAAAAATTGTTTCAGCTTGCCCCTGATATCTGGTTTCCGGAGTCATTTTCCCGGTAAATTCATATTTTTGACCATCGGCAGCGGAAAGCGTTAGGGTCGGCTGGTCAAGGTTCGTGGTATTGAGCGCAAAAGGAATTGCACGTTTTTGTAAAAGCTGGCTGACAAAGCGTTCCTGTTGCATCAGTGCGGTATCGCAGGCCATTTCGGTTCCTATGACTTCGCTGGTGCTGATAATATTATCTTTCACTGACCAGTTTGTACTGAGTCCATTACAGCCCGTCACGGCACTCAGGCGGCCTTGAGCATCGAAACTGAGCACGATTGGCCGTTCCAGCCCGCGATCTAGTTGCCAGTGGTAGGCAGAAAGAAGCTGATTTTCACTTTTTTGTTGTAGGGTAGCCACTGTACGATCTCCAGCCTGCTGGATATCACCCGACTGACAGGCTGCAAAAGTTAAAGGTAATAATGCCAGTACAATAAATTTTAATTTCATGGATTTATAATAAAGAACAAAGAATTGAAATGATAACGGATGCATTTCTAAAAGATATGGATACATATCGCAGATTTTGGTTGCAAAATGTATCCAAATTTAAAAGTTAAAATTTTGAGTTTTCAATCAAGATTAATCGAAGCGGTAGACATCCATGCCCAGAGAACCCATGCTAAAACTGCTATGCACCAGACTAAAGCGGCTTCCGGTCCCCATCGCAAAGAAGATCGGGGCAAAATGCTCCAGTGTTGGATGATTACGCGCCATGTGTGGAATATTGGACCAGTCCAGTATCGCATCATAATCGCTATGGGCCAGTTTATGGACGACAAAATTGCGGAAATCTGATGCCCATACCGGTACATCAGCCGCCGTTCCATCCCAAGACAGTTCACGTAGGTTATGCGTGATACTGCCTGAACCAATCAGCAGGATTTGCTGCTCACGTAGCGGTGCCAGACTTTGACCAATTTTATAGATTTCATCGGCACTCATCGACATGGGCAAGGAAATTTCAACCACTGGAATATCCGCATCCGGATACATATGCAGCAGCGGCATCCATACGCCATGATCACGTGGACGAGTACTATTGGCATGTGCAGCAAAACCGGCATTGGCCAGCAAACCCAAGATCTGCTCGGCCAGTTCAGGATTTCCTGGTGCAGGATAGCGTAATTGATACAGCTCTGGCGGAAAACCACGGAAATCATGCCAGGTCTCTGGTCGAATACCGCTACTGACTTCCAGTGCCTCACTTTCCCAGTGCGCTGACATGATAATAATCGCTTCCGGGCGTGGCAGGTTTTCGCTTAAACGATGCAAGGCAGGACCCACTTGCTCAGGATTCAGCGCCAGCATAGGAGAGCCATGAGAAATAAATAAGCCGGGCAACGTTTGTAAGTTCATAAGTCAAACCACATCTAGAAGATGTCTCAATAATGCATTAAAAATAGCGAAAAAAGCAGGAGGAATTATTCAACAAAACGTTGCATAAACAGAACGCTTCAGCAAAATCATTAACCTGCACGATGGTAGGGATGGTTATGGTTAATGGTCATTGCACGGTACAGTTGTTCAATCAGCATCACCCGAACCATGGGATGGGGGAGTGTGAGCTTAGACAGGGACCAATGCCATGCAGCAGCTTTACGTACTGCTTCCGAATGACCATCTGGCCCGCCAATCGCCAGTACCACATCATTGCCTTCCAGCATCCAGCCTTTCATGGTTTCAGCCAGTTTTTCGGTACTGAACTCACGTCCACCCACTTCTAGCGCAATCAGGATTTCGTTCTGCTTGAGTGCATTTAAAATGCTGTCACCCTCAATATTTCGATATTTCAGGATATCCGCTTCAGAATCATTTTTGCCGCGCTTGGCCATGGGCAGTTCAATAATCTGGGTCTGTACAAAGGGCTGAATACGTTTGAAATAATCTTCAAAACCAGTCAGCACCCATGCTGGCATTTTTTGACCAATGGTCAGGATACGGATTTTCATACAGACAGATCAATAATTGGATACTTCATTATAACGATCAAACAACACGAAGTTGAGTCAGGAAACAAATTGAAATTGAAATGAAGGATTTAGTGCTGCTTTAATGTCCTGAGTTCAAGTCTCCGCTTGATAAAGGAATGGATAATAATAAATGCGGACTAAGGTCATCATAAAAGGATGTTGTACTTTGCTGCTGTTGGTCACCGGTCTAATCGGCTCAAGTTTCAGTGCTGCCAATACCAACACACGCGCTCAAATTTCTCATCTGGAATTGTTTTTCAGCCAGATCATGAGTGTCGATGAATTTCGAAATTACAAGAATGTTAAAGAACTGAATCGAGTGTCTGCATGGATTAAAGGACAGATGCAGCGTTTTGGCATTCCCTGTCAGTTTCAGGTCTATGTAGTTAATAGCCTAAGCTATCGAAATGTCATTTGCCATTTAAATGCTCAGGCCAAAACCAAAATGGTCATGGGCACGCATTATGATGTCTTTAGTGATCGATATGGTGCTGACAATAATGCCTCGGGAGTGGCAGGTTTACTGGAAACCGCAAGATTATTGGCCTTGCAAAAATCCAAGCTCAAACATGAGATCGAATTTGCTTTTTATACCTTGGAAGAGCCGCCTTTTTTCAAGACAGAACATATGGGCAGCTATATTCATGCCAAGTCGCTCAAGAAAAAAAAGCAGAAGCTGAAAGGTGTGGTGATTCTGGATTCAATTGGCTATTTTGATGAAAATCTGGTGCAGACTTATCCGGTGGGGTTGAAATGGATTTATCCAGATCATGGGAACTTTATTGCCGCGATTGGTCATTTGGCCTCGACCGGAATGACCGGAGATTATTGTACTGCCATGCAAAGTCTTAACCGTCTGGAATGTCAACGTTTTATTAGTCCAACTTTTGCTCAGGATATGAATTTTTCTGGTTATCTGAATTATGCCAAATTCAATTATTCGACCATGTTAATTACCGATACGGCGCATTATCGTAACCCTTATTATAATACTGAGCTGGACACCTTGGATAAACTGGATCTGAAAAAGATGACCTATGTGATTGATGGGCTGGTAGAGATGGCCTTGCAACCTTAATCAATTTCTTTACACAATAAAAAACCCTGCCGGAGCAGGGTTTTGGCAAATCAGCTTATCTTAATGACGGGCTGCTTTCGCTTCTTCTTTGGTTTTTACAATCGGTGCTTTCACCAAGGCTTTTGGCAAAGAGATGAGGGCCAGCGGTAAAATCTCATCAATCGATTTCACGGCTTTAATCTCTAAACCATCTTTTACATTTTCAGGAATTTCCGCCAAATCACGTACGTTTTCCTGTGGAATGAAGACCAGCTTGATGCCACCACGATGGGCTGCAAGAAGTTTCTCTTTCAAACCGCCAATACGTAATGCACGACCACCCAGACTGGTTTCACCTGTCATCGCGATATCCGGACGAATCGGAATCCCGGTAAATGCAGATACCAATGCAGTGGTCAATGCCAAACCTGCGGATGGACCATCTTTCGGTGTCGCACCTTCCGGTAAATGCACGTGCACATCGGTTTCTTCAAAGCGGGACGCTTCGATGCCAAGCTCATCTGCACGGGTACGCACCACAGTCATGGCAGCGGTAATTGATTCTTTCATGACATCGCCAAGAGAACCGGTGGTAATGAACTTGCCTTTACCTGGAACGGCTGCAACCTCAATGGTCAGCAATTCGCCACCCACCGAAGTCCAGGCCAGACCATTGACACGGCCGATTTGTGCTTCTTCTTCCGCCATACCATAGTCAAATTTATGTGCGCCCAAGTAATCTGGAAGATTTCCTGCTGTCACTTCAACCTGAAGATTTTTGGCTTTCTTGCTAACCGCTTCTTTCACCACTTTACGTGCAATTTTGGATACTTCACGTTCAAGGTTACGAACACCGGCTTCACGCGTATAACGGCGCACGATGTCACGAATCGCTTCTTCATGCACGGTCAATTCTTTGGCACGTAGACCATTGTTCTTGATAGCTTTTGGTACCAGATAACGATCTGCAATATTGACTTTTTCTTCTTCGGTATAACCCGGAAGACGAATCACTTCCATACGATCCAGCAAGGCTTCAGGAATGTTCATGCTGTTTGCGGTACAGATAAACATTACTTCAGACAGATCCAGATCTAGATCCAGGTAGTGATCACTGAACTTGTTGTTCTGTGATGGATCGAGGACTTCGAGCATCGCAGACGCCGGATCACCACGGTAATCTTGCGCCATCTTGTCGATTTCATCGAGCAGGAACAACGGGTTTTTCACGCCAACTTTAGTCAATGACTGCACGATTTTACCTGGCATCGCACCAATATAGGTACGACGATGACCACGAATCTCGGCTTCGTCACGTACACCACCAAGGGCCATACGCACAAATTCACGACCAGTTGCTTTAGCAATCGACTCACCCAGTGAGGTTTTACCAACACCCGGAGGACCGACTAAACATAGAATTGGGCCACGCAATTTTTTCACACGCGACTGAACCGCAAGATATTCCACAATACGATCTTTGACATCGTCCAGACCATAGTGGTCTGCATCCAGAATTTCCTGTGCTTTGTTCAGGTTAATGCTGACTTTGCTGGCTTTATTCCACGGTGTATCCAGAATCACTTCCAGATAGTTGCGAACAACTGCTGCTTCACTTGAGGCAGGCTGCATCGCTTTGAGTTTACGGAATTCGTTTTCAGCTTTCTTGCGTACATGCTCAGGCAGATCTGCTTCAGCAAGACGTTTTTCAATTTCAGCGACATCATCTTCCGCGCCGCCGTTCATGTCGGAAAGCTCGCGCTGAATGACTTTCATTTTTTCATTCAGGAAGTATTCGCGCTGGTTCTTTTCCATCTGACGTTTAACAGAGTCATGCAGGGTTTGCTCAATCTGCTGTTCTTCAGATTGTTGCAATAGATAAGTCATCAGCTCAGTTAAATGCGCTTCGAATTCATCATGTTCCAGGAATTTTTGTTTGACATCAATATTCAATGGAACACGGGTCGCCACGAAGAATAATAACTGTAACAGGTCTTCAATTTTGTTGGCTGCGGTAATCAGTTCACGCGCATTACGAAGTTTCGCTTCTGCATATTGAGCAAAAAGCGCACGTAATTCTTGCAAGCGCACGGCTTGAGTGTCTTCATCCACCGTAACGGTCATTGGGCTGAGTTCATGTTCTGCTGTCAGATACTCATTTTCGTCAATGATGGTTTTCAGTTTGGCACGGTGCAGTCCTTCAATCAGGACTTTGATACAGTTTTCATCATTTTCGTGATTCACAACTTGCACAATCTTCGCGACAGTACCGTATTGATATAAATTGTCGTGATCAATTTCTTCTGTAAGCGAATCTTTTTGCGCAACTACAAATACTAGATTGTCACTGTTACGAGCCACATCAACTGCATTGATCGATTTTTCACGACCGACAAACAGCGCAATTTGCATATGCGGATAAACCACCACATCACGCAGCGCCAAAAGGGGTAGTACACTTGGAACCTGAGGCTCTAAGGTTTCTTGATTCATAATAATTTCAGACATGAGCACTCCTAATGAGTGACAACGGTGTTGCCATGTTTTAATAGTGATGGGTAATTTAAAAAATACAAGGGGCGTTAAGATTAAATTGTATGAAAAATGACTAATTATGTGATTTTAAAGTAGTTCACAACAGGGAAATTGAAAAATTAGCGTTTGAAAGCTAAAAAAACTGTCGGGGTAATAAGAGCATCCAAGGGTTGATCCCATTTTTCCCGTTTTAAGGGCTGGCTAAGCAATTGAAAGTCATGCGCCAGTCCCAGACGGAATGGATGCCTAGGGGCTGAAGCTAGAGTTCGATCATAAAAACCGCCACCCATCCCGATTCGTGTCCCTGAATGATCACAGGCCAGCAGCGGCATGATCAATAAATCCAGCTTAGAAACATGAGTACCACGTGTCGTCATGGGCTCCCGCATTCCCAGCCGATGATAGGCAAAGCGCTTGTTGCGATATTGATGCTGGCTGATTCGGATCCAGACCAGCTGTTGATTCATGTCGCAAATCGCAGGCAGATAGACCTGTTTGCCCAGTTTAAAGCAGCGTTCAATAATGGTGTGGGTATGAATCTCACCAAAAGCATGCAGATAAATGCCGATGTGCTTGGCATGAATAAATTGCGGGCTACGTATAAGGCGATTTAAAACTTTTTGTGAAGCTTGCCTTTGCTCAAATTTAGAAAGATGACGACGTGTTTTACGCAGGTATCTTCTTAATTCTTGAATGGTCATAGGGCAAAAGCAGATCTGACAAAAGTGTGCTCTAGTCTAAGTGGGAATTCGGGAAAAGTAAAAAATAATTGTGATCTTGATTCTCATATGACGAGGTAGCAACTTGGTTAAGTTCAGCAAATTTCATAATGAATCTCATCTCTAAAAACTTGATTAAAATTGGTCAATTAAAGGCATTGAATTATTGGCTGCTTAAAATGTCATAATTTTTTTATTTTCTGTGAAGCATGCGTTTTTAAGTCATCATTTTGATGATCATGAAACAGATTTTGATTAATAAAGGTACAAATCTAAAATCGATTTTTTGTGTTTTTGAGTGAATTATAGATAAGGGATCAGATCTCTGATTAACCCAATAGATCTAACACATTGTGCCTAGGCAGAGCGCGTAAGACCTAAATCAATGGAGATTGAACATGATGAATATTGCGAAGAACACCATCTGCCTCTGGTATGATAATGACGCTGAAGCTGCTGCACGATTTTATGCCGAGACATTTCCTGACTCCTCAATTGGCGCGATCAACCTTGCACCCGGAGACTATCCTTCTGGAAAAAGAAGGCGATGTCATCACCGTTAATTTTAGGGTGCTGGGTATTAGCTGCATTGGACTAAATGGTGGCCCGGCATTCCAGCATAACGAAGCATTCTCATTTCAGGTGGCAACTGAAGATCAGGAAGAAACCGACCGATACTGGAATGCAATTGTTGGCAATGGCGGTCAGGAAAGCGAGTGTGGCTGGTGTAAAGACAAGTGGGGCATTTCCTGGCAGATTACGCCAATTGTGCTTATTCAGGCAGTGACCAGTTCTGACCGTGCCGCCGCCAAACGCGCCTTTGATGCAATGATGACCATGAAGAAAATTGACATCTCCGCGATTGAAGCGGCATTTCGTGGTTGAGAGCCACGGATCTTATCTTTCATTCCAGTGGATCTGGCTGTGTAGCACAATCTTACCCAGCTGTTTGGAGGACTTCCCTTAATTGTTTTTTGAAGTATTTCAGACGAATATCCGACTCTCTTATTCATAGATTCTCTAGGTTTAGGATCATTCAGGTCTGATTTGCACGTAGAAGCTCATCAAAAGATGGGCTTTTCTTTTGAACAGTATCTGAAACCTTAAAACAGAGCTTTGCTTGGATGAACTACAACAATCCCTGAATCGAATGGCTGATCAGAATTCTTTTAGCTCTTGTGCATCATGCTGCTACGACAAAAAAACAAATCTACTTCAAAATTGATAACCAATTCATAACCAGAAAAAACATCAAGCCGCTAGTAGCATCTCCAATTGTTTTTTAAAGTAAGTCGATGACGATAAAAAATAACAAGAGATAAAAATGCCTATTCAGCCGGTTCACTTTTTTTTGCCTGGTGCAGGCTTGGCACTTCTGCTGGCGATGACGGCTTGTACTATGCCATCCAAGTCGCCAATTGCTGACAGTTATGGTTCCCAGCCACAGTTACCCAAACCAAAATCCAGCTTGCTGCCTACAGTCAATATTGCACCTGCCAAAGGTTGGCCTGAGGGTAAAATGCCCACTCCCGCTACAGGTTTAAAAGTTCAGGCATTTGCCAAAGGGTTGCAGCATCCGCGCTGGATCTATGTATTGCCAAATGGTGATGTGCTGGTGGCCGAAACCGATGCACCACCTAAGCCTGATGATAGCAAAGGAATTAAAGGCAAAATCATGAAATGGGTAATGCAGCGAGCCGGCTCATCGCATCCGAGTGCTAACCGCATTAGTCTGCTTCGTGACAATAATGGTGATGGAGTCGCTGAACAAAAAACTGTATTTTTACAGAATCTCAACTCTCCATTTGGCATGGTACTGGTCGGCAATATGTTGTATGTGGCCAATACTGATGCCCTGATGCGCTTTCCTTATCAAGCAGGTGCTACTCAAATTACTGCAACCGGCACCAAAGTACTGGATTTACCGGCGGGTCGTTTAAACCATCACTGGACCAAAAATGTCATTGCCGATCCTACGGGCAGCAAACTCTATATTACGGTAGGTTCCAACAGTAACGTAGCTGAAAATGGCTTGGATCAAGAAGAAGGCCGGGCACTGATCATGGAATTTGACCTGGCTAATGCTCAAGCACGACCTTTTGCGACCGGACTTCGTAATCCGAATGGTATGGACTGGCAACCACAGAGTGGCAAACTCTGGACGGTAGTCAATGAGCGTGATGAGCTCGGCAATGATCTGGTTCCAGATTATCTCACCTCGGTTAAAGACGGTGCTTTTTATGGCTGGCCCTATAGTTATTATGGCCAACATGTAGATACACGGGTCAAGCCGCAAAACCCTGCACGGGTGGCACGGGCAATTCCACCAGACTATGCTTTGGGTAATCATACAGCATCATTGGGCTTAAGTTTTTATACAGCAGATCTAATGCCTCATTATCGAAATGGTGCACTAATTGGCCAGCATGGCTCATGGAACCGCAAACCGCATAGTGGCTATAAAGTGATTTTTGTTCCCTTTCAAAATGGCCAGCCTTTCGGTCAGCCTCAAGATGTCTTAACCGGATTTTTAAGCGAGCAGGGCAAAGCATTTGGGCGCCCTGTTGGTGTAACCGTAGATTCTGCAGGCGCTATTTTAGTGGCTGATGATGTCGGTGACGTGATTTGGCGGGTATCACCCTTGAATACGGCTGCCAAGTAGCAATCAGTTTTCACCTAAACAGCCCAAAGATGAGGGGTTTCAGTCGAGTGAAAGCTGCTGGGCAGCGCGAGTGAAAGCAAGGTCTTTTTCATAAAAACGTCAAGACGATAACTGAAAATATAAGTTCGCCAAGCTGATTTAAAATAATTTTTAAGCTGCATTTAAGCTAACTGAATTAGGCTTTTGAGATGTTTTTTAGAATGATACAGCATGCATATTTTTTTTGATAACACTAAAAAGAGCGAACACAGAGTCCAGTAAAAACTGGATATTAAAATTGCAAACACGAACACAAGAGGGTATTTAAAATGAAGTTGATGATTGCCTTTATTTTCCCCTGGTCCTTATTTATGACCATTCACAAACCGGTTGAAGCAACAATATGTCTCATGCTGCAGATTTCAATTTTAGGCTGGATTCCTGCCGCAATCTGGGCCATGTTTATTTTAGATCGAGATCAAATAACTTGAAAATTCAATGTGTATTTAAAAAGAAAGTTAAAGCGATTTTCTTGTTAAGCATTTTATAGGCCTACCAGATAATGGCATGAATAAAATGAACTTTGAAAAATGACCGAGATAAATACTGAAATATAGAGCTGAGAGAAAATTTAGAAAGGATTTTAAGAGAATTATAAGTATATTTTAAGCAAAAAACTAAAGTACTCCGAAGATGCCGCTGCATGTCGTTACCCTGAACCCGATGAGTTCAAGGTGGACGCGACGCATACTTGCTGGGTTTCCTGCACGAAGGCAGGCATACACTCTAAATATGCAGAACGCATCCGGAGATATAAGTATCGGCAGGGATATAGACCCGCTGGCGAACACCTCAGAGATAAGTTAATTATAAACGATAATGTCGGTGTGGCAACTCTATGCTGTTCATGAACTGTAAACAGTTCAGCCAAATGGCTGAAGTTTAAACAGAATATGAGATTATTCTGTTAGTTCCTCAACTTCTTCTAAAATGGTTTGTAACAAACGCTCGCAATGCGCATATTGTTGAAGTGATCTGTTCATGTTCAAGACTTCCTGCATCAGCTCAAGTGCCACCATGATAATCAGCTTGCTGGGTTCCATGCGTGGTGCTTTACGACGAAATTCATCGTATTTATCATTCAATAACTGTGCCGCGCGCTCTAATTCTTCCTGCTTGTCAGGAGTAGAGGCCAAACGGAAACTATGCCCCAATACTCTGAGATCAATTGCAATTTGTTCACTCATGATGAGGCTTCCTCAGTTACTTCAGTCGGATGGGCCAGTTGTTGGATTTCTTGTGCATGATGATCCTGCGCAGTGCCGAGAATTGCCAGACGTTGAATAATCGCCTCAACTTTGGCTTTGGCATTTTCATTTTTCTGGGTTAAACGCTCAGATTCCTGATTGAGGCGCTGAATTTCCTGTTGGGCTTGACGCTGTTCGATTAGCATCTTTTCCTTCAAAACCCGCAGTTCATTTCGTTCAGCCAGAATTTCCTGAAAACGGTTTTTCAGATCGGTACAGCTTTTTTCCAGACGGCCATAACGGTCTGCCAGTGCAGTTGCATCATTATTGAGCAGTTGAAACTGGGCACGAGAATCTGTCAGCTGTTCGGTCAGGTGTTCATTTTCTTGTTGTTTTTGCGCAATCACGCTGTTCTTTTGTTCAATTTGCTGTTGATGTTGCACCATGGAAGAGTCTTGCTCTTCGCGCAAACTGGAATTCTCACTTTCAAGCCGTGCGAGTCGCGTTTTTAACACGCCAATCTGCACTTGTAGACGCTGTAATTCTTCTAACATATCGAGGTCGCACAGTGTTGCAAACAGAGGTAATATATAAGCAGTATAGAGATTGGATAAACGAATGCAAGACGATATTTCAGGTTGGACCGAATGGCACCGCAATTTTTCTTCAATTGAGGAAATTTCTAGCCCGAGTGAACTGCATGGTTTGCTGACCGGGATTGTTTGTGTCACCCAGGCACCGAGCAGTGAAGAATGGTTACAGATTTTAGAAACACTGGATGTGCCTGAACTGGATGCCGAAGCATTAGAACTGTTGACTGGCGAAGCTGAAGATGTTTTCCATGCATTGTCTGAAGATGAACTGGATTATTTACCTTTGCTTCCAGATGATGAGCATGTGCTCTCAGAACGTGTGCAGGCATTGGCGGACTGGTGCGCAGGCGTGGTGTTAGGTTTTGGTCTGGCTTCTGGTCATATTCGTCAGGACGAAGTAGAACTGATTGAACATTTACAAGATGTTGCAGCGGTTGAATTTGAAGACTCAGACGATGATGCCGAAGGTGAAGAAAGCTATCAGGAATTGTATGAATTTGTGCGCCTGATTCCAGTGAGCCTGTCTTTGGGACGTAAAAAAGTAGAGGTTGAGGAAACGCCACTCTTGCAGCAATTGACACAAAAAGTGCAGCCTCAGGTTTCTGCTACAGAGGCGCAAAGCGTGGTCGAAATTTTCTCGCCTAAACGTCCAAGCTAACTAAATAGTTAGCTATGTCATCACACTGCTTGAAATCAGGCATATATTTTGCTGTTTCATTAGAATATATGTTCTGTTTTCAAGAGAATATTTCAATAAAAGCATGAATTGACAAGAAGTAAGGTGTAATGAAGAAATTAACACAAGCTGATTTTCAGGAACGTCGCAGTATTCTCGCAGGGGAAATTGGTTTACGCAGTATTGCGATTATCGCGACCAGTCCGGTGGCGATGCGTAACCGTGATGCAGATTATAAATACCGTGCAGACAGTAGTTTCTTCTATTTAACTGGATTTTCAGAACCTGAAGCTGTGGCTGTGATTGAAACCTTTGACACTGAAGAAGAAGGCTATAGCTATAGTTTATTCTGCCGGGAACGTAACCGGGAAATGGAAATCTGGAATGGCTATCGTGCAGGGATTGATGGGGCGATGCAGGATTATGATGCAGATGAAGCCTATCCGATTGATCTGCTAGATGAAGGAATTCTGGAAAAATTACAAAATAAAGACCAGTTATTTTATCGCATTGGCCACAACGCGGATTTTGATGCACGTGTAGCGAAATGGATTGCGACTGCAAGTGGTGAAAGCCGGCGTGGTACGTCTGCACCTGCTCAAGTGATTCAACTGGATCGTATTATTGACGAAATGCGTCTGCATAAAGATGACAATGAAATTGAACTGATGCAAATTGCTTCAGATATTTCGGCAGATGCACATACTCAAGCGATGCGAGCAGTACGTCCGGGCATGATGGAATATGCACTCGAAGCCGAGCTGAATTATATTTTCGGCAAGAATGGCGGTGTTCCGGCCTATAACAGTATTGTCGGTGGCGGTGAAAATGCCTGCATCCTGCACTACGTAGAAAATGATAAAGCGCTGAAAGATGGTGATTTGGTGTTGATTGATGCCGCGGCTGAATATCAGCTTTATGCTTCAGATATTACCCGTACCTTTCCAGTGAATGGTAAATTCAGTCCGGAACAGAAAGCCTTGTATAACGTGGTACTGGATGCCCAAATCGCTGCGATCAATGCCGTGCAAATTGGCAACTCCTATAAAGAACCGCACAATGTTGCTGTGCGCATCCTGGTGCAAGGTCTGCTTGATCTTGGCTTGATGCAAGGTGATATCGACGACATTATAGAAAAAGAAGCTTTCCGCCAGTTCTACATGCATGGCACGGGTCACTGGCTTGGTATGGATGTGCATGATGTTGGCGCGTATAAGGTCGATGGTGAATGGCGTCCGTATGAAGAAGGCATGGTGGTCACCGTTGAGCCGGGTGTATATATTGCACCTGATGATGAAACTGTGGATGCAAAATGGCGTGGCATTGGCATCCGGATTGAAGATGATGTCGTGGCCACTGCAAATGGCCCGTTGGTGTTAACCGCGAAAGTCGTGAAAACGGTAGAAGACATTGAAGCATTAATGGCGAAAGCACAGGCTGCTTAATTTTAGAGACATGAAAAGCCGATCCTTAGATCGGCTTTTTTTATGACTGCTCTAATAGATTTGAAGCCAGATCTTTTGAGAGATTGCGCAACGATAGTAAAAAAGATTTCAATTACATTTATCACGAACAAGTCAAATAAAACTCACCCAGTTAAAATTTGCAGCTTAAAAATTGACAGGAATTCAACACAGAAAATCGGTTTTTAGCATCAAAGCTACATATTAAATGCGCTTTGCTTCTCATACTTTCTCTGATCCTTAAATAAACTTAAAGAACAGCAGGAGAAGACTTATTAGACTAAATACGATTGACTGGATTGCTTACGCTTTAACAATTATTGGTGGCATCAATTGGGGTTTAATTGGTGCATTCGACTTTAATTTGGTTGCTGCAATCTTTGGTGATATGACTGCGCTTTCTCGAATTGTTTATGTACTGGTTGGTTTGTCGGCATTGTACCTGATCTATACCGGTACGAAATTAGGAAAAACAGTGCATCACACTGAGCCGCATAGCCGAGTGGTGCGTTAATACGCCAACGATTAATCTATATGACTTACATCCCTACAAGGTTGATTTTAAATAATTAAAATTCGGCTTGAGTGGATGGAATAGTTATCAATAAAACGGAGCTGAGGCTCCGTTTTTATTATGGTGATTTGAGCTAGATGACTGGCTGACAGAGACGGCATTTTGGGTGTTTGGATAGCCATAAAATAGCGGAGTTATGAGGAAAAAACGTCCATAAACAAATGATTTTTTTACCTCCAAGCTGTAGATCTTAGTTCTCCTTAAAAGCTAAGCGACGATTTAAAAAAATAAATGTTGTGCCAATTTTAGTCATACAAAACTATAAATTTAGCTGAAAGTTACAGTTCTTATCTAAAATTTAAGTCTGCATTATTTACTATCATTCTGATTCATTGCATGATCTGAATGAGTCGAAAAATTAATCTTTAAAACTACAAAAGCATATATCTGAATATCTTTGATTCTGAGTAAATAGCCCATGCTCTTAAACGCTCTACCGGTATTTAATCGAAATGTCGCGACTTTAATTGGTCTTTCTGCGGTCATCTTCTGGAGTACGAATGTTGGCTTAATTCGTAGTGTCAGTGAGAGTTTTGGAGCGGTCGCAGGTGCTGCCCTGATTTACAGTGTGGCATCCATTATTTTATTTTTTACCATCGGTCTACCCAAGCTTTCTACTATTCCAAAGCCTTATTTATGGTGGGGAAGTCTTTTATTTGTTGCTTATGAATTATGTTTTGCCCTTTCTATTGGTTATGCTCAAAATAGTCGGCAAGCCATTGAAGTAGGGATGATTAATTATCTATGGCCGACTTTTACCTTATTATTTGCAATCATTTTTAACAACGTTAAAGCCAATCTCTTAATTCTTCCTGGTTGCCTATTGGCCTTGGTTGGAATTTGTTGGGTTTTAGGCGGAGATACCGGCTTTGATCTCTTACAAATATGGAGCAATTTGAAAGCTAATCCTCTTAGTTATGGTTTAGCTTTTGCTGCAGCGGTTTTGTGGGCTGCATATTGTTCCGTGACCGTAAAAACTTCTCAAGGTAAAAACTTGGTCACGATATTCTTTGCCCTTGCTGCGGTTGTGCTCTGGATCAAATATTTCCTGATGAATGGAGCAGCGCTTAATTTTACTTATGATAATACCGTCACTTTGATTATGGCAGCCGGAGCTTTAGGTTTGGGATATGGTGCCTGGAATATTGGAATTATTTCTGGAAACATGACATTAATGGCGGGTGCTTCCTATTTTACTCCGGTGTTATCTGCTTTATTTGCAGCATTATTGCTGAGTACGTCTTTGTCTTTTGGTTTTTGGCAGGGTGTGGCAATGGTTACGGCTGGAGCAATTCTGTGCTGGTTGGCCACCCGGAAACAATAAACATCAGAGGCGAGACACGCTATTTCATTATAAAAAAGAATTTTTTTGAGCTAATATAAAATCCATCATGATTATAAGTATCTATTGACTTAGATACGACATTGAAAGGATTACAGCATGCAACAAGAAGTCATCATTGTCGGTGGTGGTATGGTGGGCTTAAGCCTCGCACTGATGTTGGCGAAAACCAATATTGCAGTCAAACTTTTGGAAGCCATCAAATATCCAGATTATGATGATGAACATCTTGCCCCGTATCATTCCAGTTTTGATGCGCGTAACAGTGCCTTGTCGCGCCGTAGTGTACAGATCTATCAGGAACTCGGCCTTTGGGATGCACTACAGCAACATGCCACACCAATTCTGGAAGTCAATATTACCGAACAAGGCAGCTTTGGTAAGGCATGCCTAAAAGCAGAACAGGAAAAAGTCGAAAGTTTCGGTCAGGTGATTGAAAATGCCTGGCTCGGCCGTGTGCTGCTGACCCAAGTGAAACAACAGCCGCTGATTGAACTGATTGATGGTGTACAAGTCACATCGCTGACCCAAGATGCCGATTGTGCTTATATTCAGGCGCAGCGTGGTGAATCTGAGCTGACTTTACAATCTAAACTGGTCATTGCCGCAGACGGTCGTGATTCTTTCTGCCGTAAAGCATTGGGCATTGGTACTTCAGAACACGATTATAATCAGGTCGCGATTGTGACCACAGTACAAACCTCGAAGCCCCATGGTCATGTCGGTTTTGAGCGTTTCAGTCATTTAGGCCCTTTGGCGTTATTGCCATTGCCGGGTGAATATCGCCGTTCCGTTGTCTGGCCGGTAAAAAAAGGCACAGAAGGTGAATGGTTGGGCGATGAAAATGATCAGCATTTTCTTGATGCCTTGCAGGACACTTATGGTGATCGTGCCGGAAAATTCCAGAAAACCGGTCGCCGTTTTAGCTTCCCACTCTCTCAAGTCCTGGCAGAAAAACAGGCCGTTGGCCGTGTGGTATTGATGGGCAATGCTGCCCATACCATCCATCCTGTCGCCGGACAGGGCTTTAACCTGTGTATGCGCGATGCTTATGTGCTTAATCGCTATTTGGCAGAGCAGCTTGAGCAGGGTGCTGATTTAGGCAATGCAGCCATGCTACAGGACTACGAAAAATCACGCCTGAAAGATCAGCAGCGGGTCATTAAATTCTGTGATTCAGTGGTACGCGGTTTTAGTAACCAGAATCCATTCCTCAAACTGATGCGTAACACAGGCTTAATCTGCTTTGAAAATATTCCAGGCATTAAACCTTTGGTTGCAAATTATGCCATGGGATTAAAAGCATGAGCTTAAATCAAAATAACGAAATCTTGGATGTGGTCATTATTGGCGGTGGACTGGTCGGTGGACTGACTGCACTTCTGCTGGCGCAAGGTGGTGTGCAGCCTACAGTTTTAGACGCTGCCCCAATTTTAGATGCAGATAAGGCATTAGGTGTGGCGAATCCACGTGTTTTGGCGCTGAGTCAGGCAACCATTCACCTATTAAAAATAGTCGGTGTATGGGAAAAACTGGCACGTCAGCAGCCTTATACCGGTATGCAGGTCTGGAATAAAAATGGCTATGGTGACATTAATTTCGGCCAGCCTTCAGAAAAAACACCCTCAGTAGAACAAGCCTTAGGTTCGATGGTGGAACCGAGTATCCTGAATCTGGCTATTCAGCAAAAGATGCTTGACGCTGTACAGGATTACCGTACCGAAGTTAAAGTCAGCCGGGTAGAACGTGGAGTCGGTGTCTGGATCATTCATCTGGCCGATGGCACACAGCTTAAAACCAAGCTGGTGATTGGTGCAGATGGTGCCAACTCCTTTGTCCGTGAGCAAGCTTTCATCGATATTGATGTACTGGACTATAAACAGGCCGGGATCAGCTGTGCGATTCAAACTGTACAGCCCCATCAGCATATGGCGCGCCAGATTTTTCTGGAAACTGGCCCTCTGGCTTTTTTACCGATGGCCAGCTTAAAAAAAGAAGAGCAGGGACATTGGCAATCCATCGTCTGGACTTTGCCGGATGATTATGCTGAAGAATATGCAGGGTTGTCAGATGCTGACTTTACACAGCTATTGACCCGTGAAAGTCATCATATGCTCGGTGAGGTCGTACAAGCGACACCACGTGCGACTTTTCCATTAAAAGCACGTGCCGCCCAACACTATGTTCAAGATGGTCTGGCTTTGATTGGTGATGCTGCCCATGTGATTCATCCGCTGGCAGGTCAAGGGGTGAATATTGGCTGTCTGGATGCTGCCGTGCTCTGTGATGTATTGCTGCATGATCAGTCACGTGGTGTTTGGGCACATGAGCAAAGCCTGAAGCGTTATGAGCACCGCCGTAAAGGACAAAACGATGCCATGATGCACAGCATGTCTGCGATTGGCTGGATGGAAACGACTTCATTTTTCCCGATGGTTTGGGTACGTAATTTCGGTCTGAAACAGGTAGAAAATCAGCCAATGTTAAAAGATGTATTTATGGCACAGGCCAATGGTCTGAGTTTACTTAAAGACACACGCTATGCAGCTTAACGTTGAAATGTAAATTTTTTAAACAAACATCCATAAAGAGTAACGATTTTGTTTAAAAAAAATACGATTTTTTAATATTTGGTACTAGGCGAATGCCACATAGATTGCTAAATTTCACTTAATTCGACACCTGGCTTTAAATACAAAGCGAGCGCTCATTTTGGGGGAGATGCAAATGACAGACATGAATGATTATGATGACGACGTTGAAGATTCAATCGTTGACGATGATGAAGCAAAAGCAGCTGAAAAAGGCGCAACAGAGAGTACAGAGGTCGTCAATGATACCGATCTTGCAGAAGCTGAAACTTTGACCGTGACTGCAAAGTTAAAGAAGCGTCAGGCACTTGAAGACGAAATTGCGGCTTTTCTCGCAAGTGGCGGCCGTATCGTTGAAGTACCGGCAGATGAGTCAGCAGCTAAAGAATAAGTCATTCCTTGACTTGGCTTTATAAAAAAACACCACATCAGTTGTGGTGTTTTTTTTGCAAAAATAAAAGTGATAGATAGCTAGAATATTAATCGTTGGCTGATGTCAGTTCTAAAGCACGTTGATAAGCCACTTTCTTTTTGATACCGCTTAAATCTGCTGCCAGTTGTGAAGCTGCTTTGACTGACAGATCCTGTAATAAGCGATTCAATAATTTATCCAGCTTTTCCTGATCCAGATCTTTTTCTTCGGTTGCTCCGCCAATCACCAGAACAATTTCACCTTTTTGCTGATTATGATCATTAGCAATGAATTCGACCAGTTCACCTAAAGTCATTTTCTTGATGGTTTCAAAAGTCTTGGTAATTTCACGCGCGAAGCCAACAGGACGGTCTGCTCCAAATATGCTCGCCATATCTTTAACGCATTCCAGAATCCGGTGCGGTGCTTCATAGAAAATCAGGGTCTGGGTTTCATCTTTGAGTTTTTCCAGATTCAGCAGGCGCTGACTTTGTCTGGATGGCAGAAAGCCTTCAAAACTGAAACGGTCACTTGGCAAGCCGACCGCACTTAAGGCCGCAATCGCAGCACAAGCACCGGGCACAGGAATAACACGGATATTATGCGCTTGAGCAGCCCGAACAAATTTAAAACCAGGATCGCTAATCAGGGGCGTGCCAGCATCACTGATCAGGGCCATATCTTCGCCGTTCAGTAGACGCTGGATCAGCTGCTCAATTTTGTTGCTTTCATTATGTTCATGACATGCAGTCAAAGGTGTTTGAATATTAAAGTGTTTAAGCAACTGTGCCGAAGTTCGTGTATCCTCAGCAGCAATCAGACTCACCGACTTCAACACCTGAATTGCACGATAACTAATATCATCTAAGTGCCCGATTGGAGTCGCAACAACAAATAACTGAGCACTCATAGGTTTCTCCATGTGGAATAAATTGAATAATAAAAAATGGAAGATTAACAATAAAATATTAGGCTTGTGTTTAGTCAGCTGCATCAGCAGCGTTCAAGCAGAAGTGTTGATCATTCTACCCGAATCCGGGCCTTTGGCGCGAGCTGCATCGAGTATCAAACAGGGTTTTCTCAGTGCCTATACCGCTTCAGGACACAAGATTCCGCTGAAATGGGTCAATGCCAATCAGAAAAACATCTCCCAGTTACTCAAACAGCATGTCAATAAAAAGACCAGAATGGTGGTGGGGCCGTTAGCACGTAGCGACGTGGAACAACTGCTGAACAGCAAACCCAAAGTACGTACCCTCAGCCTGAATGAAGTGGCTGATGTCTCTCCCAATGTCTGGCAGTTCAGTCTATCCAAGAAAGATGATGCCGCTGCCTTAAAAGCACTTTTATTCAAAGACGGGATTCGGCAACTGCTGATTTTACGCCAGCCGGGCAGTGAAGCGGAGCATGAACTGTTGTTGATGTCCTTGCTGAGCCAGAGTGATCTGAAATTTAAAATCGTAGATAAACCACCACGATTTTTAATGCCCAAGCAGGGATTATTGTTTCTGGGCAATGCAGAATGGATGGCTGTCATGCCTGAATTAAATCGTTCACGGATGTATACCGTAGCCAATGCCATGAGCGAACAGCACAAGCTGCCACAAGGGATCAAGTTTTGTGATGTTCCAGTGCTTTACTTAGCGGATTGGCCGGATGTGCTGCAAGCTTATGCCAAGGAACCGGTTAATCTGTCTTATCAGCGCCTGATTGCTTTTGGCGGCGATGCCTGGCACATCACCCAGCAGTATTTATCTCAGCCGCGGCTGCAAACGATTGAATTTCAGGGCAGAACCGGCCGGATTCAGATCACTGAACACGGTGTCCAGCGTACTCCGCAATGTTTTCAGTACAGTGGCACAGGTGTAAAGCTGCTCTAACAGGGAAAGAGAATAATGCGACAGCAATTAGGTACATGGGCAGAACAGCAAGCCGCCCAACTGATGCAGCAGCAGGGATTTCAGTTGCTTACAGCCAATTATCACAGCCGTTATGGTGAACTGGATCTGATTCTGGTACGTGAACAGGAGCTGATCTTTGTTGAAGTCAAAGCTCGTGCACACACCGGATATGCGCAAGCGATCGAGTCGGTGTCGAAAGCAAAACAGGGCAAGATGCTTAAGACGGCAATGTGCTTTATTCAGAAAAATCCACAATTTGCACACTATTACTATCGTTTTGACGTGATTTGTTTTGATTTTAAACAGCAATTTGCAAAAACCCTACAGCATGACTTTTCGCAATACCCTTATGATCTGGAATGGATTGAAAATGCTTTTACTTTTGATCAAGAGTTTATTAATCTGTGAATAAAATAAGGTCTAAAGATGCTTATATTTGCCTCAAGATCATTGTAAAGTTCAAGCAGAGTTGCCATGATCTGAGCTTAAAGACAGATTATTAGATTGAAAAAGACGTAATAAAATGAAGGAGTCTTGCTGAGTGGTTAAGCGTATTGCAATAACAATGCTGTGTGTCGCAAGTTTATCAGGTTGTGCCAGTTTTATTTCTAGCGGCACAGGTACGGCTCCTGTAGGAACTGAGAGTGGGGCGCGTACCTTGGGGCAGGTGTTTATTGATTCCTCGATTGTCCGTACTGCAAAAATTAATCTTTATAAACTAGATTCGCGCTTCAAACAGGCCCGGGTCAATATTGAAAGTTTTCATGGCAATGTCTTGCTGACCGGTCAGGTGCCCGATGCACATCTCAAGCAGCTGGCAGAAGACAATGTCAAATCCATGAGCGATGTCAAAGCGGTACATAATTTTATTACTGTAGGCAACCAGATCAGCTATAGCACCATCATGCAGGATACTGCGGTCACAGCTAATACCCGTGGCCTGATCATGAAAGCCACTGTGGTTGCGGACAGTAAAGTACATGTGCATACTGAAGATGGCGTGCTGTATGTGATGGGACGTTTGAACAGCGCAGAAATTGCTGACCTGAATCAGGTATTGCAGCAAGTGGGCAATGTCACCAAAATTGTGACCCTGATTGATAATGTTGAACAGTCTTCAAATCTGAGCAGTCAGAACTTTGCAGCACCTGCTTATGCACAGCCCGGTATCGAACAGACGCCGGTTGCGATAGATCCTGATACGGTTGAACCAACCGATGCTCCATAAGGTCGGTCATTTTAAAAACCAATTGTCGAATCAGATTCTGGAAGTCCAGCAACGCTATAAAGCATTTAGACTCTATGATTTTGGCAGTTATGCGTTGAATCGTTTAACGCCTAAACAGGGTTACACGATCGAAACTCAGCTGGCTTATGGTCTAAAATCACGGCAACGCTTTGATCTGTTCCGTAGCCAGCAGCCTTTGCCCCATCGCCCCCTGATTGTTTTTGTACATGGCGGCGCGTGGTTGCATGGGGATAAAAAGGATTATCAGTTCATTGGTGAGGCCTTTGCCAAAGAAGGCTATGATGTGGTGGTGATGAATTATCATCTGGCACCACAACATATTTTCCCAGCCTATATTCATGATCTGCATTTATTATTGAACCACTTGCAGCAGTCTGCCGGCCGGTTAGATATCTGTGCTGAAAACCTGGTTTTGATGGGACATTCGGCTGGGGCATTCAATGTCATGTCTGCACTGTATCATCCGCAATCTGCCAGCATTGACCACAGTCTAATCCGTGCGATTATTGGTCTGGCGGGGCCTTATCATTTTGATTATAAAAATGATCCGATTTGTGCTGATGCTTTTGATCAGACGGTGCCATATCAGCAGGTCATGCCTTATTATTTTGTTAAAAATAGCCCAACCCGACATTATCTGTTTATTGCCGAAAAGGACAACATCGTTGGCCATTTTAATAGTCAGGATCTAGATCGGGTATTGCGAGAAAAGGGCAATCATAGCCATTTGATTCATATTCCGAAACTTGGCCATATTACAATCGTAGGTTCATTATCTAGTTTGTTCAGTCGCTATTTCCAGACCAAAGCGCAGGTGCTTTGGGCACTCGAGGATGCATTTAGATCTCGAGACTGATAGCGGGATTTAACCCAGTAGTAAGGCATAAAAAAGAATCCAGGAGATTATCTCCCTTGGATTCTTTTTTTATTGGTTCAGCCAAACTTGAGCTCAATAAGAGCTAGAGCCAGGTCTTGGTATCGTCTGCGACAGCCGTACCTTGAGTCACATGCATAATCATGGCATGGGCAATACTGCCCTTGAACGGAATTTCAGGCAGCTGATCGAATTTAAAGAATCGCGCATCGCTAATTTCTTCTTGCTGTAATTCGATTTCACCCGCGGCATATTCAGCCTTGAAGGCAATCATCAGATTGCTTGGAAACGGCCAGGGCTGGCTAGCCAGATACTGAATATTCTTGAGCTCTAAACCGACTTCTTCCAGCGTTTCACGACGTACTGCCTCTTCCAGCGTTTCGCCAACTTCAACAAAACCGGCAATCAGGCCATACATCTGGCTTTTGGTATTACGCGCGTTTTTGGCCAGCAAAATTTCGTCTTCACCCCGGGTAATGACAGTAATGACACAAGGCTGAACCCGTGGATACTGACGATAATTGCAGGATGGACAGAGCATCGCATGTTCAAGCGGATGTGCTTCGGTGGCCGTACCGCAATGACTACAAAATTTGTGATTCCGGCGCCATTCTAAAAGCTGTACCGCACGGCTGGCCTGTTCGAATTGCTGGGTATTCCAGAACTGTAATAACTGGCGGATGGGTACCAGTTGCAAGCCTGCAGGAATCGGCTCATCGGGAAGCAGGTCACGGGCAATCACTTGATCACCCGTGTGGAGTAACAAATCACTTGCGAGGGCTTCAACCTGTGGAAGCTGAAAATGTTGATCGACCAGCAGTTGCTGCTGCTGAAAAATATAAGCAAGTGATAATTTGGACATTAGGCAACTATTTTGAGTTTTTCACTACTGTCCAATGCTACCTTAAACATAGCCTGTAAAACAGGCTGTTTGTTCTTTAAGTTATCAATCATCATGTCAGCACTCGCCAGCGTATCCAGAGCACGATGAATCTCTTCCGGCGTTAATGCCATTGATAGATCAATACGGTTCTTGATGAATGCTGCAGTGGTGGTGAATGCAGTACGAACATGTTCTGCATTCAGGAACAGCATCGCCCCGCCAATTTCACAGAATTGTACTGGCACAGGTTCGAGTGCAGCCAAGTCCTGATCTTGCAGATAGTTGCTCAGAATCTGGCTGGAAAGCTCGATCAGGGCCTTGGTTTCAGTGAGTAAAGCAGCATGTGCTTCATCCAGGCGGTCCAGAGAAATATTCATGTTGTTGACACGCAGCTGCAAACGGCTCGAGGTGTGATGACGTTCCAGTACCCCAATCGAGTTCATGGCAGACAGAATCACATTCATCAACTGCTGGGCAAAACCCGGATCTTTCAGGATTTCAGTCTGGCTCAGTGAAGTAGCTTGACGGTTCAGGTCATGATAGGCTTCATTCAGGTTCAATACCTTGAAGATGTTGGCCAGATTATTGAGCTGTGCCTGCAATTCCTGAGTTTTTTCAGGACTCATGTTCTGATAGTTAAACTCGATGTCATTACGAATCTGCGCCATTTCTGTGGTCACCAGTTCGCTAATGGTATGCATGGTTTCAAAGTCTGGACCATACAGGTGGCGACTAAAGACCTGTAACTGCATATCGGTCAGCAGGTCTTCACCAATATTGAGCTGACTGCGGATATGTTGTGCAGTATCATCTTCCTGGCTAATACACAGACTCAGGACATTGGCCAGGTCTGCAAGTGAAGCCTTGAAGCTGTCCGGCGAGCCAAAATATTGTGCCATGTTGCGCTCGATACTCACCAGAGTGCGCAGACGTGGCTCATTAATCAGCAAGTGATCAATATTGCTGAATGCAACGAAAACCAGATTCCAGTACTGTTTGCTGGTGTGCGATTGAGCGAGCCCAGCCAGATAAGCCCCCACCAGTTTAATCGCCTGCAGATCCAGTTCACTTTCTTCCTGCTTGAGCAGCTTGTTCAGGGACAGCTTGTACAGGCGCTGAACATATTTGGATTTTTCCAGACCGGGTGCTTGTGGTAACTGAAAGTCAGGCGTGATCAGATCGAGCAGGGATTCAATATGCTGACCTTCACTGGTGAGCGGTTTACCCAGCGCAATTTCCAGACGGTTCAGGGTGTCGAGCAGGAACTGTGGAATTTTTACTTCACGCAGGCAGATAAATTCGATATAGCGTTTCAGCATGGTGGTGCCTTCACTCAGGGCAATGACGTCCTGCGTATTGACCTGTGCCGGGTTGCCCATAATCTTGCGCATCAGTTCTGCTGAATAATGAGCGACTTTTGCCAGGCTGGACATGTCGATGAGTGCCAGAACCTGGGCACATTGTTCGAACTGATTTAATGCATCATCAATGCCAAAAGGTAAAGTCTGATCTTCTACCAAGGTGCTTACTGCTGATTCGACTAACTTGATCGAGTTATCAACCTCATTTTTTATTATCAGTAAGGCTGTTGGATCAAAATGTATAGAGGTTTGGTAAGACATGGATCTGCACCTTTCCTGAAGTATTATCTATATATGAGCCCCGCTTAAAGCTGCGGAACCTCTTTGTATTTACTATAACTGAAGAACTGTAGTTTTTAACCTAAAGCATGCTCGGAAATGTAGATTTTATTTCGAGAAAAGGCAAGCAGTTCCATGTTTTTCTTCGAATTGTTTGATCCATTTCTCATGTTCCTGCAATTCTTGTTCTGAGGGAAGAATCACCGGCAGTTCAATTTCAACTCTGGCCATGCCTGAACGGTTGTTCTGATCGTCAGAATGAGACAAAGCATCGATATCAAAAGATACCTGTCCACCGGTCATCGCCAGATAAACATCAGACAGGATTTCCGCATCGAGCAAGGCACCGTGGAACGTACGGTCACGCTTTGGAATCTCGTAGCGGCGCACTAAGGCATCCAGCGAGTTTTTCTGCCCCGGATGCTTGGACTTGGCCATTGCCAGGGTATCGGTTACTTCACAAACTTCGGACAGGGCTTTAAAACCTGCCCGTTTGAATTCCATATCCAGGAAGTTCATATCAAAGCTGGCGTTATGCGCGATAATTTCGGCACCGTGCAAATAGTCAAACAATACTTGAGAGATTTCCTCAAATAACGGTTTGTCTTGCAGGAACTCATCGGTAATGCCGTGGACATTGACCGAGTCGCCGACCGGTGTTTTCGGATTGATATAGATATGAATCGAGCTGCCGGTCAGTTTGCGGTTGATCATTTCCAGCGCGCCAACTTCAATAATCCGGTCACCATCCTGATAATAAAAACCGGTGGTTTCGGTATCCAGAATCAATTGTCGCGGGCCATGCAATTGTAAGGTTGCGGGGGTAATCACAATCTGGGGATGTAGTTGCGAACTATTGGCAACGGTTGCATCCACCTCTTGAAGCGCTGGATCACTTTGCTCGGTGTCGGCAACTTCATTCAATTCAATGATTTCTTCTTCCTGCATATCGTCCAGCTCTTCTTCGCTCTCGGCCAGATCCAGACCAAAAGGATCATCTAGCAGCCAGTCGGGTTCAGATTTTTTTTTATCTTCAGATATTGAAGGGCTTTGCTTGGATTTTTTCAGGGTTTCATCGGCGCCCTGATTGGCCAGCTGATCGGCCATTTCATTGCCGGCATGCCCGGCGTGACCCTTGATCCAGTGCCACTCAATCTCTCGTCCCTGACAGACTGCATCTAGTTTTTGCCACAGGTCAGGGTTTTTGACGTCTTTCCAGTTTTTCTTTTTCCAGCCGTGAATCCATTCGGTAATGCCTTGTTTGACATAATTGGAATCGGTATAGATCACCAGCTTATCCTGTTTGTCACAGAACAGAATGCCTTCGATGGCAGCCGTCAGTTCCATGCGGTTATTGGTGGTATGGTCTTCACCGCCACAGATTTTGTGTTCTTGCTGGCCGTTAATAATGTACGCACCCCAACCGCCTAAACCCGGGTTGCCGCGACAAGCGCCATCAACATAAAGTGTGATAGTGTGTGACATAAATTAAAATCCGATCAAAAGAGAACACGCTGGAAGGCTTATTGTATAGCGCAAATGCAGTCGATCAATCTCTATGTCCCGGATTTTTTAATTTCTTGTAACATTTAACGTGAAATCACGGTAAATTATTGCCTTGTGTCTGCAACATGCTTCACTACAATGGCAGATCTAAAAAATAAATTTATATACGAGTTGTTTGGATTTCTTTATGTATAAACCAACCGCAATCTTGTGGCAGCCGACATTACCAACATTTTTAAAATTTTCTGTACTGGGAACTGCACTTGCTTCTCTGGGATTGACGGGCTGTTCATCTACGCAAAGTACATCCCAAACAGCAGCAAGCAAGCAAGTTGGATCACAATATCTGGATGCAAGCGGTCTGGATGGACTGGAAGATCTGCTTTCTGCAACCGATATGCGTGCAGTTGAAGGCGACCGTTTACTGGTTCTGAAACATGGTGATGTCTGGAAACGCATGACTGTGGGTTTCAAGATGGATTTAAGTGTCTGGAATCCGCGGATTGATGCGCAGCGCGGCTGGTTTATTTCACGTCAGCCTTATCTGGACCGTTTAAGTGCGCGTGCCTCACGTTATTTATATTACACGGTAAAAGAAGCAGAACGCCGTGGTATGCCGACCGAGCTGGCGCTATTACCGATTATTGAAAGTTCCTATGACCCGGCAGCGACCAGTAGTGCAGCAGCGGCAGGTTTATGGCAGTTTATTCCAAGCACAGGCCGTATTTATGGTTTAAAACAGACCCCTTTATACGACGGTCGTCGTGATGTGGTGGAATCGACTCGTGCAGCCTATGAGTTTTTAGGCAGTTTATATAACCAGTTTGGTTCTTGGGAGCTGGCGCTGGCGTCTTATAATGCCGGCCCGGGACGTATTCAGCAGGCGATTAACCGCAATAAGGCAGCAGGTCTGCCGACCGACTACTGGTCACTCAAACTGCCACAAGAAACCATGAGCTATGTGCCACGTTTCCTGGCAGTTGCACAAATTATTAAAACTCCAGGTCAGTATGGGGTGAGCCTGCCACCAATTGCCAACCGTCCGCATTTCCGTGAAGTGCCTGTAGGCGTGGCCAATTTAAATGAAATTGCAGCCATCACCGGTTTGAGCCGTGCGGAGCTGTATCAATTGAACCCGGGGCATCGTGGTGATCATATTGACCCTACCAGTCCGCGTCGTATTTTGATTCCTGCTGACCTCAGTCCTTCAGTTGATGAAAAGCTGAAAAAACTATCTGGTTCCGGCGGATTATCTGCGAGTAGTACCAGCAATCTGCCGAAAAGCACCACCACAATGGTGCCGACCAAAGCTGCGCCTCCCGTATTAAATGCGAAAGCGACTACGCCGGCAAAACAGACTCCACCCGTTCTTGCCAGTACTCGACCTGCAACGACTGCACCTGTGGTGACAACGGCAAATACAGTGGTACAGACCACGAAAAAGATTTCAACGCCTAGAGGCTCATCTGCCTTGGCCAGTTTTGCTGCCCAAAGTGATTTGCCGATTCCAAGTGCGCCACGTATTCCGGTCGCAGTGACACCGGCAGCGCCAGCGAAACAGATTCAGGTCGAACCACCGATTTCTGCAGCCGAGCGTCAGCAAGTTCAGCAGGTCGTCACCGCGCAGGAAAGTAACAAAACTGTGGATGAAGTTCTGCAGCCTGTTGCAACACCGGCAGAACAGGCTCAGGTAGTTGAAGAGCTGAAAGCATTGGCGCCGGCAGGCACAGAAATTGTCGATCCTTATGATGGTAAAATCAAGCTGACGGCTATTCAAACCAGCCTGTCTGTGGCTGAGCAGCAAGGCAAGGAACTTACCAAAGGCTTCTCTTATCCGAAAGAAGTTGCTGACAATACCACAGCGACTTCGGTTGAAGCCCAGTTGAACCAGGGTAAAAATTACGTCAAGACTGATTCTGAAGTGGTGGTGGTTGCACCAAAGGGCAAGCGTAGTACCTATAAGGTTTTACCGGGGGATAATCTGGCACTGATTGCAGCAAAAAATGGGGTGAACTGGCGTGATGTAGCGAAATGGAACCAGATCGATCCAAACTCTACGCTATATGTAGGCACCACGATTTATTTGTATGATGCCAAGCCGGTGCAGGAACAAACCAAAGCCAAAGAAAAGCCGGAATCTTATGTGGTTCAGGCCAATGATTCTCTAACCAGTGTGGCAAGCCAGTTTGGTTTAAGTCTCAAACAGCTGGCTGATTTTAATGGTTTAAGTACCAACAGTGGTTTATTTGTCGGTCAGAAGCTGTCGCTGAAAGAAACGGCTGCATCTAAAGCCAAAGTAGAAGATGCTAAAAAAGCTGAAGCTGCCAAAGTTCAAACCAAATCCTATACAGTCAAACGCGGTGAATATCTGAAACTGATTGCCGATCGTTATGGACTGTCAAATGCTGAACTGGCGTCATTCACCTCAGGTTTAACTGCGGGTAGCAGTTTGATGGTGGGACAGAAAATCAATGTGCCACTTCAGGAAGTTGAAGCACTGACCGCATCGACCCAAAAGACTGAACAGACATTTGAAAATGTTAAAGTCGATCAGACAGCCACTGAAAATTATCAGGTCAAACGCGGTGAAACCCTGTATAGCATTGCCAGTCAAAGCAAGCTCAGTGTGTCTGAGCTGGCAGCTTTAAATGGTTTTGCTGCCAATAGCGGTTTACGTATAGGCCAGACCATCAAGATTCCAGCCGGCAGTCAGGTGCCTGAAACTTATACAGTTCAATCGGGTGATACCTTGACCGGCATTGCCGCAAAATACAATCTGTCGATGGATCAGGTGGCGAGTCTGAATGGTATTTCTCGTCATGCCGGCCTGCGCGTCGGTCAGCGTTTAAAGCTGACGGGTGAGGCAGCTGAACCCGTGCGTGAGTCTGTGGCTGAAACGGTGTCGAAACATGTGAAATCTGATTCGCATGTGGTGAAATCGGGTGAAACCTTAAGCTCTATTGCGCGTCAGTATCATCTTCAGGTCAAGTATCTGGCCGATTTAAATGGCCTGAATGCCAATGGCAACGTCCGTATTGGTCAGCGTTTAAAAATTGTGGGTGATGTTCCGACGGATAAAAAAGCAGAAGACGTGAAAGTGGCAGCTAAGCCTGTGTCTTCTAGAGCAACTGAATCTTATACCGTCAAGTCAGGCGAATCCCTGAATGCGATTGCCAGCCGTTTAGGAATTACGGTCACTGAACTGGCCGAGTTAAATAATCTCAGTCCACGTGCCGGATTGCGTGTCAGTCAAACCATCCAGATTCCAAAACTGGTGACTGATTATAAAGTCAAACGCGGCGATACCTTGATCGGTCTGGCCTCACGTTACGGCATGAATAGCAATCAACTGGCGGAAATGAATGATCTCAAACCGAATACACAACTACGTATTGGTGATGTGATTAAAGTGCCAAACTAATTCATTCATCGTGAGATTTTTTAGTTTATTTGTTTTAAGCATGGTTGTCCCGCTGGTAATGAATACCAGTTGGGCAGCCCTGATCACCACGCCTTATATTGCGCTACATAGCCCACCGAAATATAGCCATCTGCAATCCTTACCTTATGCCAATCCGCAAGCCCCCAAAGGTGGTGCACTGATTCTGGCGGCCGATGGCAGCTTTGATAATTTAAATAGCATGAATGGCAAAGGCAATGTCACTGAAGGGATCAACTATATTTTTGACAGTTTGCTGTCGAAATCACTGGATGAGCCCGGGGTGTATTATCCCTTGCTGGCGGAAAAAGTCAGTTTTGACCCCAAGAAAACCGCCTTTATCATTTTCCATTTAAATCCGAAAGCGCGCTTTAGCAATGGTCAGCCCTTAACTGCGGAAGATGTCAAATATAGCTTTGAGCTTTATCAGACCCAGTCCAATTTTGGCTTGCAAATGTATCTGGCAGATTTAAATAAGCTGGAAGTGCTGTCACCTTTAAAAATCAAAATGCATTTTAAATCCGGGCATAATCCGGAAATGGCCATGATTGTCGCGCAGATGCCCATTTATTCTAAACGGCAATGGCAAGGGCGTGATTTTAAAGACCTGACGCTGAAACCGATTCTGGGTTCAGGGCCCTATGTGATTGAACGCATAGATCCCGGCCGCAGTATTTCGTATCAGCGCAATCCTCAATATTGGGGCAAAGATCTATTGGTGAATCGCGGTCGTTATAATTTTGACCGGATCCAGTATCGTTATTATCGTAGTCCGGAAATCAAGTTCGAAGCCTTTAAATCGGGCCAATTTACTTTGCATGAGGAAAAACAGGTCAATCGCTGGATCAGGGATTATCAATTTCCTGCGGTTCGGCAAGGACAAGTCAAACGTTATCGTTTTCGGCATCAAAATCCGGTCCCGACCCAGAGTCTGGTCTTTAATACCCGGCGTCAGCCCTTTGCCGATATTCGCTTCCGTCAGGCCTTAAGTTTCGCTTACGATTTTGAATGGCTGAATAAAGCCATGTTCTATGGTGAATATCAACGTCTGAACAGCTTTTTTTCCAATAGCGAGCTGGCTTCTCGTGGACGGCCGAGTGCCCAAGAGCTGCAAATTTTAAAGCCTCATTTGCAGAAGCTTCATCCGGTTCAGCGTCAGGCTGT
Source organism: Acinetobacter sp. YH12200 (assembly GCF_013418175.1). Lineage (NCBI taxonomy): Bacteria > Pseudomonadati > Pseudomonadota > Gammaproteobacteria > Moraxellales > Moraxellaceae > Acinetobacter > Acinetobacter sp. YH12200. The sequence goes on from NZ_VPCO01000006.1 coordinate 124,308, forward strand.
ACTTCAGGACTGGCAATATCCTCAATCCGATGCCTCAGGGTTTAACCGGCAGAATTTATTAAAAGCCCGTCAATTGCTGTTAAAAGCCGGTTATCGTTATCAACAGGGGCAGTTGGTCAATGCTTCCGGTCAAGCGGTCAAGATTGAATTTTTGCTGCATCAGGTGGAACAGCAGCGTCATCTGATGCCTTATTTACGTCATTTAAAACGTTTGGGGATTCAGGCGAATATTCGTATGGTCGAAACCGCGCAGTATTATGAACGGCTACGAAATTACCAGTTTGATATGATTGTCGACAGCATGCCACAGTCCCTGACACCGGGGCAGGAACAAAAACAGTTCTGGAGCAGTCAGGCTGCCAAGCAGGTCGGTAACTATAATTATGCCGGTATTCAGAATCCTGCTATTGATGCGGTGATTAAGCAAGTAATTCAGGCGCAGAACCGGGAGCAGGTGATTGACAGTACCCGAGCTTTAGACCGTTTGCTGCGGGCAGGTTATTATCATATTCCGACTTATGGTACGGGTGAATACTGGTATGCTTACTGGAACATGTATCAGCAGCCGCAACGAAAACCTAAACTCTCCGCCGGGATTGATTACTGGTGGGTCGATGCGGCAAAGGCCAGACATGTGGCTGATTATTTCAAACAGCATTAAGCTCCAAGCCTATCAGGGAGTGCCATGAGCACTTATATTCTCAAACGTCTGTTGCTGATGATTCCAACCTTGCTGATCATTTTGCTGATTAACTTTATGGTGATCCAGCTGGCACCGGGTGGGCCGGTGGAACAAGCGATTTATCAGGCACAACAGGTCAATGGCTTGACACATACCGGATTACAGTATCAGGGAAAGCAAGGCCTCACACCGGAGATGCTTGAGCAGATCAATACCCAGTACGGCTTTGACCAGCCGCTGCATATCCGCTTTTGGGAAATGGTAACGCGTTATGCGCAGTTTGATCTGGGACAGAGTTTTTTCAAAGACAAGCCTGTGACTGAACTCATCTGGGAAAAATTGCCAGTATCGCTGTCTTTAGGTCTGTGGAGTACCTTAATCATCTATCTGGTGTCTATCCCTTTAGGCATCGGCAAAGCCAGAAAACATGGCAGTCTGTTTGATCAGACCACCTCTCTAGTGTTGGCCGTGGGCTATGCCATTCCAGCCTTTATTTTTGCCATTTTACTCATCGTATTTTTTGCTGGCGGATCTTATCTGCACTGGTTTCCCTTGCAGGGCATTCGCTCTGAAAATTTTGCTGAACTCTCATTCTTTGCGAAAATTCAGGATTATTTCTGGCATATGGCCTTGCCGCTGTTGGCCATGGTGCTTGGCGGATTTGCTAGTTTGACCTATCTGGTGAAATTTTCTTTTGTGGAAGAGTTGAGTAAGCAATATGTTCTGGCTGCGCGGGCCAAAGGTTTAAATGAAAACGCAGTGCTGTATCGGCATGTGTTCCGAAATGCGATGTTAGTGTTGATCGCAGGTTTGCCAGAAGTATTAATTGGGGTGTTTTTCGTCGGCAACCTGTTTATTGAGATTATATTTAATCTCGATGGTTTAGGTGTTTTGGGTTTTGAGGCGATCATCCAGCGCGACTATCCGGTGATTTTCGGTACTCTGTTTATCTTTACTTTGCTTGGTCTGATATTGCGATTATTAAGCGATTTGCTGTATCAACTGATCGACCCACGGATTCATTTCAGTTCACGTCGGGGATCCTCCTAATGTCGTCCTTGATGCAATTAGGCTGGCAACGCTTTAAGCAGCACAAGCTGGGATTTGGCTGTTTTATTATGTTTGGCCTTATTTTTATCATGTCCTTGGGCGCAGAACTGATTGCCAATGATAAGCCCTTGCTGGTGAAATATGATCATGCAGTGTATTTGCCTATCTTAAAATCTTATCCGGAAACGGCGTTTGGCGGTGTATTTGAAACCGAAGCCGAGTATAAAGATCCTGCCGTTCAACAGTTAATTGCAGAAAAAGGCTGGGCGATCTGGCCAATCATTCCATTTTCATATCAAAGCCCGAATCTGGAACTGGCTGTTCCGGTGCCTTCGCCACCAAGTACACAAAACTGGCTCGGAACAGATGATCAGGGTCGTGATGTGCTGGCGCGGATTCTGTATGGCTTGAGGGTTTCACTCTTATTTGGTTTTGCACTGACTTTATTGTCGGCGGCGATTGGAGTTTTGCTGGGGGCTGTACAGGGCTATTATGGCGGCTGGATCGACCTGATCGGGCAACGACTGCTCGAAGTCTGGAGCAGTTTGCCGATGCTATTTATGGTCATGGTGCTGGTCAGTCTGTTTAGTCCCAATATTTACTGGCTATTTCTGATCATGCTGTTGTTTGGCTGGACCACTCTGGTGGGCATGGTACGGGCTGAGTTTTTGCGTGCACGCAATCTGGAATACGTCTGGGCGGCACGAAGTATGGGTGCAGGAGATGGGCGAATCATGTTCAGGCATATATTGCCGAATGTCATCGGTTCAAGTCTGTCACAACTTCCCTTTATGCTGACTGCCAATATTACCGCACTGACGGCTCTGGATTTTTTAGGCTATGGGCTACCACCGGAAACAGCTTCCTTGGGCGAGCTGTTGCTGCAAGCCAAAAATAATTTAAATGCGCCGTGGCTGGCTTTATCAGCTTTCTTTAGTCTGGCCATTGTGCTGAGTTTACTGATGTATATTGGCGAAGCAGTGCGTGATGCTTTTGATCCAAGACAATAAATTACGAAACTTTTTAATCATCGTAAAAATAAGCAGATGAAAATTGTGTAAATTTGACAAGTTGAATTGTCAATTATCCTGACTTGCGTTATAAACGAGTACAAAATAAAAGTAATATCAGGACAGATCATGACCCAATTGGCCGATTCCATTCAAATTCGTCATACCAATTTCAAAAACCGTATTATTAAAGGCGCTATGAGTGAGGCGCTGGCCAATGATGCCGGCCAGCCCAATCAGGCACATTTCAAGTTGTATGAAGCCTGGGCCAAAGGTGGACTGGGCTGTGCCATTACCGGCAATGTCATGGTGGACTTTCGTGCCAAGAATGAGCCGGGCGTGGTGGTGGTAGAAACCGAGCGTGATCTGGAGCAGCTTAAAGTCTGGGCGGAAGTGGGCAAGCAGCAGGGTATGGTACAGTTGGTGCAGTTATCACATCCGGGTCGTCAGTGTCCCAAAGGCTTAAATAAAGAAACAGTTGCGCCGTCGGCCGTGCCTTTTAGTCCGGCATTGGCCGTCAGCTTCGGCACACCGCGTGCGCTGACTGAAACTGAAATTCTGGAGATTATCCAGCGCTTTGCCACTTCAGCGCAAATTTGTGAAAAGGCCGGTTTTGAAGGCGTCCAGTTGCATGGGGCACATGGTTATCTGATTAGCCAGTTTCTGTCACCGCTGACCAATAAGCGTCAGGATCAATGGGGTGGCAGTATTGAAAACCGTACCCGTTTTCTGCTGGAAACCTATCAGGCTGTCCGTGCTGCAAGCTCAGAAAATTTCATTATTTCAGTCAAACTGAATTCCGCTGACTTTCAGCGCGGTGGTATGAGTGAAGAAGATGTGATCTATGTCTTTAAGGCGATGGATGCAGCCGGGATTGATATCATTGAAGTATCCGGCGGTAGTTATGAAGCGCCTGCCATGGCTGGTGTAAAAGAAGACAAACGCAAAGCTTCAACCATTGCCCGTGAAGCCTATTTCCTCGATTTTGCCGAAAAGATCCGTCAGGAAGTCAATTGCAATATCATGGTGACCGGTGGCTTTAGAACCGTCGACGGCATGAATGCTGCACTCGACAGTGGTGCGTGTGATTTTGTTGGCATCGCCCGACCTTTTGCGGTAGAGCCGGATCTGGGTGATCGTTTGATTGCAGGGCAAGATGTACGTTATGCGGTTGAGAAAATTAAAACCGGTATTCCGCTGGTTGACAAAATGGCGATTATGGAAATTATCTGGTATGCCGCGCAGTTTAAGGAAATTGCCAAAGGCAAACAGCCGAATCCAAAACTGTCACCGTTAAAAGTCTTTTTGAACTACCTCAAAGGCAATGTTAAAGCCGTAATTAAAGGGCAGTTGAATTCGCGTAAATCGGCTTAAATTTATCATCTAAGCATAAAAAACCGGGCAATTAGAATGCCCGGTTTTTTATTCATCACATAGTTAAGAATAATGCATCGCCTGGGTCTGGAAAGGAAATAATAACTGTCCCAGTTGACGAGTGGCCCATAAACCCACTTCAGTATGATGCATATGCGGTGAAGTATAGGGAATCAGCAAGTCAATTTTCTGTTCCGCACCTTCACAGCGCATAAAGCGATTTTTTAACTGATTTAAACGTTGTTGATCCATACGGCTTAAAGCAGGTTCAACTTTCGCCTGAGACGGCGCTGCGCTACGTGAAGACAGCCGAGTTGCTAAAGTTGCCCCCTGAATCCAGTCTTTAATGATCTGTTTTTCAGTCGCATTAAACACACCAAACATTTTACCTTCAGGATGATCAATCATTTTCCAGAAACGGCTCTGTTCAACAGGAGCATCTTTAATAATCCAGCCTTTCTCAATCAGCACGTTCAGGAACTTGAAAATTTGCGCCGGATCTGATAACCAGTCATTGATGGTTTTGCCACTAAACTGACATTTCTGGTTATGAATATATTGGCCAATCAGTGCCTTGTTCTGGAATACTTTTAAGGCCATGCGCTCAATATCCAGCTCTTTCACAATCTGGGAAGAACTTTTACCGATGTCATTGAGCAGATAGCCTTGCTTGATCAAATCAAGATAAGTCTCCGGATCTTCCGCATTCTCATAATGCTGGATAAAGGCTTGCAGGGATTTTTGTGCATGGCCATTGTGGGCATTATCAATCGTAATATGCACATTGAAATAATGGGGATCAATCCCGAGTTCAGCCAATTCGTAATTGGTAATGAGTAGATGCAGCGGCAACTGTTCATAGCCGAGATTAAAACCAATCACCAGAGGCAAGTATTTGGCCGGCGCATAAGCCAGTGCTAACTGTACCGCGGCCTGCTCATAATAACTGGCATCCAGTTGTTCGGCATAACTGTTCAGCTCATAGTGACTTAACAGGTGCTGATACATGGTGACATGATTGGCACGTGGATGTCCCAGACCCAGTTCTTCCAGATAGATATAGATCAAATCTTTCAGCTTGGGTTGATTGCAGTTATGTACGGTGGAATATAACCAGGAACCATCGACCAGTTTAACCGGTGCAACCTTGGATAGAAATTCGAAAGCATGTGAAACCGTTGGGAAATACTCCCGGGCCTGATGCTGTTTACGCCGTCCCAGATAAGCCTGAAACTTGGCACAAATTTGATGATGTTGTTCTAAAAGATGCTGTTCAACTTGTGCCGGTTGATCCAGCCATTCAAGTGTTTCTATATTCAGTTTTTTAATCAGATCACTCAAATAAGATTCAGCTTGTTCGGTTTTGGTATTCGTCGAGATTTCAGTATCTTGAAAAAAGTCGACCCAATCCTTAAAGCTTTTAAATTGATAATTATGATTATTATTTGGCGATAAAGGCAAACTTAACTCTGTGCTGACGAACATAATCTGATCCTTGCAGATATCTCTTCAGTTACCTTAACGTGCGACTTGACGTCTAGATGTTGAATTTTTGTTCTAATTTATTGGTGTATTGCTTTAAATGAAAATGAACGGATATTTATATGAATAGAAATGTTAAAAGAATGCAAATTGTAAAATATGAATTACATGGCAGCCTATGTAACGAAGAGCATATTTTAATGAGTGGTAAAAAATTATATTTAAATATTCAGAATGCAAAAAAGCCCAAGTCGCAATGCCCGGGCTTTTTTGTTGAGATGTTGCCATCTCGAATATGGCGTCCCTACGGGGATTCGAACCCCGGTTACCGCCGTGAAAGGGCGATGTCCTAGGCCTCTAGACGATAGGGACAGTACAGAAGATCAATTTTAAAACCCTTACTTTTAGCTTGAAGTAATGGCGTCCCTACGGGGATTCGAACCCCGGTTACCGCCGTGAAAGGGCGATGTCCTAGGCCTCTAGACGATAGGGACTTAATAAAATGTACTTCTGAAAATTGGCGTCCCTACGGGGATTCGAACCCCGGTTACCGCCGTGAAAGGGCGATGTCCTAGGCCTCTAGACGATAGGGACGTTTCAGAGGTGGGCGTATAATAGGGTGAAAACAGGGGGGTGTCAAACGCATTTCTATAAAAAAATTGATTTTCTGGATTGAGTGCGTAATTTTAAAACAATCTGATGGGTATACTGGAAAATTACCTGAATTAAGCCGGATTTTTGAGCACTTCCAGCATCGCGGTTAATACCTGTGGGTGCTGTAAATAACCCGCAATATCGTGTGGGCGTTGCACAAACGTGCGAATTTCCTGATTGATAATGGCTGGCTGAAAATTAAAAGGGCTTTCTGAGAGGGGGAATGCTGTGAGAAAATCATCATGTGAATAGAAATTTATCCAATCGCCTGAAATTGCAGCAGGTCTTATCATTGGTTGCGGAAGATGCGCCTGAATGACACGAAATGCCAGTGGTGATCCGAGGGTAATAAAACGCTGGATATTCAGTTCTGGATGTTGAAGCAAATAATTATAGGCGATCACGCTGCCCAGCGAATGTGCCACCAGAATCTGTGGTTTGCTGCTATGCAGTTGATGATGAATGCGCCGATGAACTTCCTGCATAAAAGTCGGATTGGCCAAATAAAGATAGGTTTCCAGCAGGAACTTATGCAAAAAACTGGCGTGTAAACTGGGGAAATAATTAATGAGTACCGCAAAATCCCGCAAGGCAATATCTTTGCTTAATGCTGTAATAAAATTCAGCTTTTGATCAAAGTTGAATGTCTTATCTGGATTTAACTGGGGCACATCACAAACTTGATATTTGCACTGATTGGTTGGTGGTACGGCTTGCCGCTGTGCCGGATGTAGAAAAGGGAAATGCGGCCATTGCTGCGGCATTAAGGTGCTGGCATTGAGTAGATTATGCAAATGATGTCGAGAGAGTAAATCACCATAAAAAGGGATACGGATATGCCGTTTTAAATAGCTAAAACGGGCTTGCTGTTGCGGGTTATTTCTGAGGCCTCTTTTGAGAAGATGCAGCCAATGTTGGCGTAATGAAGGCGCCGTATACTGTTGCTTGTTCATGCCGTGAATAAATACAATTTTCATCGACGCACCATTGAAGCTGCTCAATATACAATCAGTATAGACAAAAAAGAGCGACCGAAGTCGCTCTTTTAAAGCTGATGCTTAAGACTTGTTATGGTAGAACGTATAATAACTGGCATAGCAGGCTGCAATAAACAGCAGACAGCCAAAGAAGCTGATGCGCATTGATGGATCAAAGACCATACTGACACAGGTAATAAAACAGAACACGAAGCCTAAAATCGGCACAATCGGAAACAATGGTGCTGCAAAGCCCAGTTCTTTGACCGTGCGACCCTGTTTATACCACTGCCGGCGGAAGTTGAACTGACTTAAACAAATACTCATCCAGACCACCACCATGGTAAACGCCGCAATGCCCAGTAGGTTGGTAAAGATGGTTTCTGGCGCAAACTGTTCAGACAGCAGGCCTGGCAATGCACCGAGCATGGTCACCATGACTGCAATATACGGTACACCGCGAGCATTGAGTCTTGAGAATACGGCAGGTAACTGTTTGCTGTAGGACAATGACCACATCATACGAGAAGCGGCAAATAAGCCCGAGTTGGCAGCAGAAAGTAACGCAGTGATAATCACAAAGCGGATGATGTCTTCAGCATAAGGAATACCGATGTGCTGGAATACTGTTACGAATGGACTGCTACTGACACCTTCAGCTGCCAAGCCAGCTTCCTGATGCGGGAGTAAGGCCGTCACCACGATAATCGTCCCCACAAAGAAAATTAATAAGCGGAAAATTGCAGTATTAATGGCTTTAGGGACATTTTTCGCAGGATCTTCAGTTTCACCCGCCGCAACACCAATCAGCTCTGTACCCGAAAAGGCAAAGTTCACGATCAGCATGGTCGCAAAAATCGGGAATAGACCTTCAGGGAACCAGCCCTGGGCCGTCAGGTTGGTAAATAGAGGCGCAGCTTCGTAGCCCTGATAGCCCAAAACACCAAAGATGGCCAGTAAGCCCAAAACAATAAAGGCAACAACAGTGACTACTTTCACCAGTGCCAACCAGAATTCGGATTCGGCAAACCATTTGGTCGAAATCATATTTAAGCTAAATACAAAGACACCAAAAATAATGGTCCATAACCACATGGAAATATCCGGGAACCATTCCTGCATCAGCAAGGCGGCTGCAGTAAATTCGGTTCCCAGAGTGACAGACCAGGTCAGCCAGTATAACCAAGTGATGGTATAGCCTGTACCCGGTCCAATATAACGTTTGGCATAAGCACCAAATGAACCAGATTCTGGCATATGAACAGCAAGTTCGCCCAGACAGAGCATAACCATGTAAGCGATAATGCCGCCCAGGAGATAAGCAATAATGGCACCTACAGGCCCCGTTTGTGCAATGACTTCACCCGACCCTAAAAATAGGCCTGTTCCGATTGCGCCACCAAGCGAAATCATGACCAGATGTCGAGTACTCATAGCGCGTTTTAAAGGCGCAGAATTGCCCTGATGCGTAGCATCATTCGGAGATGAGTGCATAGGAGTTGAAAAAAATCAGAAGAATGAAGCGAGTTATTGTAGTGAAAAACTACAAATCTGCAATGTATTAATAATAATTTTGAATAAGGCTTGATCGTATGCGATCAATAGATGGCGTCCCTACGGGGATTCGAACCCCGGTTACCGCCGTGAAAGGGCGATGTCCTAGGCCTCTAGACGATAGGGACGTTGCGAGGTGATGCGTATATTAAGGACTCAATTGGTTTTTGTCAAAAGGCTTTTATATAAAAAAGCGCTAAAAGTTCAAACATTAAACAGGAGTAATGCATTAATTTTATTGAGGGCTTAAATAAGTCGAATGATTGGGCTTATTTGCTCGTCATTTAGGCGGAAAATGAAACTCCCGCGGCTGGCAGGAGTTTAAAACAGCCAGATTTTAATGATCGGGTGTTTGGTATTCTGTCGAGTTATGCGCAGGAGCAGTCTGCTCGACAGGTGTTTCTACTTTCTCTTCACGGTTCACGATATAAAGATAAAGCAGTGAAGGAGCTAAAATCAGTAAAACCAGTAAGATCTTTTTTAACATGGCACATAGACAAAGTACGAAATTGCATTAATTATAGCCTAAGCAAATTAAAAAGAGCACCGGAGTGCTCTCTATAAAACTTAGAATTTGAAAGTGACATCGGCGATAAACTGGCGGCCGATTTCAGTCATAACTCTTGGTTTGCTTGCGATTGTTGATTTGGTGGTATACGTGTTGGTGCGGTTAGTTACATTGTTAATAGTTAAACCAAAGATTGCATGTAAATCTTTTGAAAGTTTCCAATCATAAGTTGTACGCATATCCCAGATAAATTTAGGTTTAATTTCAGAAGCAATATAAGTATCAAGAAGATTACCTTCATATTCTACTTTGTCATCTTTACTGGTCACTGTGATCATATCGTCGTAACTGTCTTTATAGCTAAAGAAGTTTGAAAGTTTTACTGGTGCGTGATCGAAAGCAATATCCCAATTTACACGGGCAGTCCATGGTTGGTTGAAGTTTTGTGCAGGACGCTCTGACCAATGCATAATTTTACCGTTATAGGACACGAGTTCATCTTGATCTGCGGTTATGAATTTGTCGGTATAATCGGTATAACTGCGGAATACATCGCTATAGTCAAAACCAAAAGCAATGAAATGCTGTGTACTAGCGAATTTCAAAGCTTCACGATTTTTTAATGTGAGTGTGTAGATGTCGGCTTCACCATGACCATCATTGCTATATTCATAAGAGAAGTTGAAACCATCTTTTGGGATATCGGTGTGGGTACGTGAAATTTCATCTTGGTATTTGCGATTCACCCACTTAAGACCTAAATCCCAAGAATGTAATTGGGTGTTGATACCCAAAACAGTTTCATCACTAAATGGTGTGTCTAGGTCAGAGCGACGTGTGGCATTTGCTGAGTTCGTTGCAGATGTGACCCAGTCCGCCTGCGGATTCTCACGTGAGAATTTATACATCAACTCACCAATACCATCGTTGAGTTCGGTGCCTAATGTTTGCTGACCATAGTAACGATTCCAGCCTGCTAAAAATTGCAGTTTGTCATTCGCAAAGGGCTTATAAGACACGGAACTACGTGGAGAAATATTGAAATTACCGCTTAAAGAGTCGTAGTCGGCACGGACACCTACTCGGGTCGATAATTGATCGTTCCATTGAATGTTGTCTTCAAGGAAAGCATTGAAGCGGTCTTGTTGAGCAGAGAATTGTCCAGCTTTATACAATGAACCTGCAGCGACATATTGTCCTGTCCAACCTTGAATCGTGGGTGTCGCATCGCATAAAGCATCATCAGCTAAACAGGTATTGTTAGCTAAATTTTTCATATTGACAGCTGAAACATTTGACATATATACATCAGAGGCACGTTTCCAATCCACTTCTGCATAAGTGTATCCTGTACCCGCTGTAATCTTATGCTGAGTCGTACCAATTTTGAATGGATCAAAGGCTGCTTTTAAGTCGTAGTTGAGCGCAGTTTGATTTTGTTCTAGCTGACCAAAAAGCGTACCTTCAGATACGGTTTTTGAGTCGGTCCAATCTTTACTGCCTTCAGCATAATGCCAAATAAAACCATAGTTGTTTTCTGAGTTTCGGACATTATCAGCACTTTGGAAGTTGAGTTTATGCGTTAATGTTACAGATCCTATGTGGTGTTCTAACTCTGAAAACATTGTTGTCGTTTCTGTGTCAAGCGTACTGGCTGAGTTGCGACGGCTTTCAGCATAATTCAAGCTGTCAAGTAAAGCATAATCAAATCCAAATTTAGCTTTCACTGTCTCGCTTGGGTTATAGAAGAAGGTTGAACCAATGTTGGTATTACTGCGTTCTTGATCAATTTTTTTCGGGTCATCAAAACCACTCATTACAGGAATAATAGATTTACGTTTTGATGCATAACTATTAAACCCCCATTGCTCTGAAAGCTTGCCATAAATATTGGCACTTAAACCTTGTTTGGTATATTCCTTTTGATAGGCTTCAGTCGGCTCTTCAAAGAGCTCTTCTTCTAATGGGCTAACAGCATTAAAGCGAGCCCAGTCACTTTCTGTGTAATCATATGTGACAGTACCATGAATTTTTCTAATTTCAGTTTGTGGTGCACAGGTCTTTGCATTGACCACGCCACCGGTAAACTGACCATATTCAGCAGAAACATTGCTGTCGAGTACTTCCAAATCACACAGTAAGTCTGTATTGACAGCCATCGCTTGAGAGCCAGTGCTAAATGTATTGTAGTTACTTGGACCATCAGCAGGGTTAATTAATAGGTTATTGGATACGCCATTCACAATAAAATTATTTTGGAAGGTTTGAGCACCATTGATAGAAATTTCAGAGGGTTTAAGTTCACCTTGTGAGCCTGCTGCTAACTGTGATTGGCTAAACTGCACATTCGGATTCACCTTTAAAAAATCAGTTATATTCTTTGAGCTATTCGGCGTTTTTGCTAAATCTTCTTTGCTATAAACCGTTTTCCCAACTTCATTTCCTTGCTGAGCTTCGACAATAATCGTGTTGAACTTAAGTGTTGCCTCATTGGGGACAGATTCTTGATAACTGGATTCTTCTGCGAAACTAGAGGTTGATAAAGCTGCCAATATAGCAAGTGAAAGTGAAGAGTAGGCAAAACGCATGAGAAGGTTAAATCTTTGAAAGATAATGAAAGCGATTATCATTAACTTGATTGCTATAATCAATAGTAATGAGAATTATTTGCATTAATTGGGCTTTAAATGTGTAAGATTTAAGCAGCTTAAGTCGCTGAAAAATAAAAATATGAAAAGGGAGGAAAATATATGGCGTCCCTACGGGGATTCGAACCCCGGTTACCGCCGTGAAAGGGCGATGTCCTAGGCCTCTAGACGATAGGGACGTTTAGAAGATGGCGGTATCTTATTGATCCGCCACCAGAGTGTCAAGCAGGTGAGGCGCGAGTTTGTTTAAAATATAGCAAAACAGTTCAGCCGTCTTCTGTGTGTCATATAACGCAGAGTGAGCTTCTTTGCCATCAAAATCGATCCCGGCCTGAATACAGGATTTCGCCAGTACGGTTTGACCAAACATCACCGCACTCAAGGTCACCGTGTCAAACACAGAAAAACTATGGAACGGGTTCTGGTTTTTGGTGCCGGTACGGGCAATTGCTGCCTGAACAAAACCTAAATCGAAATGTGCATTGTGACCCACCAAAACCGCATGGGTACAGTTTTGCTGACGGCGCACGTCATTGACCGATTTGAAAATACGCTTTAATGCGGTTTTTTCATCTTCAGCCATGGCAATCCGCATCGGATTTGACGGATCAATGCCGATGAATTCCAGTGACCTGCGATCGAGGTTGGCCCCTTCAAAAGGATTGATATGTGCATGGTAAGCTTGGCCCGGCACAAATTGGCCATCCTCATTATAAACAATCGGAATGGCCGCAATTTCCAGCAATGCATCAGTCTGTGCATTAAAACCTGCCGTCTCGACATCGACAACTACAGGTAAGAATCCACGAAAACGTTGACCAATGATTGGGAGGGTTTCATTTGTCACACTTTTCTCCATTGAATGGTTTTACCCGCATAGAGCGGAATAATCTGTTCACCATCCAAATAGTCTAAACTTTCAGGGATTACTTGATCTTCTTTAACCAGTGTAATGGTACTGGTATTACGTGGCAGGCCATAGAAGTCTGCACCAAAGTGGCTGGCAAAACCTTCCAGACGTTCAATTTTACCCACTTGATCAAATGCCTGAGCATACAGCTCAATGGCAGTCGGCGCACTATAACATCCTGCACAGCCACACGCATTTTCTTTTGCATTTTTTGAATGTGGTGCGCTGTCTGTGCCTAGGAAAAATTTAGGATTGCCACTAGTCGCTACTTCCAGCAAGGTTTGCTGATGGGTTTGACGTTTTAAAATTGGCAAGCAGTAGAAATGCGGCTTGATGCCACCCACCAGCATGTCATTACGGTTGAACAATAAATGTTGCGGCGTAATGGTTGCAGCGACATTACGGTCTTGCTCAAGCACAAAGTTTGCTGCTTCGCTGGTAGTAATGTGCTCTAACACCAGTTTCAGCTTAGGGAACTGTCTGAGCAAGGGTGCGAGGACTTCATCCAGAAAGCGCTTTTCACGGTCAAAAATATCGATATGGTTATGCGTCACTTCACCGTGCAGCAATAAAGGCACCTGATGTTCTTCAAGCTGCTCAATTACGCCATACACTTTACTCATGTCGCTGACACCACTATCAGAATTGGTGGTTGCACCCGCAGGATAGAGCTTGATGGCATTGACATGCGCAGATTCTTTGATCTTTTTAACTTCACTTGCCGGGGTGTTGTCTGTGAAATACAGCACCATACGCGGGTCGAAATTTATCCCTTCAGGTACGTGCGCCATGATGCGTTCACGATAGGCATTGGCCTCTTCAACGGTTTTAACGGGTGGTACCAGATTCGGCATACAGATTGCGCGAGAAAACTGTCTGGCTAAATCGGGAACAGTACGTTGAAGTGCTAAACCATCACGCAGGTGAACGTGCCAATCATCTGGCTGGAGAATCGTAATCGTATTCAAGGCAAATTCAGTCGAACAAATAAAACAAATGATAATCCATCTATAGCAAAAATGGTAATGAGAAAGGGCTACAAAATAAGGGATATCTATAAATTAATTTGAAAAAGTATGTTATTTTAAAATTACTAAAAAAATTACATAAATACTTGCAATGGAATACAAGTACAGTTTAGCGAAATTACAAGATGACAAGGAAAACATAGAAGAATTAATTACACGCCAAAGTCAGCGTGTAGGCCCGGTCTTCCCTCAACATCTGGAACAGGAATTCTGGACAAAAAATCTGGAACGTGCCCGCAAACATGTCGAAAAATATGTTTGGGGTGGGGTATTGGCTTATTTTATTTTTCTGGTGATGATGATCCCCACAGATTACTGGATTATCAGTAAAGAATATTTCGTGCATGATTTTGTGCTGTCTATGTTCGGGCTACTGAATGGCGGTATGTCATTAATTCTCTTTTATATGTTTTCCTGTTTACCCAAGATCAAGCGCTTTTTTCCGCAAGCTTCAATGCTGCTGGTATTCTGGATGCTGGTGTCGATTTCCTGTATCACGATGTTGGTTAAAACCCCAGCGTTACAACACCAGTCGATGGCAATCGTCACCATTATTTATATTCTGGGTTATATCCTGACCGGTATTAAGCCTGTACAGATGCTGGTCACCGGACTGGTCGCTGCAGCAACGACCATTATTGTATTATCAATCATGGCCATAGACTTTAATCCGCTGGTTTTTGGGCGAATTCTGATTGGGAGTTGCTTACTGGGTTATGTAATTAGTCATATGATTTTCGCGCGTGAGCGTGTGATTTTTTTATATAGTATCCGGGCCAGAATCAGTGAGCAGATCCAGCGTATTCATACCACTGAATTATTACATTTAAGCCAGTATGATGAACTGACCAAGATTTCCAATCGGAGAACCTTCGATGAAACGCTTGAAGTGTATTTTGAACGGGCCCGTCGTGAAGACACTGCCTTGGCGATTCTGTTTATCGATGTGGACTTTTTTAAAAACTATAATGATTTTTATGGGCATCAGAAAGGCGATGATGTTATTTCAACCATTGCCAGAACCATCAAGAATGCGATCCGTCATATGGACTTTGTGGCGCGTTATGGCGGGGAAGAGTTTGTTGTGTTATTGCCAGAAACAGATGCACATGGTGCTTATGCCGTAGCTTCAAATATTTTCAAGGCGATTGACCGTCTGGAAATTCCCCATGAAAAATCTTTGGTTGCGAAACATATTACCATCAGTTTAGGCATTACCGTCTATCGTGGTGAAACATATACTGATAAAGATATATTATTGGGAATTGCAGATCAGGCGTTGTATCGTGCCAAGCAGCTTGGGCGCAATCAGATTTATTATCAATCACTTCGTTCCGTCAACTCAGATACCGCCAATGGCTCGATGCTTTAAACATCAAGAACAACTATCCATAAAAAAACCGCTCATCAAGAGCGGTTTTTTAACAAAAACAAAACTTAGTTTTTGTCTTTCAGTTGTGGCACTGCAGATGCTGTACCCACTGCAAGCAAACCAGTTTCTGTATAGATGCCAAGTTTTGCGCGGGTATCGGTAATGTCCAGATTACGCATGGTCAACTGACCAATACGATCCATTGGAGAGAACATAGAATCACCTTTCTCCATGGTCAAGCGCTCAGCTTCATAGGTCAGGTTAGGCGACTCAGTGTTCATGATGGTGTAATCATTACCACGACGCAGTTCTAAAGTCACAGTACCGGTCACGGCTTTAGCCACCCAACGCTGTGAAGTTTCACGCAACATCAGCGCTTGAGAATCGAACCAACGGCCTTGGTACAACAAACGGCCTAAACGTAAACCGTTGATGCGGTATTGTTCGATGGTATCTTCGTTATGAATACCGGTCACAAGACGCTCGTAAGCAATATGAAGCAGCGCCATACCCGGAGCTTCATAAATACCGCGAGATTTTGCTTCGATAATACGGTTTTCGATTTGATCCGACATACCTAGACCATGACGGCCACCGATACGGTTTGCTTCAAGAATGAATTCAACTGGATCTTCGATACGTTGACCGTTGATCGCAACAGGGAAACCTTCTTCAAAAGTAATCGATACTTCTTCAGCTTTAACTTCTACGTCATCTTTCCAGAAGGCAACGCCCATGATTGGATCCACGATTTTGATGCCCGCATTCAGGTATTCAAGATCTTTGGCTTCATGGGTCGCACCCAACATGTTTGAATCTGTTGAGTAGGCTTTTTCTTTTGACATTTTATAGTCAAAACCGTTGTCGATCAGGAACTGCGACATTTCTGCACGGCCGCCAAGCTCATCGATAAAGGTTTGGTCTAGCCAAGGCTTGTAAATTTTAAGCGCAGGGTTGGTCAACAAACCATAACGGTAAAAACGTTCAATGTCGTTACCTTTGTAAGTAGAACCGTCACCCCAAATATTGACGTCATCTTCTTTCATGGCAGTGACAAGCATGGTACCTGTAACAGCACGACCAAGAGGAGTCGTATTAAAGTAAGGAACACCGCCAGTTGAAATGTGGAACGCGCCACATTGAATTGCAGCAATACCTTCTAATGCAAGCTGTAAACGGCAGTCGATTAAGCGTGCTTTTACTGCGCCATAAGCTTCAGCTTTTTTTGGAATCGCATCGTAATCGTCTTCGTCTGGCTGACCCAAGTTCGCTGTGTAAGCATAAGGTTCAGCGCCTTTTTGTTTCATCCACAAAAGAGCAGCAGAAGTATCTAGACCACCAGAGAAGGCAATACCAACTTTTTTACCTACTGGGACATTCTGCAAGATAGTTGCATTATCAGACATTGTTCATCCTAATGATATGAAATAGGCACGCCAGAATTGGTGGCCTGAAAAAATACATATTCTCTCAATTGTATCATTAATTTATTTAGGTTTGCTTTAGAAAAGAAAAACTCGTTTTAAAATCTATATTCAATAGGCTTAAATAATCATAAATCGCACGATTTTGAGCAGAATCCTGCTAAAAAAGTAAAAATTCGCTATATTCAGCCGAATAAAGTTAAAAACTCAGATAAAACAGGAATAAATGCATGGCGACTCATATCCCACCCTTACCTAATTTAAATCCTAAAACCAAGAATGAAACGCTGGCACTGTTGCATGGGATTTATGCCGGTCTGATTGGTTTTAGTATACTGGTATTTTTATATCTGGAATATCAGCAAGCCAGTATTTCTACGCTGAGTTTAGGTATGGTGCTGCTGCTTTTAGGCGGCCTGGTATTTTTTAATATACAGGCCAGCATCAAAGTCAAACAGGGCAATGGTTCAGGACGGACTTTATCCAGAATTATGGCCATCCTGATGCTCCTGAGTTTTCCGATTGGTACAGTATTGGGCGTGATTGCATTATGGAAATCTAGCGCGCGACAATGGCAGGATTAATCCGCCAAATAGAAAGTGATCCTCTTCTAAAGATTGATATTTGTGCCTGAAAATGCTGAACTCCGGGTCATAAAAAGCCACTGAAAATCAGTTAAAGTAAGGGAATGACTTGCTCAGCCAAATATAATCAGAGATTTGTTATGACTACGACGCGCTATGCCAACATTTTAAAGCCACTGCATTTGGGTTTTACCACCATTAAGAACCGGGTGGTGATGGGGTCGATGCATACTGGCCTAGAAGATCGTTTTTATAATTATCCCAAACTGGCTGCGTATTTTGGTGAGCGTGCAAAGGGTGGCGCAGGTCTGCTGATTACGGGTGGAATATCGCCCAACCGTCAAGGCTGGTTGTTACCGGCGGGCGGTACCATGAATACTTTGGGGGACATTGCGCCGCATCGTTTGGTGACGCATGCAGTGCATAAGCATGGTGCCAAAATTCTGTTGCAGATTCTGCATGCCGGACGTTATGGCTATCAGCCTTTTGTGGTCTCGGCCAGCCCGATCAAGTCGCCGATTTCTCCCTTTAAACCACGTGAAATGTCAGATAAACAGATTCTGAATACCATTCAGGATTATGTCAGAACGGCCAGTATTGCCAAAAAAGCCGGCTATGATGGCGTAGAAATCATGGGTTCTGAAGGCTATTTGCTGAATCAGTTTTTAAGCCGGCATGTCAATCAGCGTGCTGACCGTTGGGGTGGCCCGATCGAAAACCGGATGCGTTTTGCCGTAGAAATTGTCAAAGCGATTCGTGAGGAAATTGGCGAAAAATTTATTATCTGTTTCCGTTTGTCGCTTCTGGATCTGGTACATGATGGCAATACCATGCAAGATGTGATTACCGTGGCTAAAGCTTTGGAAAAGGCGGGGATTACTTTACTCAATACCGGTATTGGCTGGCATGAAGCACGTATTCCCACCATTGTGACTTCTGTACCGCGTGCAGCTTTTGTCGATTATACCGCTGAAGTGAAAAAGCACGTGGCGGTGCCGGTCATTGCATCGAACCGGATCAATATGCCAGATACTGCTGAAGAAATTCTGGCTTCCGGCCAGGCAGACATGGTGCAGATGGCACGTCCATTCTTGGCAGATGCCTTCTGGGTCAATAAAACCGCGACCAATCGTGTTGATGAAATCAATACCTGTATTGCCTGTAATCAGGCCTGTCTGGATCATACCTTTAAAAACCAGCGCGCAACCTGTCTGGTCAATCCACGTGCCGGCTATGAAACCGAACTGGTCTATGTCAAAACCAAAAAAGCCAAAAGTATTGCAGTGGTCGGTGGTGGTGTTGCAGGGCTGTCTGCGGCCACAGTCGCAGCCAGTCGCGGGCATGATGTGACGCTGTTTGAGGCCAGTCATGAAGTGGGTGGACAGTTTAATCTGGCTAAAGTCATTCCGGGGAAAGAAGAGTTTCACGAAACGATTCGTTATTTTAAAGTCCAATTGGAAAAAACCGGCGTTGATGTGCGATTAAATACCCAAGTGAACCGTGAACAGCTGGAACGTGAAGGTTTTGATGAAGTCATTGTCGCGACTGGTGTCGTGCCGCGAGCGCTTAAGATCGAAGGCAGTCAGGCACCGCAAGTCTTGTCTTATGCAGAAGTACTACGCGGTGCGCCAGTCGGAGATCGTGTTGCAGTCATTGGTGCAGGCGGTATTGGTTTTGATGTGTCCGAGTTTTTGTTAAAGCCGCCGCATCAGGTACAGCCGCAACCTGTGAATGAATGGAAACGTGAATGGGGTGTAGACCCGAATCCAAATTATGTCAGTGAAGGCGGCATGCAAGGTGCAGAAATTGAAGCACCTATTCGTGAAATTTATTTATTACAACGTAAAAAGACACTGCTTGGCGCAGGCCTAGGCAAGACTTCAGGCTGGGTACATCGTGCCCAATTAAAAAAACACGCGGTGCGCATGTTGCGCGGTGTGCAATATAAATCTGTTACCGATGAAGGCTTATGGATTGAGGTGGATGGCCACGCTCAATTATTGCGTGTGGATAGTATTGTGGTGTGTGCAGGACAGGAGTCGGTAAAAGATTTGATGCCACTTGCCGGGGAAAATACCTTGGCACAATATCATATTATTGGTGGGGCTAAACTGGCTGCCGAGCTGGATGCCAAGCGTGCCATTCGTGAAGGAGCCGAATTGGCCGCCAAATTGTAGGGATTTGATGAAACTATATGCAGTTAATCAGATTCACTGTAACTTTCACTTGTCAGTTACATAAAAGCGCCGTATTATTGCGCCCATGGAAGCGTGGCAGAGCGGTTTAATGCACCGGTCTTGAAAACCGACGAGGGTGTGAGTCCTCCGTGAGTTCGAATCTCACCGCTTCCGCCAAATTTTAAAAACCCCAATCGAAAGATTGGGGTTTTTTTATTGCTGATGAATTTTACAGAATGATTTAAAATAAACGGATCTTAAAGAGGTTCGATATTTAAAAAGTCGATAATTTATAAACAGATATTCTTCAATCGCATACTTCAATCTTAATCAGAGCCAGAGCAATTCTTTCCACATGCTGATAAGCAGGTTGCTCTAATTCTTCACCAAAAATATCCGGATCAATTTCCTCATAAGACCAGTGAATATTTTGATGCTGCTGCATCAGGTCTTGCAGATACTGTAAAAATCGATTGCCATTTCGTGTGATGGTAGCGCCGGTATATAAAAATAAACGGCCGCCTGAATTTAGCCTTTGCAGGCCTTGTTTTATAATTTTAAAAGATAATTCATTGCCATCGAGCTCATTACCTCCGTGTCGATATTGCCGTTGCTCAGGATCAATTAAATAAGGTGGATTGGCAAAAATCAGGTCAAACTGACCTTCAAGATTGGAAAATAAATTGCTCTGTACAGGAGAGATTGAAGCAAAACCCGAAAAATCAATGTTGAGCTGACTATAGAGCAAGGCTTTGGGGTTTAGATCTGCTACAAAGATTTCCTCATGATCCGGAAAGTATTTGGCGATACTGATGGCAGCAGCAGAGGTGCCACAGCATATTTCAGCAGCCCGTTTGAAAGGGCGAGGTTCGGTGGCTAGATATTGCTTGAGATGATAGACAAAGCGATAAGTATCGGGACCAAAAAAAACAGCATCCTGTTGTGTGGTCGGAAAGGAAGAGTGAATAAAGAGTTCACCTTCCAGTGAAGCGACTCTGACCAGACTGGTGTATTGCTCATCCTGAACCTGTAGAAGTTGCTGTTTTGCCAGCAAGGAAAAAAGAACCGGATCAAGATCGGTTTTGCTAAATTCCAGATTCCAGCCAAATATATCCTGCAGGGTTATTTCCTGATTTTTCTCGTTTCTTTTACGATCTAAAATCCGTTGATGCGACAACGGGGTAATGGCTGTGAACTGATAGTTTTGTTGTTTTAAAAACGCTAGTAAAAAATGCAGAGCATGTTGCTGGTGATTCTGAATTTCTAAAATCTGGTTCATAAGCGTTGCTCTTTGGTTTATTTAAAATCAATACAAAGCTGGATAGACGTTGAATCCCATATAAGACCATGACCAGATCAGCCATTCGCGATGCGTTCATTCAATAGAAATGAATCAGCTTCATCTTCGCCTGAAATGCCAGAATTTTAAGTAAAAAACTGATGTGAATTGGTGTGATTTTTATAGCTGTTTTTAAAAAATTATCTTCTGATAAAGCTTCTGTCTGCTTTTATTCTCGATTCATAAAAAATGGCTATTCATCAAAGTGATTAATAGCCATGATGGGTGAGAGCCTTAAAACTTAGTGAGGCACTTCTGGTAAATCAAACCAGATCACTTGCGCATCATCGATGGCTTGAATCGCTGAGTCATCCAGAAAAGCAATTGCACCACCCGCCTCAACTCTATGTTCTGCAATCTGCACAGTGCCAGAAACTACATGAATATAATTGATCTGCTGGGTGGCCTGCACTTGCAAACTTTGACCTTGCTGAATTACCGCAGTTTTGACTTCAGCATTCTGACGAATATGCATCGGCGCATTGTCATTCGGTCCACAAATTAAATGCCAATGGTTAGGCTGCTCATGCGGATCCAGACGAATTTGCTGATAATTCGGTTTGGCATCCTGTTCATTGGGAATAATCCAGATTTGCAGTAAATGTACCCGCTCATTGCCCTGATTCATTTCACTATGACGAATACCTGTTCCGGCACTCATGAGCTGCCATTCACCGGCAGCAATGCCGCCATGATTGCCCATGCTGTCCTGATGAGTAATGGTGCCTTTCAGTACGCAGGTCAGGATTTCCATATTGTCATGGGGATGGGTTCCAAAACCCTGATGCCCAGCGATTAAATCGTCATTAATAACACGTAAGGCACTGATCCCCATATACTTGGGATCATACCAGTTACCAAATGAGAAGCTGTGCTTAGACTCCAGCCAGCCCATTTTTACATGACCACGATTTTCGCTAGGATGTAGAAAAGCCTTCATGATTTCATCTCGATCTTATTTTCAACTTGAGATCATCATACTGTTGTTTTAAGCTCAAAAAAATCTCAAATAGGCGACATATCATTGCATTTTTGCAACGATATATCAGCTTAAAATCAAGTCATAAAAAAGCCCACTGAAAAGCGGGCCATTTTATTCAAAGCATTTTACGGATCATTATTCCAGGAAACGAACAGTTACGCC
The DNA here is from genome assembly GCF_013418175.1 of Acinetobacter sp. YH12200. Lineage (NCBI taxonomy): Bacteria > Pseudomonadati > Pseudomonadota > Gammaproteobacteria > Moraxellales > Moraxellaceae > Acinetobacter > Acinetobacter sp. YH12200. The sequence continues at coordinate 146,225 of NZ_VPCO01000006.1, forward strand.
AGATTTGACTTTACGGCCAAGATCATTGGCATCCCAGTTGGTCAGACGGATACAACCGTGTGAATAGGATTTAGAAATCATGGACGGATTCGGTGTGCCGTGAATACCAAATGATTTTTTGTTGAGACCAATCCAGACATTACCGACCGGGCCGTTTGGACCTGGTGGTAGAGACAGTGGTTTGGTGTTTTTACCTTGAACAAAGTTACTTGGCGAGTAGCTATACCAAGGATTTGGTGCAACGCCGGTGATTTTATAAGTACCCGTTGGTGAAGGCGTACTAGTATTGCCGATACTGGCAGGGAATGAGCCGATCATTTGATTTTTACTGTTAAATAAGTACAGTTGTTTGGCACCTTTATGTGCAACAATCAAGTGAATACCTTCTGGTAGCTCATTACGAACATTGGTCACCAGAATCTTTTGGCCGACTTTGTTAAAATTAGCACCTGGATTCAACTTCTTCAGGAAGTTTTCATCCATATGGAACTTTTCACTGAGCATTTCAGATGCGCTGGTGTAGTACAAACCTTTCATTTTCGCCTGTAGCGCATAATCTGAAGGAATCGATTTGGCAAATGGTCCTGCCAGATCTTTTTCAGTAATGGTGTACTCTACAAAGGTCGGCTTGGAACCCTGACGTGCCACCAGTTTGTCCCAGGTTTCCTGCGTCAGTACGCCATTTGGCTTGATGCCATTCATTTGCTGGAAAGAGGCAATTGCTTTCAGTGTGTTCTTGCCGCTGGTACCATCAATCGCACCCGGTGAAGCGTGGGCATTGTTGAGCATGACATGTGCACGTGCGTAGACCGGAAATTGACCTGCACCAATGTTTTCATACCACTGGGCATTGTTTAAGCCGTCTAAAGTCCACGAAGCTTTGGTCGCAGCAGAGTTCGTCGGGGCCTTGGTATTTGGCGTTGCACCAATATCAGCAGATTGGTCTTCGGTATCTTGTAGCTCATTCAGTGCTTCAGAGGCCTGATTTAAGTCTTGTTGTTCTTGTGCCGTAATTTTGGCTTCAGCCGGTGCTTGGGCGGCTGAAGCTTCAGTCGCGAGTGGATCAATTGGATCCTGGACTGAAACATCGGTAACAACTTGCGGGTTCAATGGTTGTTCAGCAGTAGACGCAGCAAAAACAGTACCTGCGAAAATGCAACCTAAACTCACAGTGAGCATTGTGCGAACGAACATGTAAATCAACCTTAAAATTATTTCTTTAAAAATGTGAAAAAACACTATAAGTATTACAGAAAAAATGTGGAGATGCAGTAGTTGTTTTGTGTAAAACATCACATTTGGTCGCTTAAGCTGATCGGTTTTTAAAGTCAGCAGAAGTTATTAAAAATACAACCTTTTTGTTATGATATGGCGAATATCAAAGATAGATAGGAAAGTAAATGACGACCTTAAAAAATGATCGTTTTCTGCGCGCCTTGTTGCGTGAACCTGTAGATGCCACTCCGGTATGGATGATGCGTCAGGCGGGCCGTTATTTACCAGAATATCGCGCAACGCGTGCTCAGGCAGGAGATTTCCTTTCTCTTTGCAAAAATACTGAACTGGCCTGTGAAGTGACCTTACAGCCTTTACGCCGTTATGATCTGGACGCCGCGATTTTGTTCTCTGACATTTTGACAGTGCCTGATGCTTTAGGTTTAGGATTGTATTTTGAAGTGGGTGAAGGGCCTAAATTTCATAAAACTGTCCGTACCGAGCAGGATGTCGCAAATCTGCCGGCCTTTAATGCAAAATCGGATCTGGATTATGTGATGAATGCAGTGTCGACCATTCGTTCGGCCTTGGGTGGCCAGGTTCCTCTGATCGGTTTCTCTGGCAGTCCGTGGACCTTGGCGACTTATATGGTGGAAGGTGGTTCAAGCAAGGATTTCCGTTTCACCAAAAATATGATGTATGCACAGCCTGAAGTGCTGCATGCTTTGCTGGAACGTCTAGCCGATGCCGTGATTGATTATCTGAATGCGCAGATTGATGCAGGTGCACAAGCGGTACAGATTTTTGATAGTTGGGGCGGCGCACTGGCGCATCGTGAATATATCGAATTTTCGCTCAACTATATGAAGAAGATTGTTGCTGGCTTGCACCGTGAAAAAGATGGCCGCAAGATTCCAGTAATTCTGTTTACCAAAGGTGGCGGTCAGTGGTTAGAACCGATGATCGCTACAGGCGCAGATGCCTTTGGTCTGGACTGGACCACACCACTGGATGTAGCACGTCAAACCGTTGCGGGTCGTGCTGCGCTTCAGGGTAACCTGGATCCTGCGACTTTATATGGTTCATCGGAAACTATTATTAAGGCGACCAAAGCCATGCTGGATGATGCTTATGCCAATGGTGAAAAAACCGGTTATGTAGCAAACCTCGGCCACGGCATTACCCAGTGGGTCGATCCAGCCAATCCAAAAGCCTTTATTGATACCGTACATGAGTATAGTGCTAAATATCTTTAGGATTTAAACCTTGATCGATCTATTCAAATCAGGGTTTGAATTTACCTATAAGGCAGCTTCGGCTGCCTTATTCGGGATTCTGCTCCTGCTGGCGTTTGCACTCACTGCTGCCATGGGCAGTGATCTGTTTTACGGTTTTTACCGTTATGACTATCTGTTATTTTTTGCCCTGCTCATTCAGGTGTTGCTGCTTTATACCAAGCTGGAATCCTGGGCCGAAGCCAAAGTGATTGCGCTATTTCATCTCATGGCCATGGTGATGGAAATCTTTCTGACCCATCCTGCGATTGCCTCCTGGTATTATCCACAACCGGCAATCTTTAAAATTATGACCGTGCCTTTATTTGCCGGTTTTATGTATTCTGCGGTCGGCAGTTTTTTTGCGCGTTCCTTGCGTTTATATCAGGTCTCATTTGAAAAGTTGCCAGGCTTTCGCCATATGTTACTGCTGGCGGTGTTGTCTTATATCAACTTTATGAGCAAGTTTTTTATTCCTGACTATCGCATGCTTTTATTTGTCTGGAGCGTGCTGATGTTCTGGAAAACTAAAATTCGTTTTCAGTTGAATCAGCACGCTTTTCAGTTGCCAATGTTACCGATCTTGCTGCTGCTGGCCTTTATCATCTGGATTGCCGAGAACATTAGTACCTTTTATCAGATCTGGCTCTATCCAAGTCAGATTGAACAATGGCATATGGTGGGCTGGGGCAAACTCGGGTCCTGGTATTTGTTGTTATTGCTGAGTCTGGTCTTGGTACTGAAGATTTTAGGGCAGCGCAATTTACAGGGCGACTGGACGCTGAAAGAGTAATGGAATTATTCAGGTTATGTTTATGTAAAGCATGCATTTTTTCGATTGCACCAAACCTGACTTATCGCTACTCTGCTGAGTGTGTAAGTCAAATTACATAATGAGAGTAATAACAAAGATTGCATGAGAATAACTGGAGAATAAGTATGTTGAAAAAAATTATGCTGGCGGCAGTATTAGCGACTGGTTCAAGTATGGCAATGGCTGACCGAGATGTCGGCTGTGGTATCGGAAGTCAGGTGTGGGCCGGTCAGACTGGTATTATTCCTAAACTTTTAGCAGGTACCACCAACGTTCTTTTCACGAATCAATGGCTCGGGATCACGTTTGGTACTTTGGGTTGTAGCCAGGGTGGAACAGTCACCGCTCAAGTGGTGACTTTTACCAATGAAAATGCTGAAGCACTGGCGCGTGATATGGCAGTGGGTGAAGGTGAAAGCCTGAATGTTCTGGCTGAACTTCTGAATATCAAATCTGAAGACAAAGGCCATTTTTTTAACATTTCCAAGCAGAATTTTTCTGAAATCTATTCCGAACAAAACCAGAATACCCTTCAAGTTCTGAGTTCATTACAAACAGTGATGGCCAAAGATGAAGTATTGAAATCTTATATCTGATCCGCACTTTGAAAACCCTGCTGCTCTGGCAGGGTTTTTCTTATGACTCAAAGAAATTGACGAGAATAAGTTAACTGAATGAAATATGCGTTCTTCATGTTGGGTCTGGCCTTCAGTCCCTTAAGTTTTTCAAACGAAATTAATCCAGATATCCAGCATTATCTCGATCAGGCCAAAAGCAAACGTCTGGATCAGAGCACCACCTGGCAGCGTCTGATGTATGCCAATTCTAAAGGCCACAGCGAGGTCGATTATTCAGGCTATTTTCTGGTAGAGCAGGGAAAGACTGATCTCAAAAAAGAAATACAGCATAATATTCAGGCCTTATTTGGCAGTGCAGAACCGAATCAGTCCATCCGTTGTAAGTTTCCGGCCCGAAGCAGCTGGTTAATGCAGCAGCTGGATATTTCCGAACAGCAATTGCCTGAAGTGAGTTGTCCGGATTTTGATCAATGGATTGCTGAGGTCAAGCCCTATCAGGCCACGCTGATTTATGCCACAGATTTTATGGGTAATCCCAGTTCGATGTTCGGGCATACCTTGTTGCGTCTAGATCCCAAAGATCAACAGCAGCTCAACCTGATTTCCTATGCCGTCAACTATGCCGCAACCGTCGATAGCAATGACAATTGGTCATTTGCCTGGAAAGGGCTGACCGGACAATATCCGGGTGAATATTCCCTGATGCCATATTATCGCAAGGTCAAAGAATATGGCGACTTTGAAAGCCGGGATTTATGGGAATATGAATTAAATTTAACGCCGCAAGAGACCCGGTTTCTGGTGCAGCATCTTTGGGAAATGCAAAAGGTGAGTTTCCCTTATTATTTTATCAATGATAATTGTGCTTATCGCCTGCTGGGGCTATTTGATCTGGTGCGTCCTGAGTTAAATTTACAAAAACAGTTTAATTCGACTGCCATTCCGATCGAAACCTTGAAAGTGGTAGAACAGCAGGGCTTGATCAAACAGAAAGTTTATCGTCCTGCCCTGGAAACACAGTTGCTGGCTCAATCCAGACAGCATGGCAAAGCTTTGGCAAAAAAGGCTCATCAGCTGGCTTATGCAGAAACAGATACCATGCCTTCAATGTTGCAAACTTATCCGGCAGAGAATCAGGCCAAAGTGCTGGAAATGGCCTATGATCATCTATATCTGGATTTTCTCAGACAGAAAGTAGATGAGTCCTTTGCCCAGCCACGTTTTCGCAAGCTATTGGGCTTAAGAAGTCAGCTGGCTATCGAGAAACAGCGTCAAGCACCTGAGCGTCCGAAAACAGATCCAGTACAAAGTCATCATGCACGAAATATCAGTTTTGAGGCCGGACAGGTTCAGGGCGAATCCTTTGTTCAGCTTGGGCATCGTCAGGCCTATCATGATTTAATCGATCCACAGGGTGGTTTGCGTACCGGCACACAACTGCTGTTTCTGGATGGGGCATTACAATATCGTAATAGTGAACTCAAACTGGAACATCTGGATTTACTGGCCGTCAATTCCTATAACCCGATTAATCCATTTAATACGCCCTTATCTTGGGGTTTTAATCTGGGCTGGACACAGGAAGCCTTAGACCGTCATGGCCAGTTTAGCGAAGAGCAACAGCATGGCATCGCCGGTTTTAAGACCCAAGCGGGCTATAGTTGGGCAAATGCGAGCCGCGAACATTTGTGCTATGCACAAATGCAAACTCACCTTCAGGCGGGAAAGGCACTCGATCAGGGCTGGCGCGTAGGAGCAGGGCCAACTTTGGGCTGTCAAAATATCTGGACTGATCAGATCAACAGTCTGGTGCAAGTGGAACTGCCTTATTGGGAAGATTCGCATCACTGGCATCTGAAGCTAAATACCCAATTGCAATATGCCTTTACTGCACAGAATGCAGTTCGATTGTCTTGGGAATATCAGCAACAACAGGCGAAAGACTGGGATCAATGGAGTTTGGGCCTGATCCGTTATTTTTAAACGGCTTACATATTTTAAGGGCTAGTTTACGAAACTTTTCCTGTGAATCATCGATCAGTATAATTGGAATAATCTTGTCGATATTTTAGTTAATGTACCCGAATTTTGTTATATTTGTCACATAATGTTAGTACAAATTGCAGTGTTTTGGGGAATGGGTCGTATGAATAATGAATGCATGGCAATGCTGGCCGAACAATGGAAGCAGATCTGTCAGAATTATTCAGCAGATGATCTATTGCATGCATTTCATTTTGTTCAGGAACATTCGGTTATTCTGGTCGAAGAATTCTATAAGAATATGCTCTTAGAAAAAGAATCGGCCCAGTTCCTGACCGACCAGATGGTTCAGCAGCGTTTGCGTAATACCCTGATTCAATGGCTGTCAGAAAGTTTTAGCGTACCGATCAACAAGAGTTATGTGCAAGCCGTACAAAAGCAGGCGATGGTTGGACATGTACATGCCCGGGTCGGTATACCTTCTTGGTTAATCATGCGTGGTGTTCGCGAAATTGAACGCAAGGTTTTTGAACTGTTGCAAGCATCTTCTCAAAACAGCATGTTGACCGCCTGCAGTTATATTGTGCAAATCATGGGCTTTGCCACAGAAATCATGTGCCGTTCTTATGAAGCCAAAACAGCCATGAATCAGGAAATCAAACACAGTTACCGTGTTTTTTCAGCCATGCAGGATGTAGCGGTACAAAAAGACAAACAGCGCAGCTCATTGCTGGACTGGGAAAATGAACTGATGTTTAAGGTCTTTTCGAGCCCTGACAATTTAAAGCATCCGATGTTGTCCAAATCCGAGTTCGGTTTATGGTTTATCCATAAAGCCTCTTATGCTTTTACCGGTTCGGACCAGGTCGATTTAATCATTGAGCGGATTTATCAGATTGATGCAATTAATCAGACCATTATGGATTGTACGGATAAAAATAATGTCTTGGGGCTGATTCAACAAATCCGTGACTTAAACCGTGAAATTCAACTGCTGGTCGATCAGTTATTTCAGGTTGCAGAATATATTGAATCAGGCAATGATTCATTGACCCAGTTGTTAAATCGCCGTTATTTAAATACGGTGATTTCCCGTGAAATCACCTTTTCCCGTAAAAATCATACGCCTTTGTCTTTACTTGCGATGGATGCCGATTTCTTTAAAAGTATCAATGATAAATTTGGACATGCCGCAGGTGATCTGGCACTTAAATTTATTGCCGAAGCGCTGCAAAAATACAGTCAGGGCAGTGATTATGCCTTCCGGGTCGGTGGGGAAGAATTCTTATTGTTGCTGGTCGATACAGATAAACAACGTGCCTTAAGTATTGCCGAAAGTATTCGTAAATATGTTGAAAATGGCATGATTAAAACCGCGCAAGGACAACAGTTTAAAATCACGATCAGTATTGGATGTACGCTCTATGACGCGCATCCGGATTATCAGCGATTTTTAGATGCTGCGGATGCCGCACTGTATATGGCGAAAAATACCGGTCGTAACCGGGTCTATATGGCACAGTCGCCCTCAAATCCGGTAGGGCAGCAATGATCCAGCTAGCTTAAAAGTTCTATTCCTCTGCCGTATGTTGCTGGATAAATTCCTGAAATTTTTGCTTTTGCTGAATATAGTCTGGATGGTTTTTCGCATCATTCCATTTTTGTTTAAAAATGTTGGCGGCCGCTGCTTTGACCGGATCTTCGTGGCTGCGTGGCAATTCTGAACGGCCATGTGCGCCGCTTAAGCCTTTCTTATCTTCCGGAACCGGCCCATCATATTTTTTACCACCTTTATGGTTGGCGTAACGGCGGGCACGGGTATAACCCATCTGTAAAAACTTGCGTGCCATGTCCGCACCGATAAAATCATCTTGTTTTAAATAAGCTAGGAATAGCTGATAAATTTTGTCACTGCTGGCTTGGGCTTTTTCTTCATCCGCAAAGCGCCAGTGCGGCAGAATTTCAGATTTATAAGGCTCCACCAATAATACGCCTTGTTCTCCTCGGCCAATTCGGTACAACTCGGGCCGTTTGCGAAAATTAATCTTTTCGAAGTCCAGAGAATAATCAAAACTATTCGACACCACCCGTGACTGACGTTTTGGCGGCGGATTTTTGGCTGCTGGACTCATATCTTTGCCTTATATTTAGAAGGGTCGGTATCACTCAATAAAGAACACACTAAAAAATATAAAATAATTCTACTGATCTACTCACCCGAGATCAGGATCAAGAAAAGCCCCAGTCATGGGGCTTGGATTTTACTTTGACTTTTTCGAACTGGTCCTCGAGGTTTTGGCTTTATCAGACTTGCTCTTGGACGAAGTGCTTGACTGCTTTTTGGCCGGTGCTGATTTTTTTGAAGAAGATTTTTTCGTCTTGCTGTCTTCATCTTTGCTCTTATTGCTGCTTTTCGCTTTAGCCGGTTTTTTCGCTGAAGATGTTTTCAGGTCTTTGGCTTTATCGCTGCCTTTAGAACTCGCACTTTTCTTCGCCTTTACTTTTTCATCTTTACTGGCATTCTCTTTTTTAGAAGATGCTGCTTTAGATTTAGCACTTTCAGCTTTTTTGCTGACTTTGCGATCGCTGTCCTTGTCACTGCTTTTGTTCGACTTCTTCAGTTTTTCATCTTGCGTCTTTTTAGCAGTTTTTGCAGATTTCTTGCTGTCTTTGTCCTGATTGTTTTTGCTATTCGCCATGGTCATTTTCCTTGTCATTAAAAATCAAGCAGAAAGATATAAAGCTGTTTGCTGTATATCAACGTCAATTTACTTTAAGCGAGGACTAACTGGATTAAAACTTTATCATGTATCTAAATGTAGGCTTGTTGCAAAGATAAGCAGCAATTGTTTAGCTGCAAGTATAACGAATGCAAATTTGGTCAACAGCAGCTGTGATATCGATATTCTCTGACCAGAGCAGTTTATAAGAAATTAAAAGAACCCCGAATGATCGAGGCTTTAAATAATTGGCTTTTAAGGCTTAGTAGCTTTCTGGCACTGCACTTAAAAACTCACGGCGGGTTTCTTTATCAGTTTTAAAATCACCAATAAAAGAGACTGTACGTGTGGTCGATTCCTGTTTGCCCACACCACGCATCATCATGCACATATGTGCAGAATCAATCATCACGGCGACACCACGTGCTTTGGTGATTTCCGCCACTGCTTCTGCAATTTGCTGGGTCAAGTTTTCCTGGATTTGCAAACGACGCGCAAACATTTCAGTAATACGGGCAAATTTGGACAGGCCCAAGACATGACCTTCTGGTAAATAGGCGATATGGACACGGCCATAAAATGGTAATAAATGATGTTCACATAAGGAATAGAATTCGATGTTTTTGACCAGCACCATTTCACGGTTGTCGGAAGGAAAGACCGCTTTGTTGGTGACTTCTTCAAGTGTCTGACTATAACCCGAGGTTAAATATGAAAATGCTTTGGCAGCACGCACAGGCGTATCTTTGAGACCAGGGCGATTGAGATCTTCGCCAACGGCAGTAAGAATGTTTGCGTAGGATTGCTGCATAGTCATATGACGTATTCACTTAAACTGAGAATGAACAAGGACGGCATTGTAGCAGAAAACTTTTACAATGCCTTGTTTTGAGGCGAAAACCGGTTACTGTTTAAACTTTGGATTCTTTTCTGCACGTTTTAGCAGAACCAGAACTGCACCAGTACCGCCTTGTTTTTCAGGCGCACTGACAAAAGCCAAAACATCGCGATGCTGACGCAGCCAACCATTCACATAGGTTTTTAAAATCGCTTCCGGGCCTTTACCGTGTACGATCTTAATCACGTTCTGGTTTTCATCTTTGGCGATCTGGATAATTTGTAGCACCGCCTGACGCGCTTCTTCCACGGTACAGCCATGCAGATCCACAGCTTCAAACCAGCGTAAATTGCCGGCTTTTAAGTCTTCAAACACTTTATGCTGCAAGGTGGCAATGCGATAGCTCAAGTTGGCCTGACTCCCGACAGGATTGAGCATGGCCTGCGTGTCCGATAATGCCATGGCATCTGTTTCCATCGGGCCAGTCGCCGCTGCACGCTTTGCCAGAACTTGTGCATCCGGTTTTTTCTTGCGTGGTTTGTCCAATTGAACGGTATTTCCCGATTCAATTTTTTGCACGCCCTGCATTTGCTTGCGGAATAATTCCAGTTCTTCTAAAGCTTCTTGCTCGACAGTCTTTTCAACGGGTGCAGCAACAACCGCAGGGGTATGTGGCTGTGTAATTTGCTTCTTAAAAGATTTCAGCAGGTTGTACTGATCTTTAGATAATGAAGAATCGTGTTTACTCATAATGTAAAAACAAGGGAGATGCGGAATTTAACAGAATTATAGTCTGAAAATAGATAAAGGAGAAATGAATTGCTTGCATGGCATGTCTCGGTATTTGTGAATTCACATGATGCTATTTCTTTTCTTATCAATCCTGAAAATAAAAAAGCCCAATCCTGAGATTGGGCTTGGTCTAAGTATTAAACTAGTCAATAGTTAAACCGATTCAGGCTCACCAAACAGGTTACGGAATGCATGATCAGGTCGAGGCTGTTTCATAAAACTTTCACCGACCAGAAAGGCATGAATATCATGCTGTTGCATCATCGCCACATCGGCAGGAGTAGCAATACCACTTTCAGTGACTAACAGGCGAGAGGGATCGAGTAAGTTCTTTAAACGAATCGAGATATCTAAATCGACATCGAAGGTTTTTAAATTACGGTTATTCACACCCAGCAAGCAGCGATCTGAAAGTTTCAGCGCACGTTCCAGTTCAGCTTCATCATGTACTTCAACTAAAACATCTAAATTATGCTCAAAAGCAGTCTTCGACATTTCTTCCAGTTGCTGATCTGACAGACATGCCACAATCAGTAAAATACAATCTGCATCTAAGGCACGTGCTTCAATGACTCCATAAGGATCGATCAGGAAATCTTTGCGCAGCGCCGGCAGGTCACAATGCGAACGGGCAATCTGAATATTTTCATCTGCACCCTGAAAAAAGTCCACATCGGTCAGGACAGATAAACATGCGGCACCAGCATCTTGATACTGTGCTGCAATTTCCGCAGGATTAAAATTCTCACGAATAATCCCCTTAGATGGCGAGGCTTTCTTGATTTCAGCAATTACACCCGGACGTTTTGACATTAAAGACTGGGCAAAACCACGCACAGCTGATGCACCTTGAGCGAGCTCTTCCAGATCTTTATAACTTTTCTGCTTTAAACGTAGAGCAAATTCTTCCGTTTTACGGTCAACAATCTTGCCTAAAATTGTATTTGCGATATCCACCATGATCAAAATTCCTGACCGAATTAAGCTTCGTATTGTTTAATGGTTTTGGTAAATTCAGACAGCACACTCATTTTCTCCAGAGCCTGGCCGCCATAAATAATGTCATGTGCCAATGCAACACCATGTTTATAGCTGCTGGTCAAACCGGAGACATAAATACCTGCGCCCGCATTCAGGGCAATCATATTGGCCGCTTTATCACCGATCTCTGATTTTTTCTTGCCCAATGCATCCTTGATTAATGCCAGACTCTGTGCAGAATCTTCTACAATTAAACCAGTCAAGGTTTGAGATTCGATATTAACCAATTCAGGGGTAATTTCCCATTCAGTCACTTCGCCATTTTTTAGCTCTGCCACATACGTTGCAGAGGCAAGACTGATCTCATCCAGCCCGTCGCGAGAATGCACCACCATCACATGTTCAGCACCGAGCTGTTTCATTACTTCTGCAATTGGACGGCACAGTTCATTGGAAAACACGCCAATGACTAAGCGATTGACGCCGGCCGGATTGGTCAGCGGGCCAAGTAAATTGAAAATGCTGCGAATACCCAATTCTTTACGCGGGCCGATTGCATATTTCATGGCTGTATGATGATTCGGTGCGAACAGAAACCCGACCCCCACATCACGGATACAACGCTCGGTTTGCTGCATATTCAGATCAAGATTAATCCCAGCCTGTTCCAGTAAATCTGACGAGCCTGATTTGGTTGAAACGCCACGGTTGCCATGTTTAGCAATGGTTGCGCCTGCTGCTGCAATCACAAATGCAGACGCGGTAGAGACGTTAAACAGGTTTTGACCATCACCGCCTGTACCGACAATATCGACTAAATAGGGAATATCGCTGACATCAATTTTGGTAGCCAGTTCACGCATGACCCGTGCGGCTGCGGTAATTTCATCAATGCTTTCACCTTTAAGGCGTAAACCCATCAGCAGGGCACCAATCTGGGCATCAGTGGTTTCACCTGACATGATGGCACGCATCACGTCTTGCATTTGATCCTGAGTCAGGTGAATGTTTTTGGTAATATTGTTTAAAGCTTGTTGAATATTCATAAGATGTTCTTAGGCATAAATTTCGAGAAAGTTTTTAAAGATTTGATGGCCATGCTGGCTCAGGATCGATTCAGGATGGAACTGCACGCCTTCGACCGGCAATGTCTTATGTTTTACCCCCATAATTTCTTCCATAGAGCCATCGGCTTCATTGGTCCAGCAGGTCACTTCCAGACATTCAGGCAAGGTGGCTTGATCAATCACCAGGGAATGATAGCGCGTTGCAGGAAATGGCGACGGAAGATTGCTGAAAATCCCGGTATCGCTGTGGTACATATCCGACAGACGGCCGTGCATGACACGTTTGGCACGTATGATGTCACCGCCAAATGCCTGACCAATACTCTGATGGCCGAGACAAACGCCCAATAACGGAATTTTTCCAGCAAAATGCTGAATCGCAGGAATCGAAATGCCTGCTTCACTCGGCGAGCATGGGCCGGGGCCAATCACTAAATACTTGGGTTGCCATCGCTCTATATCTTCCAATGTCACGGTATCATTACGGACTACTTTTACTTCTTGATTCAATTCGCCAAAATATTGAACGATGTTGTAAGTAAAGGAGTCATAGTTGTCGACCATTAAAAGCATGAGCTTAACCTATTGAAATTAATGCACTTAACTGTGCTAAAGTTGTCCAGATCGTACTTTATTTGCGCTTATTGCAAGCACGGGTGTGACACGACTAAATCATTGATTTCATTGTGTGAAAATAAAGCACTATTCATCATAGCAAAAAATAGCCGTATTCGGCGCAACAATTTTGCTCAATTTATTTGCTTTAAAAGCATCTGTATCAACTGAAATAAAATTTTAATCATGATTTAAAGTAATAGACTTACTTAAAGAAACTTTAGGCTGTGTATTTTTTAGGGAAAAATTGATAAGTTAAAAATAATCAGCAATATTGATCTAAAGTTTGTTGAAAAAAGCATCACTTGAATAATAGAAATTTATATAGACTATGGTGTAGAAAGTATATTTAAAGAAAATGCCTCAAAATATTCACTGAGCAACTGCATGTTGCAGATCTCTGTTTGTCTCAGACCATAAGAAAACAGTCAATTTTTTAGCAACATATGGGTGTTTTTTAAACAAATACACGAAAAAGTAGCAAATTTTATATAAAAAACTATGTTTTTAATACACTTCTATAGGTGATTGCACTATTTAGGTGCGCTAAAAAATAAAGCAGAAATAAAATAAATGAAGAATGCCTGAATATAGTGCATTTAGTTTCTCAACTAGTATAATAGTCGCAAAGTATTTTTGTCACTTCATGATTTCTTATATAGATTTCAAGATTTTATCTATACTTTGAATAGTTGGTACGGTAATTGCTTAATGACTACCAACTACTAACACGCACGTAACGAGTGCAACAAAAATTCATCGGAGCAAAATGAGCATGGCGAACAAAGTCCTTCAACTCATCCAAGAAAGTGGCGCGAAATGGGTCGATTTCCGTTTTACGGATACTAAAGGTAAAGAGCAACATGTGACTTACCCAGCAGATACAATCGACGAAGATACTTTTGAAGACGGTAAAATGTTCGACGGTTCTTCAATTGCTGGTTGGAAGGGCATCGAAGCATCTGACATGATTTTACGCCCAGATGCAGAAACCGGTTTCATCGACCCGTTCTTTGCCGAGCCTACAGTTGTTGTGACTTGTGATGTGATTGAGCCTTCTACAGGTCAGGGTTATGACCGTGACCCACGTTCGATTGCTCGCCGTGCTGAAGAATACCTAAAATCAACAGGTATTGGTGATACAGCATTCTTTGGCCCAGAACCAGAATTCTTCGTATTTGACGAAGTAAAATGGGAAATCGATATGTCTGGCGCGCGCCATACATTGATCGCTGAAGAAGCTGCCTGGTCAACCAACAATGACTACGAAGGTGGTAACTCTGGTCACCGTCCACGCGTAAAAGGCGGTTACTTCCCGGTTCCTCCAGTTGATTCTTCACATGATATGCGTGCAGATATGTGTGCCAAAATTGAAGACATCATGGGCCCAGGTCGTGTAGAAGTACATCATCATGAAGTTGCATCTTGCCAGTTAGAAATTGGTGTAAGCTTCAACACCATGGTTCGTAAAGCGGACGAAGTTCAACAGTTTAAATATGCGGTTTGGAACGTTGCGCATCAATATGCGAAAACAGCAACCTTTATGCCTAAACCAATGGTTGGTGATAACGGTTCTGGTATGCACGTTCACATGTCGATCTCTAAAGATGGCAAGAACCTGTTTGCTGGTGATGAATATGCAGGCCTTTCAGAAATGGCATTGTACTTCATTGGCGGTATTATCAAACATGCGCGTTCATTGAATGCATTAACCAACCCTTCTACAAACTCGTACAAGCGTCTGGTTCCGCATTTTGAAGCACCGATTATGCTGGCTTACTCAGCGCGTAACCGTTCTGCATCTATCCGTATTCCTTACGTGTCAAGCCCGAAAGGCAAGCGTATTGAAGCTCGCTTCCCAGATCCGATGATGAACCCGTACCTCGGTTTCGCGGCATTGTTGATGGCGGGTATCGACGGTATTCAAAACAAGATTCACCCAGGTGAAGCGGCTGACAAAAACCTGTACGATCTTCCTCCTGAAGAAGAAGCGAAAATCCCGACAGTGGCGCATAGCCTGGATATGGCGCTTGAAGCACTTGAAGCAGATCATGATTACCTGCTGAAAGGTGGCGTGTTCACGAAAGACATGCTTGATGCCTATATCGAACTTAAAACTGAAGAAGTGCGTCGTTTAAACACGACCACTCACCCAGTTGAATTCGAGATGTACTACAGCCTGTAATTCTTTCAAGAATTTCCCTGTAAAAAACCCGCGCATGTCGCGGGTTTTTTCTATACTGGGTTAATATAAAGCAAAGAATGTTGAATTAGATTGTTATGGCTAAACCACGTAAAAAACATACCGGATTTTTTCCTTGGAATGATCCTAAAGACCATGCACAAGGTTTTAAGTTAAATTTTTCTGAAGTTACATATTTGGAAGTAGGGCATACCATTGAAGGTTATAAACAAGCACAGTTTGTTGAACTGAAAAATCCTGAACTGGCACTTACATTTGACTATCCAAAAGAGTTTTATTTAAGCGCTGAAGGCTTAATTTTAATTAAAACACCCCAAGGCAAATTTGAAGTGATTGCTAAAGCAGATAACTGTTAAACATGACGTATTTTTCTAAAAATCAGCATGCCTTGATGCCCACTATGTCTGCTGAGCTAAAACCATGGCTGTATGCATCAGGTTCTCTGACACAGCAATTGACCGGCTTGGCGCAGGGACAATTTCATGTTGAGCCTATTCAAGAGCATTTTCAGCGTTTAAGCTTCGCCAATGCCAAATGGATGCAGATGTCACATCAGCATACTTCCTGGGTGCGGGAAAGCTATCTCTATGGTTCAGAACAGTCGCCCTGGGTGAAAGCAAAGAGTATTTTTCCAATTTTAAGCCTGCAAAAAAAAGCCCGAATCTTTCAGCATATTGGGACTAAGCCAATTGGCTGGTTCCTGTTTCAACGGACGAATCCACTTTGCCAGCGTCGGGTCATTCTTTTAGAAGAGGGTTGGACGCGTCAGAGCTGCTATACTTGGCACGGCTGTAAATTTATCGTACAAGAAACATTTTTACCGGCATTTGAACACTTTATACAAAATTCAAGGGCTTGACTTTATATGGCAACTGCACAAGCAATAACCTGGCGTGAGCGTCTTGGCGCCTATTATTATCTTTGTCGTTTTGATAAACCGATTGGTACTGAACTGGTCTTTTGGCCAACCTTGTGGGCGTTATGGATTGCTGCTCAGGGGATGCCACGCATTGAAATTTTAATTCCCATGATTTTGGGTGTGATTTTTATGCGGGCGGCGGGTTGTGCCATCAATGATTTTGCTGACCGTAAAGTCGATGCGTATGTGGAGCGTACTAAAAACCGACCACTAGCGACCGGAGTCATCAGCGCCAAAGAAGCGGTGATGGTATTTCTGGTTTTGGTGGCTGCCAGCGCCTGTCTGCTATTTTTCTTGCCGATCGAAACTTTTTACTGGTCATTTGGGGCTTTGCTGTTAGCGTTTATTTATCCTTTTATGAAACGTTATACCCATTTGCCTCAGGTATTTTTGGGTGCAGCATTTTCTTGGGCGATACCCATGGCCTATACCGCTGTTGGGCAAACACCTGATCTGACCTGCTGGTTATTGTATTTTGGTAATCTGGCCTGGACTGTGGCCTACGATACTCAATATGCGATTGCAGACCGTGAATATGATTTAAAGATAGGGGTGAAATCAACCGCAATTCTGTTTGGTCGCTATGATATTCCAATCATTAGCACCTTGCAGGCGAGCAGTATTTTATTGATAGGTGCTGCATTTTGGCTGGAAAATTTATTGATTCCATTTGGCTTGTTAGCACTTTTGCTGGTTGCTGCTGATTTTATTTACCAATGGTTTAAAACTCGCGATAAAAATCCACAGCTATGTTTTTGGGCATTCCGTCATAACCGTTGGATTGGCCTCATTATTTTTGTGGGAATATTGTTTGCTCTAAGATAATTACCGTATGTCGGATAACAACAAAAGCATCCTATAAAGTATGCTTTTTTTATGATTAATTTTGAGTGATCTCGATTAAGAGATAGGGAATAACAATAAAAGGATAGAAATATGCAGAACAGTTATAAGAAATTGATGTTAGGTGTGCTGTGTTCCTCGGTACTATTTTTATCTGCGTGTAACGATGATGATGACGACAATTTTATAGGGTTTAATCCGGTTCGAACTTATGCAGTCGATGAGCAAGTAAAAACAGTGGTCGAACGTCATGATATTTTTACTTATAGAATGGAAGGTGTACAAGGTCGAGAAATTCGTGCGACCACATTGGTATTTACCCCGAAAGGTACTCCACCTGTAGGTGGTTGGCCGATCGTCGTCTGGGCGCATGGTACTACAGGTGCAGCAGATAAATGTGCTCCTTCACGCCTTGCTCTGGATGGGCCTGAAAAGGCCTTGGTTATGGGATTAGTAGAACGTGGTTATGCCGTGATTGCACCGGATTATGAGGGTTTGGGTAATGACAATGTGCCTCATCCATATTTACATCTGGAGAGTGCTGCCAAGTCAATATTGTCAGCGATTAGTGAAGCCCAAAAACAGTATGGTGGACTGCTGGCTAAAGATTGGGGAGTGATTGGTTGGTCTCAGGGTGGTCATGCTGCCTTGGCTGCTGCAGAGTTTTATAAGGCTTTACCAAATAATACCTATCGTGGAGCAGTGGCGATTGCCCCGGCTTCCTATCTTAACGATACCTTAGAAGAGGGGCTTTTATTTGCTCAAGATCTGGCTGAGTCAGGGAATGTGGCACAAGCAGTTCCAATTGCTGCGACTTTGTATACGTATGCAGCCATCGTCAGTTCAGGAATTAAGGCAGAAAAAACCAGCTTTAATTACAATCAGGCCTTTGTCAATGCCAAGGTTGATCTGGCCAGGCAGGCTGAAAGTTTATGTTCCCCTGAGCTTGCACAACGTTTTGGTGCAGATATTCAAACGACATTACAAAGTGGTGTGAATTTCTCGCAATACCAAGCGTTGCAGAGAAACTTTCTGAGTGATCCTGATATTATGGATTATCTGATCGATAATCAGCCTGCACAAACTAGACTTGATCGCCCAGTTTATATTTTTCAAGGCACAGCAGATACCACCGTACCTTATACTATTACCGAGATATTATATAAAGATATGCTGGCAGATGGAACTGATGTAGAGTTAATTCCAATACTGAATGCAACGCATGCCACAGTGGTCACTGAAAATATTCCAGCATTACTCAATACGGTAGAAGCGGTCATGAATACCCCAGTGTCTTAATTAAAACAAGAATAATAAATCCATGTTGGCTTGAGGTCGGCGTGGATTTAAATGTTTTTCGGCCTTGAGCTATGACTTTATTTTGTTATATTGAGCAGTGCAATTAAATGACGAAATTAAAGTAGGTTTGTTATGTCTGAGCAGCCGCAGCCCCGCAGTGTTAAAAAGCTGGTAATTTTAGGTGCGCTGGTATTATGTATACCGATATTTTTGGTGAGTATGGCTTTTCTTGCGGTAAATAGTGATGCTAAAAATCAGGAAAAATATAAACAGCAGCAGGCAGAAATGATTGCGCGCATCGAAGCGCGAGAAGCTGCGGAAAAGCTCAAAGCAGAGCAAGATGCAAATTCAACCCAAGCTGCATCCGAAAGCGCAGTAACCTTACCTTAAACTATCTCAAATCTCTTTGCAGTTGTCTGATGCTTGGAATCTGAGTGTATCGAATCACGGTATAGCCTGCTGCAATCAGCATGGCATCCCGTTCAGCATCTTCCTGCTCTTTGCCAATGTGGCTGGGATCATCCAGTTCAATAATGGTCAGTACATTATAGTCACGATCAAGCACCACAAAATCTGTAACTTTACGATTGAACTGATTACGCATGTTCATCTGGTCATGCGTAATCAAGGCGCTAAAGGCAACCTGAGCCAGAATATGATGATGAGGAAAGGCTTCTTTTAGGCGTATAAACATCCTGCTTTCAAAAGCAGTAATCACACGCTTCGGATAGAATTTTTTTTGACGGGTGAACAGATGCGGGAAGAGCAGGCAAACTAACGCAAAAGTTGCCAGGCAGCCAATCACAAAAAATATAAACTGACTCAAATTAAACACAGATCACAAATAGGGACGAATAAAAAAACCCACTTCGCAATGAGTGGGTTTTTTCAGAATCTTGGCTCTCCCACCTGGGCTCGAACCAGGGACCTGCGGATTAACAGTCCGTCGCTCTACCGACTGAGCTATGGGAGAATGGATTGGCTCTCCAACCTGGGCTCGAACCAGGGACCTGCGGATTAACAGTCCGTCGCTCTACCGACTGAGCTATTGGAGAATCTGACAGCGATTATAGAGAGATTTAAAAAGGGGTCAAGGCACTTTTAGAAAAAAGCCGAAGAAATTGAATCAAGTGTTTTAAAAATAGTCGAAAAGGCTTGGAGTTCAAACTGTTATGTTTATGTAAACAGTCGGAGCAGTCAGATTGTTATCAGCCTTAATTTTTATAAGTGATCTGGCTCAGAGAATATAAGGTAGCTAATTGTATATACAGATATCACTACCGATCTCAATTTAAAAAAGCAGATATAAAAAAACCCACTTCGCAATGAGTGGGTTTTTTAGAATTTTGGCTCTTCCACCTGGGTTCGAACCAGGGACCTGCGGATTAACAGTCCGTCGCTCTACCGACTGAGCTATGGAAGAATAGATGGCTCTCCAACCTGGGCTCGAACCAGGGACCTGCGGATTAACAGTCCGTCGCTCTACCGACTGAGCTATTGGAGAATCTGATCGGCATTTTAGGCAGGAAACCCAAGGTCGTCAATCAATTAATGTAAAGAAATGAATTGTTTGCTTTATAAATATTCATTTGGGGCTTAAAAATAAAAAAATCACCCGAAATGGGTGATTTTTTAGCAAAGAAATAAAGAATTATTTCTCAACACCTGCAGGCTGACCTGCATATTTCGCATTTGCATAATCCCAGTTTACTAGGCTTTCCAGGAAAGTAGAGATGTATTTAGGACGTGCATTACGGAAATCGATGTAATAAGCATGTTCCCAAACGTCAATCGTCAATACTGCAATTTTGCCATGTGCCATTGGCGTATCAGCATTTGAAGTTTTCATGATTGACAGTTGACCGTTTACTTGGTCAGCCACTAACCAAGCCCAACCTGAACCGAACTGAGTGGTTGCAGCAGCAGCAAATTCTTCAGCAAATTTTTCGTAAGAACCGAAAGCTTCATCAATTTTTGCAGCCAAAGTGCCCGTTGCTTTACCGCCACCGTTTTTAGCCATACAGTTCCAGTAGAACGTGTGGTTCCAAACTTGGGCAGCGTTATTGAAAACACCTGCTTTAGACGCATCACCAGCAGTTGCTGTAATGATTTCTTCTAGAGTTTTGCCTTCAAGCTCAGTACCAGCGATCAGGTTGTTCAGGTTAACCACATAAGTATTGTGGTGTTTGTCGTGATGGTATTCTAAAGTTTCTTTGCTGATGTGTGGAGCAAGATCTTCGTAGCCATAAGGTAATGCTGGTAAAGTAATGGTTGTCATGTTCTCAATTCCTTGCATTTAGCTGGGTTTTAACAATAAGTGGCTTTATTGTAATAGATAATCGGACAAAATGGGCATTGCGTATAAATAACAATACACAATAAATCCTGAAAATATATAAATAAAGCTCGTGGAAAATGCTGTCAGCGAGAATTAAATCGGATTGTCTAATTCGTAATAAGCATATTCAATATTAAACTGTTCTGAAATCGCTTTGGCCAGGCGCTGTACACCATATTTTTCAGTGGCATGATGGCCACAGGCATAATAATGTACATTCAGTTCCTGAGCTTCATAGAAGGTGCGTTCGCTCACTTCACCAGAAATGTAAGCATCACACTCTTGTAGCGCTGCTTTATGAATATAATCCTGCGCACCACCGGTACAGAAACCGACTTTATGGATTTGAGTTTTGTCCGCAGGAAGATGAATTGCATCAAAGCCAAGTTTTTCTGAAACATGGTTTTTAAAATATTCAGGGCTCATCGGTTGTTTTAAATAGCCAATATTGCCAATCGGATGGCGTTCACTCGGATCCAACTGTTCGATATTTTCCAGTTCTAATAAATCTGCAATCGCCGCATTATTGCCTAAAGTTGGATGACTGTCTAAAGGCAGATGATAGCCAACCAGAGAGATATCATTTTGAATTAAGGCTTTAATTCGTTTACCGCGCATACCAGTGATCGGGTAGGCTTCACCTTTCCAGAAATAGCCATGATGAACCAGCAGTAAATCTGCGCCTTGCTCAATTGCCGCTTCGATCGCACTTTGCGAAGCACTCACGGCACACAGGATTTTATTGATCTCGGATTTACCTTCAATCTGCAAGCCATTCGGTGCATAGTCCTTAAATTCACGTGCTGCCAAAGTCTGTTCACACCACTGAATAATATCGTTTAAATTCGCCATAAAATTCCTGTTCGTTTAAAAACTTGCCAATATTTATCTTTATATTTAATTGTAACTAAAGCTGCACAAAACTCTGTGGAATTTTTTGTGTTTAGTTATGTATTTCGCATTACAATAGAACACAAATTACTTAGTCATCAACGAATTAAAATATTTTAGAGGATAACAACGTGCGCCGCACCTTTACATGGTTACCCTGGGTGTTACTGATTTTGGTCATTATCGGTTTTTTGGGGTGGCAACAACTACAAAAACCAAAAGCACCGGTTGCACCAGATGGTGTCAAGATGCCTGCTGAAAAAGTAGAGCCGTTGATTGATACGTCGCGCTCAGGAGGCGTGGTCTCCTATAGTGCTGCGGTGAGAGTAGCAGCGCCGGCTGTAGTCAATATCTTTACCACTCAAAAAGTCAAACAGCAGGCTCATCCTTTGCTGACCGATCCGGTCTTTCGTGAGTTTTTTGGCGATCAGTTGCCTGACCAGTATGGACAAAGTCCGAATGAGAACAGTTTAGGTTCCGGGGTGATTGTACGTCCTGATGGTTATATCCTGACCAATAATCATGTGATTGCACAGGCAGACCAGATTGTGGTGGCATTGCAGGATGGACGACGTGCTGAAGCAAAAGTTGTGGGAATGGATCCAGATACCGATCTGGCAGTGATTAAAATTGAACTGGATCAATTACCCGTGTTGCCTTTTAAATTGAGTGGCAATGAAGTCGGTGACGTCGTTTTGGCCATTGGCAACCCATTTGGTGTGGGTCAAACCGTAACGCAAGGGATTATTTCAGCAACAGGGCGTTCAGATCTGGGCATTAATACCTATGAAGACTTTGTACAAACCGACGCTGCAATTAACCCGGGAAATTCAGGCGGAGCCTTGATCGATGTCGCAGGTAACCTGATTGGGGTGAATACGGCAATTTTCTCGCAAACTGGTGGTTCACTGGGGATTGGTTTCGCCATTCCAGCCAAAATCTGCCAGCAGGTGATGAATGCTATTCTGAAAGATGGCCGTGTCGTTCGTGGCTGGTTAGGAATCAGTTTATTACCGACAGAACGTGATGATGTACTGCAACCTAAAGAGAAAGGGGTGACTGTCGCAGAAGTGCTGGCAGATGGACCGGCAGCGAAAGCGGGCATCCAGCGTGGCGACAAAATTATGAAAGTGAATGAGGAAGAGATTAGTTCGGCTTCGCATTTGATTAATTTTGTTGCCCTGCAAAAGCCGAATAGTACCATTCAGATTGAAGTAGAGCGTGCTGGAAAAACCATGATGCTGGATGTAGTAGTGACTGAGCGTAAAGCACAAAACAGTTCTTCCCAATATATTCCACTGCCCGGTCAGTAAGTTTCTATTTAAAAAATCCCTCTGCAGAGGGATTTTTTTTGCTTGTTATTTTTTAGTTACCTGATACAAAAATGAAATACGGCTTTTGGTTTAAATCATTTAACTTGATGAAATTACATCAAAAGAGAAAATAAAAAATGACTTTTATGACGGCGGATCAGGCCAAGGTTTTATCAGATGTGGCCAATTTAAATATTGAGGTCTATAAGCCGCGTCTAGCCAAGTTAATTGAAGAAAATGCAAAACAGGGCAATACCGCAGTCATTACTGTATTTCCCAAACATTTACCTTTGGAAGATATTCGGGCTTTATCAGCCGAGTTGACTGAACTGGGCTATAACGTACGTTTTGAAGTGCTGGAGTTTTATTATAGCTTTAATGTGTACTGGCTCTAGTGTGAATCTTCATTGAACTAAGGCTTATTTTGAGCCACTATTTTACTGGATCGGTCTGATTTGATCTTATGAGTGATCGGACTGTATGTGATCAAAGGCGCGAGTTTTTATAAGTAGGTGCTCAACTCTAAAAAATCCATCAGTTTTATTTTAGAATCATTAGGGTCTGTTGACATTTCAAGTATAGAATTTACCCGATAAAGGTAGCCAAATAAATATACAAGCTAATGCAACTGCCCCCTCATAGCTACACTTTAGCTTATCATATCGTGTTGCTATTCCTCTGAACTGCTTTAACCTACAAAATGCATTCTCAACTAAGTGTCTGATTTTATATAAATACCAATCCATATGATC
>NZ_VPCO01000062.1:0-2079 GCF_013418175.1 Acinetobacter sp. YH12200
GGTTTCAAAGCCTCCCACCTATCCTACACAAGTAAGATCAAAGTTCAATGTCAAGCTGCAGTAAAGGTTCACGGGGTCTTTCCGTCTAGCCGCGGGTACACCGCATCTTCACGGCGAATTCGATTTCACTGAGTCTCTGCTGGAGACAGCGCCCCCATCATTATGCCATTCGTGCAGGTCGGAACTTACCCGACAAGGAATTTCGCTACCTTAGGACCGTTATAGTTACGGCCGCCGTTTACTGGGGCTTCGATCAAGAGCTTCGCTTACGCTAACCCCATCAATTAACCTTCCAGCACCGGGCAGGCATCACACCCTATACGTCCACTTTCGTGTTTGCAGAGTGCTATGTTTTTAATAAACAGTTGCAGGGGCCTGGTTTCTGTGGCTGCTCTCAGCTCAGGAAGCAAGTTCCATCACCAAAAGCAGCGTACCTTCTCCCGAAGTTACGGTACCATTTTGCCTAGTTCCTTCAGCAGAGTTCTCTCAAGCGCTTTGGTCTACTCGACCTGACCACCTGTGTCGGTTTCGGGTACGATTCCTGTGTAACTGAAGCTTAGAGACTTTTCCTGGAAGCATGGTATCAGCCACTTCACTGTACAAGTACAGCTTGCTATCAGTTCTCAGCATAGAGCACCCCGGATTTGCCTAAGATGCATGCCTACAACCTTTCACCTGGACAACCAACGCCAGGCTGACTTAACCTTCTCCGTCCTCTCATCGCATTACACAGAAGTATTGGAATATTAACCAATTTCCCATCGACTACGCCTCTCGGCCTCGCCTTAGGGGTCGACTCACCCAGCCCCGATTAACGTTGGACTGGAACCCTTGGTCTTTCAGCGTGCGAGTTTTTCACTCGCATTGTCGTTACTCACGTCAGCATTCGCACTTCTGATACCTCCAGCAGACTTCTCAATCCACCTTCATCGGCTTACAGAACGCTCCCCTACCACGCATAATAAATTATGCATCCGCAGCTTCGGCATATAGTTTTAGCCCCGTTACATCTTCCGCGCAGGCCGACTCGACTAGTGAGCTATTACGCTTTCTTTAAAGGGTGGCTGCTTCTAAGCCAACCTCCTAGCTGTCTATGCCTTCCCACATCGTTTCCCACTTAACTATAATTTTGGGGCCTTAGCTGGCGGTCTGGATTGTTTTCCTCTTGACTACGGACGTTAGCACCCGCAGTCTGTCTCCCGGATAGTACTCATTGGTATTCGGAGTTTGCATCGGTTTGGTAAGTCGGGATGACCCCCTAGCCGAAACAGTGCTCTACCCCCAATGGTATTCGTCCGAGGCGCTACCTAAATAGCTTTCGGGGAGAACCAGCTATCACCAAGTTTGATTAGCCTTTCACCCCTATCCACAAGTCATCCCCTGGCTTTTCAACGACAGTGGGTTCGGTCCTCCAGTTAGTGTTACCCAACCTTCAACCTGCTCATGGATAGATCACCTGGTTTCGGGTCTATACCCAGCAACTAATGCGCCCTATTAAGACTCGGTTTCCCTACGGCTCCCCTATTCGGTTAACCTTGCTACTGAATATAAGTCGCTGACCCATTATACAAAAGGTACGCAGTCACCGAACAAGTCGGCTCCCACTGCTTGTATGCATGCGGTTTCAGGATCTATTTCACTCCCCTCACAGGGGTTCTTTTCGCCTTTCCCTCACGGTACTGGTTCACTATCGGTCAGTCAGGAGTATTTAGCCTTGGAGGATGGTCCCCCCATATTCAGACAAGGTTTCACGTGCCTCGCCCTACTCGACATCATCATATAAGCCCTTTCGTGTACAGGACTATCACCGTCTACGGTCGCACTTCCCAGAGCGTTCCACTAGAACTTATATGACTTAATGGGCTCTTCCCCTTTCGCTCGCCGCTACTGAGGGAATCTCAATTGATTTCTTTTCCTAAGGGTACTGAGATGTTTCACTTCCCCTCGTTCGCCTTGCATGACTATGTATTCATCATGCAATACCTACCTTATGGTAAGTGGGTTTCCCCATTCAGACATCTCCGGATCACAGGATATTTGCCGCCTCCCCGGAGCTTTTCGCAGGCTATCACGTCTTTC
>NZ_VPCO01000063.1:0-1740 GCF_013418175.1 Acinetobacter sp. YH12200
AAGTGATATTCTGCTCTAGTTAAGCTACCTTATTTTGTTGTGGTAGCTGGTCATAGTAAAACTCATCTGGAGTCATTTTGTCCAGACTCGAATGAGGTCGTTTCAAATTATAAAATTCAAAATATGCACTCAATTGCTTTTTCGCATCGGTGACACTGCTATAAGCTTTGAGATACACCTCTTCATATTTAACGCTTCTCCATAACCGTTCAACCATCACATTATCAATCCATCGACCTTTACCATCCATACTGATTTGAATGCCATTTGATTTCAATACATCAATAAATGCATCACTGGTGAACTGACTGCCCTGGTCTGTATTAAATATTTCAGGTGATCCATATTTTTCAATCGCTTCATTTAAAGCCGAAATACAAAAATCCACCTCCATACTAATCGATACCCTATGCGCAAGTACCTTGCGGCTATGCCAATCGGCTTTGTTGCACAAACCTATCTGTAAAGGCTTTTTCAGCGATATAATTTCCAAATGAATAAGCCTACACAGAAAATCTACCGCACAACCAATTGGCCCGCATATAACCGAGCACTCATGAGTCGCGGAAATATTGCCATTTGGTTTGATCCTGCTACGCAATGGTATGCGCCATCAAAAGGCAAACAAGGG
This sequence comes from Acinetobacter sp. YH12200, assembly GCF_013418175.1. NCBI lineage: Bacteria > Pseudomonadati > Pseudomonadota > Gammaproteobacteria > Moraxellales > Moraxellaceae > Acinetobacter > Acinetobacter sp. YH12200. The sequence goes on from NZ_VPCO01000063.1 coordinate 632, forward strand.
CGAAATCAAACCTACTCCGACGCAGCCATCCAATGCTGCTTAATGATTAAATCCTTATTCCGTTTGTCTTTACGTATGGTCACTGGCTTTGTGCAAAGTCTGATTAAACTTTGCGGCTGAGCAGCCCCGAATATCAGTGATATTCGTACAGTACGCTTTGTAGAAGACAAAAGCATATTGATATTGCAATCAGCTACCAAAAAAGTAGCGATGGGCTGCATCTACTCGTAGACTCTACAGGCATGAAGTTTCTAGGTGAGGGCGAATGGAAACGCAAGAAACATGGAGCTGAATATCGTCGCCAATGGCGTAAACTACATATTGGTATAGATGCCAAAACCCTACAAATACGCGCTATTCAGCTCACAACCAATAATGTCAGTGATTCACAGGTGCTTGGTGATTTACTTAATCAGATTCCACAAGATGAGCAGATTGACTCTGTTTATACCGATGGAGCTTATGACACCAAGCAATGCCGTCAGGTCATTGCAGATCGGCAAGCACATGTGGTGATTCCACCTAGAAAAAATGCGAAACCATGGAAAGATACAAAGAGTAGCTCGCTAGAGCGAAATGAATTACTTCGAACAGTTAAACGTTTAGGCAGGACATTATGGAAAAAATGGTCAGGCTATCATCGCCGCAGTTTGGTGGAAACCAAGATGCATTGCATCAAATTATTAGGCGATAAATTAATGGCAAGAAGCTTTCCTAGTCAGGTGAATGAAATTCATGCACGTGTAGCAGTCCTCAACAGATTTACGGAATTAGGTCGACCACTTACCCAAGTTACGCCTTAAATTTGGCTCAATTAGGGGCGCTTTGCATTTCAAATCTTTGTGCAACAAAGCCGTTTTTAATAGAAAAACCTTAATTTTTTTAAAATTGAGACTTATAGGTGTAGAGATTCACCCCCCTTAGTTACAGCTGAGAGTGGTGGCAGTCCAAATCTAACTAAAAGGTGTCTATAAAATCAGTAGCTATTCAGTCTTGCAAAATATTCACTTAATTTTTGTTATACAAAGCTTTTGAGTAAAGGATGAACCCACATCAATGTAATAGCAATTATCTAACCGGGTCATTTCCTTGACGATCGTATGTCCCAA
>NZ_VPCO01000064.1:0-1697 GCF_013418175.1 Acinetobacter sp. YH12200
CCGCATTGCGAAGCAAAAGATAATCGGATAAAATGTAGCAATTCATATTCGTAAGCGTGGAGTAATCAGATGGGAAATTCCAAGTCAGCAGACAAGTAAGCCGCAACAACCAGTATTGTTGTTGCGGCGCTCTGTAAGGCTAGTCTCATCTGATTGCTGACGAGCAGACGTCGCCCGGTATTCCTTAATCGAGGGTTGATTCGTCATGACCACCACACGCCCCGCGTGGGCCTATACGCTGCCGGCAGCACTGCTGCTGATGGCTCCTTTCGACATCCTCGCTTCACTGGCGATGGATATTTATCTCCCTGTCGTTCCAGCGATGCCCGGCATCCTGAACACGACGCCCGCTATGATCCAACTCACGTTGAGCCTCTATATGGTGATGCTCGGCGTGGGCCAGGTGATTTTTGGTCCGCTCTCAGACAGAATCGGGCGACGGCCAATTCTACTTGCGGGCGCAACGGCTTTCGTCATTGCGTCTCTGGGAGCAGCTTGGTCTTCAACTGCACCGGCCTTTGTCGCTTTCCGTCTACTTCAAGCAGTGGGCGCGTCGGCCATGCTGGTGGCGACGTTCGCGACGGTTCGCGACGTTTATGCCAACCGTCCTGAGGGTGTCGTCATCTACGGCCTTTTCAGTTCGATGCTGGCGTTCGTGCCTGCGCTCGGCCCTATCGCCGGAGTATTGATCGGCGAGTTCTTGGGATGGCAGGCGATATTCATTACTTTGGCTATACTGGCGATGCTCGCACTCCTAAATGCGGGTTTCAGGTGGCACGAAACCCGCCCTCTGGATCAAGTCAAGACGCGCCGATCTGTCTTGCCGATCTTCGCGAGTCCGGCTTTTTGGGTTTACACTGTCGGCTTTAGCGCCGGTATGGGCACCTACTTCGTCTTCTTCTCGACGGCTCCCCGTGTGCTCATAGGCCAAGCGGAATATTCCGAGATCGGATTCAGCTTTGCCTTCGCCACTGTCGCGCTTGTAATGATCGTGACAACCCGTTTCGCGAAGTCCTTTGTCGCCAGATGGGGCATCGCAGGATGCGTGGCGCGTGGGATGGCGTTGCTTGTTTGCGGAGCGGTCCTGTTGGGGATCGGCGAACTTTACGGCTCGCCGTCATTCCTCACCTTCATCCTACCGATGTGGGTTGTCGCGGTCGGTATTGTCTTCACGGTGTCCGTTACCGCGAACGGCGCTTTGGCAGAGTTCGACGACATCGCGGGATCAGCGGTCGCGTTCTACTTCTGCGTTCAAAGCCTGATAGTCAGCATTGTCGGGACATTGGCGGTGGCACTTTTAAACGGTGACACAGCGTGGCCCGTGATCTGTTACGCCACGGCGATGGCGGTACTGGTTTCGTTGGGGCTGGTGCTCCTTCGGCTCCGTGGGGCTGCCACCGAGAAGTCGCCAGTCGTCTAACCGACGACTGGTAGCAGGCCCGCTCCGATGCGGCGCACTAACCATCGAAACCTCGTGAATGTCGGTATCCTGTCTGGCAGGATACCGCTCATTTCCCTTGTTCAGTTCATCGCCGTCGCCGAGCATCTGAATTTTCGGCATGCGGCCAAGGCACTTGGTATCAGCCAGTCGAGCGTCAGCGCGCGTGTGAAAGCGCTGGAGGATAACCTTGGTGTCCTGCTATTTGAGCGCCATGCGCGGGGCGTTCGGCTAACAGACGCAGGCAGGCACTTCATGG
>NZ_VPCO01000065.1:0-1697 GCF_013418175.1 Acinetobacter sp. YH12200
GCCGAGCCGTAAAGCTCAGAAAGCTGTTATTGAACAAAGAAATTTAAATCCTGTGCTTGACTCTTGTGGTTAAAAACAGGACATTTTAAATGGTTTATCGCATAGACATTTTAATTGGTGAATAACAGCCCTTGATCAAGGGCATTTTTAGCCGCTACTTAACGTAGAATATCTTATGCAAAGTGAAAAACGACGGTCTATTGTCCTCGTTTCATATAACATTCATTATTTCAACTGAGGATAAAAAAGCTTTAAAACGATCTTTTTTGAGAAAGGAACAAGAAACAAAAGACATGGATAAGCAATAATCCAATTAATCATCCATTGTGAAAAAACAATTGATAATAAAAATTTATCTTCATTTAAAGCTCCTAGAATAGCGTTAATGCCACTCATAAAGAATGAGACAAAAAGGGGAATCAAAAACCCCTGTAATGATAGCTTGTTCATTGATTATTAAGATTTAAAATATTCTTGAACTTTTAAAATATTTTTTTGAAATATTATTAAGAGTTTCTAATATAAGATTAGAATCTTGACTGATTAGAGCAATATTAAGTTCAGACATATAATCAATTAATTGGCTTTTTGCTTTTTTTGCAAATTCAGGAGTAACTTCTTGATCTTCGTACAATAAGACGTAGTTCTTCGCAAACCCATAAATAAGAAATAAGGCCGAATTATCTAAATTATTATTGTTGCCAATTTCTTGCTCACATAAAATTTTTAACTGCTTGAAAGCATCTGTTCCATTTGGTAAAGCTTTAAAGTTTTCAAATATAAATTGGAATTTCATTTTGGGGACTCACTTAAAAAGAAACTCTACAGCTTTAGTCACTCCCGATCAATATCTAATTTTTCCAAAACTAATATGATACGTATTATACGAACTCCCAAAGCATGGCTTTCAGTCATGCTTTTTCTATCAAAAGAGTATAGCTGAATGATAGCGAGCCAAATCGCATACAATATCTATCATTAGACTTAATGCAATAATTAAATGATATTGTTATCATTAATCTAATAGAATTAAGATTAAATGATAGAAATGAATACACGTATTTATCTACGAGCTTCAACTAAAGATCAAGATGCAGAAAGGGCTTTGCAGATTCTTCAGGATCTAAACCAAAACTTGAATTTGGGCGAAACCATTGTGTACGTGGAAAACTATAGTGGTACGAAGTTAGACCGACCTGAATTGAATAAGCTACTGTCAGAAGCAAATCAAGGCGACACCTTGTTGGTTGAAAGTATTGACCGATTATCACGCCTAACCCAACAGGATTTTCAAGAGCTGAAGCGCAGGATCCAGGAGAAGGGACTTCGTTTAGTCGTAGCAGATCTTCCTACTACCTACCAAATGATTCAAACCAGTGACAGCATTACTCATTCAATCCTGGATCTCATCAACAATATGTTGATTGATCTCCTGGCAACAATGGCCCGCCTGGACAATGAGAAACGTATAGAACGTATTAAGCAGGGCTTGGCACGTTCGGGTTACAAGCCAACAGGTAAGAAAGCCAATGAGGCTAAGCACAAACGAATAAAAGAATTACTAGCAGCTGGCAATATGACTAAGGAAGAAATTGCCAAAGCAGTGAATTGTGGAGTTGCAACTGTTTATCGAGTTGCTAAAGTCATTTAAAAAGGCTTGTATCAGTGCTTCCCTTATGTCATATCTATTTACAAAG
>NZ_VPCO01000066.1:0-1536 GCF_013418175.1 Acinetobacter sp. YH12200
CCTGTCTCTTGATCAGATCTTGATCCCCTGCGCCATCAGATCCTTGGCGGCAAGAAAGCCATCCAGTTTACTTTGCAGGGCTTCCCAATCTTACCAGAGGGCGCCCCAGCTGGCAATTCCGGTTCGCTTGCTGTCCATAAAACCGCCCAGTCTAGCTATCGCCATGTAAGCCCACTGCAAGCTACCTGCTTTCTCTTTGCGCTTGCGTTTTCCCTTGTCCAGATAGCCCAGTAGCTGACATTCATCCGGGGTCAGCACCGTTTCTGCGGACTGGCTTTCTACGTGTTCCGCTTCCTTTAGCAGCCCTTGCGCCCTGAGTGCTTGCGGCAGCGTGAAGCTTTCTCTGAGCTGTAACAGCCTGACCGCAACAAACGAGAGGATCGAGACCATCCGCTCCAGATTATCCGGCTCCTCCATGCGTTGCCTCTCGGCTCCTGCTCCGGTTTTCCATGCCTTATGGAACTCCTCGATCCGCCAGCGATGGGTATAAATGTCGATGACGCGCAAGGCTTGGGCTAGCGACTCGACCGGTTCGCTGGTCAGCAACAACCATTTCAACGGGGTCTCACCCTTGGGCGGGTTAATCTCCTCGGCCAGCACCGCGTTGAGCGTGATATTCCCCTGTTTTAGCGTGATGCGCCCACTGCGCAGGCTCAAGCTCGCCTTGCGGGCTGGTCGATTTTTACGTTTACCGCGTTTATCCACCACGCCCTTTTGCGGAATGCTGATCTGATAGCCACCCAACTCCGGTTGGTTCTTCAGATGGTCGTACAGATACAACCCAGACTCTACGTCCTTGCGTGGGTGCTTGGAGCGCACCACGAAGCGCTCGTTATGCGCCAGTTTGTCCTGCAGATAAGCATGAATATCGGCTTCGCGGTCACAGACCGCAATCACGTTGCTCATCATGCTGCCCATGCGTAACCGGCTAGTTGCGGCCGCTGCCAGCCATTTGCCACTCTCCTTTTCATCCGCATCGGCAGGGTCATCCGGGCGCATCCACCACTCCTGATGCAGTAATCCTACGGTGCGGAATGTGGTGGCCTCGAGCAAGAGAACGGAGTGAACCCACCATCCGCGGGATTTATCCTGAATAGAGCCCAGCTTGCCAAGCTCTTCGGCGACCTGGTGGCGATAACTCAAAGAGGTGGTGTCCTCAATGGCCAGCAGTTCGGGAAACTCCTGAGCCAACTTGACTGTTTGCATGGCGCCAGCCTTTCTGATCGCCTCGGCAGAAACGTTGGGATTGCGGATAAATCGGTAAGCGCCTTCCTGCATGGCTTCACTACCCTCTGATGAGATGGTTATTGATTTACCAGAATATTTTGCCAATTGGGCGGCGACGTTAACCAAGCGGGCAGTACGGCGAGGATCACCCAGCGCCGCCGAAGAGAACACAGATTTAGCCCAGTCGGCCGCACGATGAAGAGCAGAAGTTATCATGAACGTTACCATGTTAGGAGGTCACATGGAAGATCAGATCCTGGAAAACGGGAAAGGTTCCGTTCAGGACGCTACTTGTGTATAAGAGTCAGC
>NZ_VPCO01000068.1:0-1464 GCF_013418175.1 Acinetobacter sp. YH12200
GTTGAATTTCTTTGTCAGACATAGTGATCAGCATCTATATTTTATATCCAGTCCATGGTGATAAAAACCATCATAAACCAGACATTTTTATTGGTGAGAATATAGACACTTTAAATGGGTTCTAACAACGAAATTTCGTATAACCGCCATTATGTTAAATAACCCGGATCTCGGATTTATGCATCATTGTATTCTTATCAAATCTGCCATCACAATAAGCCTCAATTTATAACCGCATAAAATTGGGCTTATCTATTATTAATTGCTATCTAATACCAAACATCAATTTAGTTAAATAAAATCTTTTAAATATTAAATATAGGCCAATTGATATTAGAAAAGTTAATAAGCATATTGATAAATAAAATGTGTAAGTCGAGCTAGTATAACTATCAACTATTGGAGCTAATGCAACAAGTATTGGGAGGTGGGAAACATATATAACCAGAGAGCTGTCTTTCAAAAAGTTTATGATTTTATTATATTTATTATGTCTAAGCATAACTATTATAAGCACTAAACTGATCGAAAGTCCGGCAAAAAAATCGGAGTACGTTTTTGCTACTTGTTCTATAGTACCTATATTATTCAGGGCATATTTTTGATAATAGAGGTAAAGTGAGCAAATGCTAAAAAAAATAGATGAGATTGTTAATATTTTTAGCTTTGAGCTAATTATTTCTATATTTTTTTTATTATAAAGAATAAACCCTAAAAAGTAAAAAATAGAATAATACAGTGGAAGACTTACAATTTGAGTTATGAAAAAGTTAAGGTTTTCTCCAACATAAGATTGTAAATAAGTTATTACCATCCATATTGAATATACTATTAATGATGCAAAAAACAACAAAGGTGTGATTTTTGTATTTTTTAGAAAGTTCCTAAATTTAGTGATGATTGTAAGAGCTGAAAGTATTAAAAGCGTAATAAGAAACCATAAGTGACCAACAGTTAAATTGAAATCTCCATGCTTTATAAGCATTGGAACCAACAAGAATATCAAAAAGCTAGAAATCAAAGGAAGTGCTACCCGATCAAATCTATTTTTCAAGAAATATTTTTTATCCTTTTTCTCAAAAATCATGCAGGCAAGAAATCCACATAGGATAAAAAAACACTCCATTCTAAATAAGGTTAAAAAGTAAACTGACATAGCGATAAGGTCACTATTTCCATGGATGCTCTTATAAGTTAAATGTGTGTAATTAACAAATAATGCAGCATGTATAAAAATACCAAGTAGCATCATCAATGCTCTTAGGGTGTCTAAACCGTAGTAATATTTCATAATTTAATATGTTTTGATAATAAATAAATAAACAATTATAACGTAACTAGGGCGTGTCCTCATTTGAAAAATTGGTTTTAAATACTTAAAATCCTCCTTTAAGCTCTTTTGATTTCTATATTTTTTCAATGGCACGTACTCTTCTCACCGATGATATCTGGCAGCAAATTCAA
>NZ_VPCO01000069.1:0-1375 GCF_013418175.1 Acinetobacter sp. YH12200
AATTCATGCACGTGTAGCAGTCCTCAACAGATTTACGGAATTAGGTCGACCACTTACCCAAGTTACGCCTTAAATTTGGCTCAATTAGGGGCGCTTTGCATTTCAAATCTTTGTGCAACAAAGCCATTCGTGGTTATTTGCAACAGTGCCAATAAGAGTTCAAATATTCTATTTAATTGTCATTAAACCGGATTCTGGCAGGGTGATATATGGAAAATTTGGACGAATTAAAAAGCCTGCATTTGCGGGCTTTTTAATGTCTGGTTTGGAGTTAGTTATTTTTCTTTTCTAATTTTTGGGCAACGGCTAATTCACATTCTAATTGGTGGAAGCTGACCAGATCTGCCGATGTACTTAACTTGCCATTTTCACGGTCGAAAATAAAAGAGACAGAACATTTTTGATTTTCCTGATCGGTGATTTGAACACCGTAATACCAGGTTTCCGCATCGCTAATCACTACGACGTTTTTAGTCTCACCTAAATTTTCTTTTAATACCGCCTGAGTTGGGGTGCTAATTGCACTAGCAATAAAATCTAATGAAACAGGTTTGTGCTCAGTGATTTTAGAGGTGATTTCTGGACTAAACAGTTGGTAATCATTACTGATTAACTGTTCATGATTATGTGCGTTTGCCAGTGATGCTGCGGATAGTGCTAATGTCAGCGTGATTAACTTGATTTTCATATTGTATCCCCATGATTCGAATATTTTAAAGTTTGAGTTTCTTTCAAATTTCTAAAATCATATACGATCTTAAAAATAATAAAGGGTTTGGAGATAAAATCTCATTTTTTTGTTTCACTCTGATGGGCATGCTGTTCCACAGTGGGAAAATATGCAGTCAGATCTTTAAGGATTTTGGGACCAATATATCGGAGACAGTTTATTTAACTGATGTTACGCATCCATTCTATATGTTGTAAATTTTAAAAAAATCGACCGCAAAATGTAGTGGCGAAGATGCTCAAAAATACACTTATTGCGTAACATCAGTTATTTAAGTTAGGCTGCCAGTTTAGATTTGCTAAAATTTACATAACGCACGTTAGACAAATTGAGAAAAAAGCCAGTTCAATATGTACTGGCTTTTTAGTGTCACGTATATAAATCTAAGAATTGTTTTAATCGTTGCTAAGATGATGTTTCACGGCTTCTAAACCATTGATTTAAAGTTCAGGATTTTGACTGGCATGACCTTACTTTGGCGTGTGCTCTAAAATTACATTAGGCCATTCAGTAAAGTTATAGGACTTACGCACTATTATTTATAGATTCTCTGTGGTAGCAGATGATTTTTATCGAGAATAAAGTCATCAATGAAGTTTTTGATAACTGGTCTAAATAATTTCTTCTGCCAACGATATACATTTT
>NZ_VPCO01000070.1:0-1340 GCF_013418175.1 Acinetobacter sp. YH12200
TGTTATTCACCAATTAAAATGTCTATGCGATAAACCATTTAAAATGTCCTGTTTTTAACTGCAAGAGTCAAGCACAGGATTTAAATTTCTTTGTTCAATAACCGCTTTCTGAGCTTTACGACTCGGCATACTTTTCTTGAGACGGGAACGTTTATTTTGTTTTTCCAACTCTTCATGCTGTTGCTGGATATGCGCCAGAACCGAGCCTAATCTTTTATTCTCAACCACTTCATTCTGCTGTAGTCCAGCCAGTTTATTGAAGACACTATAGTTGATCTTCCGTCCTTCATGCATGATCGCCACAGTGCCATCCGGGTACTCCAGAAATGAAATGTATTGCCCAACAAGCTTATGATTCAGCTCTGTCGGTTCAAGCAGATAAATACACTTGTCATAGGTGATGGTGAGGTTCTTCGTGACCTTACGCGGTTCCTGCCAGGTGAATATATCCTCCAGCTCAGCATCAGACTCTGTTAGCGGACGATGTAAGTTCTTTGAATTTCGCGCACACTTGGCGAACTTCTGGTTGAAATGCTCAATAAAGCAGGGTAACCAGGCATTGGCTTCGGCAATTGAACTGATGCCTTCCAGACGCATCTCCTTGATCAAACGGTCTTGAAGGGTTCTATTGGCACGTTCCACACGGCCTTTAGCCTGGGGTGAGTTGGCAAAGATAATATCAATGTTTAACTCATTCAGAATCCGGCCAAATTGCGTGATCTTGCTGTCCTGGCTCGATTTCTGGTTCACTCGGAAGACCGAATGTTTATCGCTATAAAAGGCCAGAGGCTTACCGTATTGTTCAATGTAGGCTCGGGTTGAAAGCATATAGTCGAAGGTCGTTTCTGCCTCACAGAAGCGCAGATGCAACAGCTTTCCAGTGGCATCATCGATATACACCAATAAACAGCACTTAGCAGCGCGTCCTTCGAACCAGTCATGATATGAGCCATCAATCTGGATCAGCTCACCGAAGCAATCACGGTTATAACGTGGCTGATATGGACGTTTAAGGCGCTTGGATCGCGGAATCCACAGGTCATTTGCAGTCATCCAGCGCCGAAGCGTTTCTACCGGGATATTCAGGTCAAATATGCTGCTGAGCTTCTCATGGGCCAAGGTAGGTCCAAATCCCAGCAGATGTTCGGAAATAATGGAAAGACATTTTGATTTTAATAAATCATCATGGCGACGATGGCCAGGTTGACCACGGCTGGCATGCGCCATACCTGAAACACCATCTTGATTGAGCTTCTGTAATAACCGGGTAATTTGACGGGTTGAAAGATTAAGGATTTCAGCAGCACGGACTTGTGTAATACGATGATCTCGAACGTCTT
>NZ_VPCO01000071.1:0-1099 GCF_013418175.1 Acinetobacter sp. YH12200
GATCTTTTTGATCTTTTTGATCTTTTTGATCTTTTTGATCTTTTTGATCTTTTTGATCTTTTTGATCTTTTTGATCTTTTTGATCTTTTTGATCTTTTTGATCTTTTTGATCTTTTTGATCTTTTTGATCTTTTTGAATAAATCTATGTTTGCATTTTAAACATTGATAATCCAAGAATAAATTACGGTCGACGGAAATCCCGGCTTTTTTGCCGAGGAAATTCCCTATTACGCCACCGGTAATGCCAACACTGATTGCCCCGACAAAAGTACCCACTGTCCCACCTAAAATTACACCTAAGGGGCCAGCAACAGTACCAATCGCTGCGCCAACGGATGCGCCAGAAGCAGCACCACCGACTGTACCCGCAGTAGCACCTGCCGAGCTCATGAGAATGCCACCAATTTTCTTTAAATTCTGTTCGTGATCACGCTGTTCGATGTCAGTGGAACCACATTTAGGACATTGCATAGGTTTTTCCATCAAGGATTGGTATTCACTTGTTTTAAGTTTATGGAGGAGATGCAATTTTCATCTAGATCAGCAGCTCTTCATAATATGCTGCAACAGCATATATACATGCTGAATCCTGAGGTCAGGAGCATTTCCTACCTTCCTGATTCTAGTTGAATTAACGCTCAAACATTGTATTTCAGCTGTAAATATATTTATTTTTATCTGCGTGAGTCATTTTTGAATTATTTCGATCATGCAGGACACTATAAGATTTTGGAGGTTTTTCTTCCTCAGTACTCTATCTATACACAGGCCTGATTGGCCATTTCTTTATATTCAAAGCAGCTGATGGTTTGCTGGCTGCTCTCAAAAGCTTGCAAACAGAAAGGAATCATTAAAGCTATTTGGCATTTTTTATCAAAAAAACAGCTTAAAATCGGCATTTTTTTATAAGTGGTTTTCATTCTCATTGATTAATTGTATTTTTAATAAAGTGTGATATTTATTATTATTAAGGCTTTGTTGCACAAAGCTATTCTTGAGGGCTTCTTTAGCAATATAATTTCCAGATGAAGAAGCCTGCACCTAAAACTTACCGTACAACCAATTGGTCCTCGTATAACCAAGCTTTAATCAAGCGAG
>NZ_VPCO01000007.1:0-143915 GCF_013418175.1 Acinetobacter sp. YH12200
CTATTAGCGCAAGGTCCGAAGATCCCCTGCTTTCTCCCGTAGGACGTATGCGGTATTAGCATCCCTTTCGAGATGTTGTCCCCCACTAATAGGCAGATTCCTAAGCATTACTCACCCGTCCGCCGCTGAATCCAGTAGCAAGCTACTTTCATCCGCTCGACTTGCATGTGTTAAGCCTGCCGCCAGCGTTCAATCTGAGCCATGATCAAACTCTTCAGTTTAAAATCAGTAGTGCCTAAAGGACACCAATCTTGGCTCATCAATTTTCTGACAAATATTTCTCAAATAAACTTCGAGTCATTTCTACCATCAATCAATGAAAATAATTTCGATCGATCAACCAGTAAAAATCCACACAAGTTGTTCTTCATAAGCTCTTAATGATCTTCTTGCTGATTCGTCACCAGCAAGCTAGGTCGGCTATATTACACTGAATTTCTAAAGTGTCAATCCGTAATTCAAATTAATTTGAACTTAACCAACAAAACCCAATCTTAACACCTCGTGCTAAGTTACTGTTTTATCAGAAGTTTTAATCTTCATCACTGCCGATGGATGTGCATTCTACAGCATTTCAGAGCGCTTGCAACACCTTTTTCAAGAAAATTATTTTGCATGTACATTTTTTACTCTTTTTGTGTATTTTCATTCATTTTTTATACAAATTTGCTTAAATGATGTCTATTCGTGAATATAACGTTTATTATTTTTATACTAATAAGTAGTGCTCCTTACTCAGACAAGGCCTCGGGTTTCCTTATGCATCGTTCTATTTACTTATCTATATGCTTATTTTCTCTAGTATCAAGCGTACATGTTTTCGCAGAGGTCAACACGGATGTGGAAAATGAATCTTTGAAAACGCCACTCAGAACCAAAATATCGGCCAAGGCACAACAATTACAGACACAGCTAAAAGTCGATGCCAGTGCAGCACAGGCTGAAGAAGTCAAAGATCCTTTCCAACCGTTAAATAGAAAGATTTATCAGTTTAATGATGCGATTGACCGTACTGTGGTACGTCCTATAGCTGTTCAGTATGTTGAGAAAGTTCCACAGGATGTCCGCGGTAGCTACACCAATTTCCGTAATAACCTGGGGGAACCCTGGAATGTGGTCAATCAGCTGATTCAGGGTCGTCCGACCCGCGCAGCAAAATCCTTGGGACGTTTTACCATTAATACTTTAACGACCTTAGGTTTGGCTGATCCGGCACGTCGCCTTGGTTTAAGTCATGAAGACGAGAGATTTGGAACTACTTTGGGTTATTACGGTGTTGCGTCTGGTCCTTATATTATGTTGCCATTTTTAGGCCCAAGTTCAGTGCGTGGGGTGATTGGTACTGCTGTAGATAGTCAAACCCGCCCACAAAAATATCTTCTCGAAGATGAAGATGGGCTTTACTGGACCGACCAGTTCTGGCGTGCCATTGATAACCGCTCGGAAATACTGGATGTTGAAGGGGTGCTGACCGGTGATCGTTATGCCCAGATTCGGGATATTTACTTGCAACGCACCAATTACGCGATTGCTGAAAAGAAAGGTACAGAACAAGATACCCTATTCCTAGAAGATGACTTCGAAGAAGATAGTTCTGAAGATGTACCTTTTGATGAGAACAATATTGAATCTTCAGAAGAAGATCTTTAAGTTCATGCTTGATGTATGATTGCTAGTGAAATCTGTTCGCTAGCAATACCTTGCTTGTTATAGTACATCTTATAACCAACCCTGAGATCGAATCACTTTTTTATGTATTTCATTCAACCGACTCGTGATATTCCCTATTTAGATCAGGTACTTGATACGCTTCCGCATATTCAGATGATCTATCTGGATGATCATGAGCTGTATGATTCTACGATTATCGCAATTGCAGATGTACATGACTATCTGAAATATAAGTGGAATCTGCCTACCATTGTGCTGGCCTTAGAGCATGAAGGCACAGCGTTGGCTCAGGCTTGGGAGCAAGGGGCGCTGGCAGGCTGGATCTGGAATAAACTTCCTGAAAATCCTGACCTGGCGCTGCAAAAAATTGATGCGCAATATAAACGTAACCAGGATAGCCGTGATCTGCCTTCTGCGGCAGAACTACAAAAAAGATTGTTACCCAACCCGATTAAACTGACCAATTATGAGGTCGAAACTTATTTTCAGCCTTCAGCCTATCTTTCTGGAGATTGGTATGATTACTGGAAAATTAGCGACAAAGAAGTGATTTTCTATTTGGCCGATGTATCTGGACATGGCGTCACCAGTAGTTTACTCACGTCCTGGATGGCTGCTTTTCACGGTCGCTCCAAAACGCCGCGCGAGCTGATTAAAAAGCTTAACGGCATGCTAATGCAGGAAAATATTGAAAAGCACATCACCATGATTGCCGGGATTTTAAATCTGGAAACCCATGTATTAAAATGGTCCAGTGCCGGACATTATCCCCCACCGATTATATTTGAACCCAATCAAGAGCCTAAGATTTTCTCTACCAGCAGCTTCCCTTTAGGTCTGACCGAAGAGCTTGAGGTTGAAGAAAACGAATGGGTATTAAGCCCTAATGCCCGTTTTATCATCTGTTCAGATGGTGCACTGGAACCCTTTGATGGTGGATTAAATGAGCAATTTTCGCAATTATTACATCACTTGCAGAATGAGTCATTTCAGGCTCCAGAACATGTGGCCGACGATATCGCCTTTTTAAGCTTTATCCGCGTAAATTAGCAGTATATTTACAGACTTTATAAGCACTTAATTTGATTACCACTTTCAGCTACTTGAGTATCAATACACCCTATGGGATAATTTAATATCCTTCTCTGCAAATGGCATTTATATGTCAACAGGTCATGTTGAATATGCAAGTCTGAATGGAACGCATATTTTTAAGCTTATCGGCGAAGTGCGTGCCCAATCTTGTATTAGTCTAGACAAATTACTGAACAAAATTGAACAGCAGGACAACGTAGTTGGCGCTATCGTTGATCTCACCGAAACCAGTTTTATTGACAGTACCGTACTCGGTGTTTTGGCCAAGTTAGGACTGAAACTCAAGCAAGTACATAATATTCAAGCTGTTATGCTTTCTACCAATTCCGACATTACTACTTTGGCCAACAGTATGGGACTGAGCCAGGTGTTTGTGATTCTGAATTATTGTGGCGATCCGAATGTCTGCACCCGTGCGCTGATGGAAGAACATGTGACGCATCAAAATATGCTCAATACCGTTCTGGATGCGCATAAAACCTTGATGAAGCTAAATCAAAGCAACCAGAATATGTTTGAACCTTTAGTCAAACAGTTACAGAAAGAGCAAGACAATTTAGATAAAATCTCCGAGCAAAAGGTATAACGACTATATAAGAGGACCGCATGACTTTACTTTCTGTTGCACAAATGAATTCTCAAAATGAAATTGACGCCAATTTTGTGGAGATTGAGTCTTTAATTCAACAAAGTAAGGCCAATGGTGCTGAGTTAATTGTTTTCCCGGAAAATTTCGTCTGTTTCGCAGCAGGCAAACAACGCGAAACTGCTGCACAATTTGAAGTCATTCAACAACGTCTGGAACAACTTGCCCATCAATATCAAACCTGGATTGTGGCCGGGACTTTGCCCTGCCCTTATCGTCCGGATGGTTCAATCATTCAAGATGGCCGGGTGCGTACTGTCAGTCTGTGTATCAGTCCTGAACGAACCGAAGCGCGTTATGACAAAATTCATTTGTTTGATGTACAAGTCGGCGATGCTGTCGGTGGTTATCAGGAGTCCAAATTCTTTGAGCCTGGTACAGAGGTGGTCGTCGCGAAGACTCCTTTTGGCAATATCGGCTTGATGGTCTGTTATGACCTGCGCTTTCCAGAACTGGCTTTAAGCTTACGTGCTAAGGGTGCAAACCTGCTGACTGCGCCTTCTGCATTTACCTATACCACGGGTGAAATGCACTGGCAGTTATTGCTGCAAACCCGTGCCATGGATAGCCAGTGTTCGGTACTTGGCGCCGCTCAACAAGGCTGGCATGGTGAAAAACGTCAGACTTGGGGGCATGCAGCTGCCACCAATAGCCGCGGCCAACTTTTGAATATGATCCATGCTGATGGCGCACATTTGATTACGGTGGACTTTGATTTAAGTGAACAGCAAAAAATCCGTGAATCCATGCCTTTAATGCAACATCGTAAACTGCTACAACTTTCTTAAGAAACCTGCCCGGATACTTGCATAAATTAACAAAATCCCTGCTTATTCTTCAGGCAAAATCGCCGAGCATAGAAGCTCCATGAACAATAAATAGGGATTAAGCTCATGTCATTAGAAAAAGCCGTCTATACCGCACATGCCAAAGCCACAGGTGGTCGTGATGGCCGCGCCACCTCTGACGATCAGATTTTAGATGTACAATTGGCCGTGCCCAAAGAAATGGGGGGACCTGGTGGTGGAACCAACCCTGAACAGCTCTTTGCCGCAGGTTATTCGGCATGTTTCTTGGGTGCGATGAAATTTGTTGCCAATCGTGACAAACTGAATATGAGTAAAGATGCTTATATCGAGGGTGATGTAGGAATTGGTCCAATTCCGACCGGGTTTGGTATTGAGGTGACTTTAAATATCCATCTTGAAGGTATGGATCAGCAAGAAGCGCAAAAACTGGTAGATGCCGCGCATATTGTCTGTCCGTATTCAAATGCAACCCGCAATAATATTGATGTGAACTTAAACGTCATTACTTAATTTTTCGATTCAACCGCTATCCTGAAAAAATGCTTCAGGATAGCTAGAGCGCTATTATAAAATTTTAATCGCTGCATCTTCCCTTAAAGGCCAATTCTATTTTCAAAACAAAAGCAAAAATCTTAATACTTATATATAATGATTCTTATTTGCAATAATTTATTTTAAATCACCTTATGTTTAAATTATTTATTTCTAGTTCTCTCCTGTTCAGCATTGCGACTGCCTCTTTTGCAGAGCTGCAAATTTCAGAAAAAGTTCGCCCCCAAGTAAAATCTGTAGTTAATGCCGAGATTGAACGTCTGCCTATTCCTGCAACACCCAACAATATGATTCTGCCTGAATTTGGTAAAGGTATCATTGGTTGGGGTGCTGGCCCCAAAGATGCCGAAGTCCGTTTCCAGCGTGTCACCACAGCCGATGTTGAAAAAATGAAACAGGATGGGGTTACTTTAGAAATGGCGCAGGCCTGGCAGACCTTCTATGAAAATGAAACTCAGCGGAATCCGGGCAATCCGACTGCACCTTTTCGGGCCCAACTGATGAAAAAAATCGTCAGCCTCTGGTAAATATCCAGATATCCTGAGGATAAGTCATTAAAAGCAGCAGATTAAAAAATTATTCTGCTGCTTCATTGGTGACCCGTAATACTTCTTCAATGGTAGTTTTCCCTGCCAAAACTTTGCGCAGACCATCATCCCGAATCGAACCGGATTGCTGCCGTGCATAACTTTCTATTTCGTATTCGGCCGCATTGCCATGAACCAGACGGCGCATATGATCATCGACGGGCACAATTTCATAAATCGCAGTACGCCCACTAAAACCAGTATTGCCACAGCGTTCACAACCCTGTGGTTGCGGCAGTCTTAAATCCTGTGGATGTTCAATATTTTCAAACAGTTTCTTTTCAAAAGCATCTGCTTCATACCAGGTCGCGCAATGCGGACATAACGTTCTGACCAGACGCTGGGCAATTACCCCAATCAGGGAACTTGAAAGCAGGAACGGCTCAATGCCCATATCCTTCAAACGCGTGACAGCACCAATCGCGGTATTGGTATGCAGGGTCGACAACACCAGATGCCCCGTCAAGGAGGCCTGCACCGCAATTTCTGCGGTCTCCAGATCACGAATTTCACCCACCATCACCACATCAGGATCTTGGCGCAGCATGGCTTTTAAGGCACGTGCAAAGGTCATATCCACTTTGGTATTCACCTGGGTCTGACCAATACCTTCCAGTTGATATTCAATCGGATCTTCAGCGGTGAGGATGTTTTTGGAACCATCATTCAGGTCAGAAAGTGCGGCATATAAGGTGGTGGTTTTACCCGAACCGGTGGGGCCAGTGACTAAAATAATGCCGTGTGGACGATGCACCAGAGTTTTCAGTCGATCATAGTCATTATTCATCAAGCCCAAATGGGTCATATTTAAACGACCGGCCTGCTTGTCCAGCAGACGCATCACCACACGCTCACCATGAGAGGATGGCAAAGTAGATACACGGACATCGACTTCACGTCCGGCCAGACGCAAGGAAATACGACCATCTTGTGGAATGCGCTTTTCCGCAATATCCAGTTTGGCCATGACTTTAATCCGCGAGACCAAAAGCGGCGCAAGTTCACGGCGCGGCTGGACAATTTCACGGAGCTGGCCATCGACCCGTAAACGTACCGACAGTTTTTTCTCAAAAGATTCAATATGAATATCGGAAGCCCCGACCCGAATCGCTTCAGACAATAATGCATTGATCAGTCGTACAATCGGCGCATCATCTTCCTGATCCATCAGATCTTCAGCTTCAGGTACGGAATCGGCCAGACTGAGTAAATCCGGATGATCTTCCAGACCCGCAGCCACCTGTTGTGATTCGCCGCTATCTCCGGCAAAACTGGAGCTGAGTAACTGGTTAAATTCCTGTTCGCTGCACAGCTGAAAATGAGCCGGATAACCGAGCAGACGGCGCGCTTCCTGCAATGCAAGCATCGAGGTATTGTCACGACGCAGAATAAAGGCCTGATCTCCCTCATAACGCAACAGCACACCATGGCGCTTGGCGAAGCTATATGGGATTTGTAATTGTTTAAGTACTTGCATCGCGGATTATAATAATGATGAAAAAATTTAAATTGAGTGTACTCTAAGCATATGACAGCGTGAAGTATGTTTTCAAAGATTTAGCAAGAAAGGGTGCCAACATTGCCGCAAGATAAAGATGAATTAATCCCGAATACAGCGAAAATGCGCTGGTGGGGAGAACAGATTTTTGAAATAAATCAATCCAAAGCCTGGCAGTTTGGTTCCTTGCTGTTTCGTCTGACTCGAGGCATTCAGGAATGGCGACTGGAATACTATCGTCCTGTGGTGCAATATGATTATGAGCAGCAATGGCATCAGATTGATGATCCGAACTTTGCCTTTCCAGCGCCGGTGCACATTGAACGTTATATGTTCAAATCCACCCAAAATAAATTACAGTTGATGCCACGTTTAGCAAACCGTTCGGTGGTGATCAAGCCGGTTGATCCGATTTATATTCCTGCCGGACAACGTGGTACGCTTTATATCAGCACGCCCTTATGGATTGCCGGTTTTGTCGAGGGTCAGCGCGAACCAATTTTTGATCTCCCTGTGATCTTGCCAAAAGACACTTGGTTTGGGCCCAATCATCGCTCAGGTGAAATCTGCTATGCCACTGCAGTCGATGGCAGAACTGAACTGAAACAATTGCATCCACGCGCTTTTCGTGCGGTTACACCGATTGAATTTCACAATACCAGTAACCAGCAATTGCGCTTTGACCGGATGAATGTCCCGGTGCCTGCCCTGCCGTTATTTTACAGTGAAAGTACCGGGCGCTTATGGACCTCGCAAATCCGGGTCTTGCATGAAGGTTCGGACCGCCCACCGCGTATTCGGGTGGAGAACCGTACCCCGCCAAATGCCGGTGAAGTCGCCTATCTGCATCCACCGCGTGATCCGGCGGGCGCTTTATTTAATATGTTTGATTCATTTTTCTAAGGGCGTCTGATGCCAAGTTCAAATATTCCGACCGAAGTCACCAACAGCCTGAAGGGAGTATTTACCAATATCAATACCGACCGTTTAACCGAAATTTTGGTCGCGGTGGTGTTATGTTTTATTGGTTTCCTGATTGCGCGCTTTATTTCCAATACCTTTATTCGGACCATTGGTGTACGTTTTAATGCCCATCAGAAGCTGGTCTGGCGCCGCGGGATTTTCTATTTTATTTTCCTGCTGTTTGTAATGGCCAGCCTGAAAGAAGCCGGTTTTAAACTGAGTGTCTTCCTTGGCGCGGCCGGGATTCTCACCGTAGCCTTGGGTTTTGCGTCACAAACCTCGGCATCCAACCTGATCAGTGGTCTGTTCCTAATTGGTGAAGGTTCATTTGAAGTCGGTGATACTATTCAAATCACCTTGATTCGTGGGCATACCATTGAAGGTGAAGTGATTTCGATTGACCTGCTTTCAGTCAAACTCCTCACGCAGGATAATATCTATGTACGTTTGCCGAATGAACAGCTGATTCGGGCACCGGTACAGAACCTGTCAAAATTTCCGATACGGCGTATTCCGATTACGCTGGCGATCAATTTCCACGAAGATATTATTAAAGTACGAGAAGTGCTGCTGGATGTCGCCAATAAGTATCCATTAGTTTTGGCTGACCCGAAACCTGCAGTCACCGTTACCGCCTTTCGTGAATCATCCATCGAGTTGTTATTTGCGATCTGGTGCCAGCAGGAAAATTATCTGAAAGTACGCGATGAAATGCAGGAACGGATTCGTAATGGCTTTGTCGATAATCAGATTGAAATTCCAGTGCCGAAAATGGGCTTTGTCGACCATCCATTATCTCGCCCCTTAGAGAATGTTGATATTGACCAATATGCCAATGACAAGGCCCTCAAAAGAGAGCCTGATCTAAAATAACCCTTCGATTCCCTCTTCTTTTTAAAGGAGAGGCTTAGGGAGAGGATTCAATCAGTTTTCTCTGGCATCGGCGCAATATAAGCAATCAGCAGCATCACCCCACCTGCCAGCAAGAAGGAAATGACTCGCGTCAGGGTGCCAATATGCGACAGGTCAAAGAGCACCAATTTTAAGGTCACAACCACCAGAATACTGCCGCCTAAAATCCACATCGGCTTCAGGTTTTTTAAGGTTGCCGTCCACATGGTGATCCAGGCCAGTAATACCCAAAGTACAGTCAAGCTGAGTTGCACCGTCGCATTACCCCATAGCTCCATATCATTAAACGGCGTGTGTAAATACACATGTAAAGCTCTTAAAACCATATAACTGGAAAGCCATAACAGGCTCAACACCATCAAGACTGCGATCATGCCCTTATCACGGCCAACCTTAATCTGTTGCAACAGCATCCAGATAAAACTGGCAAACATGGCGATACTGATCAGGTCAAAAGGATTCAGAATCGGCAACCAGTAATACTGGAATGCTTGCTGACTAAATAACTGTGAACATACCAGCCAAGTGGCCATCAGCAATAAACAACACTTGGTTTGCCAAAGCTGCTGCCAGCCTGATTGCAGGTCCTGTCGATAGCACCACAGGCAAAACAATAAAGGTAAGATCACCATACTGAAATAAGGCATGCTCGGGATCAGACACAGACTGGCCAAAGCCAAACTGCTAAAAACGCCCAAACTCATCCATTCTTTGGATAGCTGCAAACCAGCCAGCGGTCTGAGCCACAGAATCGCTAATAGCATCGCCGAAAGGGCAAAAACCCCGCGCTCCAGACCGCTATCCCAGACAATCACCGCATTTTGACTGCGATCCAGTGTCAAAATCACTGCAATGACCAGCAAGGGTGAGATACCACTCCACTTCGGTAGCAACCAGGACCATTGCTGATTTTTGCGCAGAATCATTTCATTCAACAGCACATAGCCCAGTGTGATGATGAATAAACTCAACACATAGGCATGCTGACTCGAAAATTCATCTTCCAGCAAAGCAAAGAGCATTAAACTGGCTGCAACACTTAAACTACTTAAAAAACTGATACTCAGACTATCCAGTTGCTGCTGGTATTTTTCTTTGAGCTGACTGATCGCCACCACTACCACATAACACAGACTCAAAATCCAGAAAATCATCCGCGGTGTGGGATTGATTTCGACCAGATAATACAGGCTGCTAAATCCGGCCATCAACAATAAGCCCATACTTAAATAATGCGCCACCCGGACATTTTTCTCTAAGGCCCACAGATAAATTAGTACCCCTTCCACAGCCCAACCAACCACACTCCATTGTTCGGTCAATAAGATCGGTGGCACCAGTGCCAGAAAAATCAGCATCAGACTCAGATAACTTTGTGAAATAAGCTGAATCGTTTGTTTTTGGCGCAATAAAGTCCAACAAGTGGCAAAGACCCCTGCGAACAACAGACTTAGACCGGCTTGCCAGAGTTTTTGATCGGGCTGATTAAAGTGAATCAGATACAGAAAAATATAAGCAGTAATCGGTGCGGCAAAAATCAAGGCCAAGTCGAGTACCGGTTTTAGCTGAAAACGGGACAAATCCTGTCGTGCCAGCAACTGGCTAAAACGAAAACCCAGCCAGATAAACAGCGCACTATGCGCCAGAATCAGCGCAGTCATGGCATAACGCTCATGAGTATCACCATGAATCAGGCTATACATTCCACCGACAATCGCCGTAATTAAAAAGGCAATCTGATTGAGAATTTTCCAGGGGCGGAAGCTGCTCAGCACTGCCACCCCGACATTAATCAGCAAGTAATAACTGATCAGCTCAACAGCGGAAGCATCTCGGATTGGCAAGGTAAACGGCGCCAGATAAGCAATCAGCAAAGCCATTATGGCCAGTTCGATACTTTCCTGTTTCAGACTTAAATACAGCGTCATTGCCAAAATGATGATAAATACACATGCTGCCAGCGGTAGTGTTGGAATCACCAGATTGTAATAGGCAAAGAATAATGTCAGAAACAAACTCCCTAAACCTAATCCTTCCAGCGCCAGAGCAAAACTGCGGTTTTTAGGAATCAGCCGATAGCCCAGTCCTGTTACAAACAAACTGGCAAGCGCAACCAGACCTAATTTAGCAGCCAGACTCAGCTGCCAGTGCTCGGTGGCAAAACGCAGCAACAAAATAATCCCGATCACTAAAATACTAATGGCGACTTTTAAGACCGGATTGCCCTGAAAGATCCAGCGCTGCACTTGATCGATGAGATTAGGCGTGGACTGAGAATTTAGAGCCGGTTGAGCAGTCACAGGTGCAGCATCAGACCAGTTCGGTGGTGTCGAGGGTGGTGGATCGGCAGAATAAGATTGCGACTGTAACTGTATCAAGCGCCCTTCCAGACGTTGCAGCCATCGGAGTAAAAAGAACACCCAGGCGGTAATCCCGATGCCCATCAACCAGTCAAGCTCGGCCAGCCCACCGACAATGGCAATAATTGAAGAGACATATAAAGGAACTTTCGAATTGCGTTCCAGAGACCTCTGCTGCTGTGCAGCCAGTTGCTGTAGCGGGGCTTCTACTGCGCTGACATATTGCATCACACTGAAGAGAAAACCCACACCACACAGATAAGTCACAATCTGATAATCCAGATACCAAGCACTGATCCCAACAATTAGCAGAGTAATCAGCCAGATCATGCGTAACTCATTGCGTCCTGCAGCCATTCTTATATTTCTCTTTCCTGAATCATTCCATCATACAACAGCTTGTGCTGCTTATTTCATCTTCAGCCGATATTCGCTAAGCTGTAAACTCAGACTCGCCTCAGCGAGCGTAGTAAAAATCACGTACAATAGCGCTGTATTTTGAATAAGGAATTGATTACATGCCACCATTTGTCTTGGTCGATGGCTCTTACTTTTTATTTCGTGCCTTTCACGCACTGCCACCATTAACCACGTCAACCGGTTTACATACCAATGCAATTCGTGGTGCGATTTCTGCTATTCAAAAACTGATGCGTCGGATCCAACCGACCCATATGGCGGTGATTTTCGATACGCCAGAACCGACGTTCCGGCATGAGCTTTCACCGATTTATAAAGGTGACCGCCCGAGCATGCCGACGGAATTATCCGAACAGATTCCTTATTTGCATGCCTTGATTCGTGCGCTGGGTATTCCCCTGCATACCTTACCGGGTGCCGAAGCCGATGACATTATCGGGACATTGGCCAAACGTGCCGAAGCCCTGGGACATCAGGTGCTGATTTCGACTGGTGATAAAGATATGGCGCAATTGGTCACAGACAAAGTGACCCTGGAAGACAGCTTTAAAGAAAAGCCGCTGGATGTCGATGGCGTGTTTGAAAAGTTTGGCGTATGGCCAAATCAGATTATTGATTACCTGACCCTGATGGGCGATGCTTCTGATGGCATCATGGGCGTGCCAGGTGTCGGTGCCAAAACTGCGGCAAAACTGCTGACCGAATATGGTTCGATTGGCGGCATTTTGGAAAATGTCGACAAGATCAAAGGCAAAGTCGGTCAAAATATTAAAGAGCATGTGGATGGCATTGCACTGGACCATCAACTGGCCAGTATTGTGATCGATCTGGATCTTAACTTTGGTTATGACAATTTAAAACTGGGTGAGCCGAATGTCGAGACCTTACGTCATTTGTACACCGAGCTGGAATTTCGTAATCAGCTACAATCCTTAGATCACCCAAACAACCCGAATCATTCAAATTATAAACAGGCGGCAAGATCCATTACCGCCAAACCGGCAACTCTGCCAGACACCACAGAAGATCATGCTTCTGTGACCAGTGGCGATGATCAGCTGGGTCAAGCGACCTATCATAGCGTGTTAAGCCAGCAGGACTGGGACAAGCTGTTTGCGCGCTTAAGTAGCGAAAAACGTTTTGCCTTTGATACTGAAACCACCAGTCTGGATTATCGTATCGCGCAGATTGTCGGCTTCTCGGTCGCCTTTGATGCCAACGATGCCTACTATGTTCCTTTGGCCCATGATTATGAAGGCGCACCGGAACAGCTCAATCGTGAAGTCATCTTGGCACAGATCAAGCCGATTCTGGAAGATGACAGCGTACAGAAGATTGGTCATCATCTGAAATATGATGCGCATGTACTGGAAAACCATGGCATTCATTTGGCAGGCTGGTATTTTGATACCATGCTGGCATCGTATGTGCTGAATTCTGTGGCAACCCGTCATGGTATGGATGATGTGGCGCGTCTGTATTTGAGCCATCTGACCACGACCTATGAACAAGTTGCCGGTAAAGGAGCCAAACAGAAAACCTTTAACCAGATTCCGCTGGAAACCGCCGCACATTATGCTGCTGAAGATGCTCATGTCACTTATCGTCTTTATGAAGTTTTGGATGAAAAACTCAAAGTCCATCCTGAATTAAGTCAGCTTTTGCATCGCATTGAAATGCCGGTGGCACGTGTATTAACGAAAATGGAAGAAAATGGCATTCAGTTAGATGTGCATTTCCTTGACCAGCTCAGTGAAGAATTTGCACAAACCATTCAGAATCTGGAAAACCAGATTATTGAATTAGCAGGCCAAAGTTTTAATGTCAGCTCACCAAAACAAGTCGGTGAAATTTTGTTTGATAAGCTGGGCCTCAAAGGCGGCAAGAAAACCTCGACTGGCCAATACAGCACCAGTGAAAGTATTTTAGAAAAACTGGATCATCCGATTGCCGCATTGATTTTGGAATATCGTGGCCTGTCTAAACTGAAAAGCACCTATACTGATGGTTTATGCAAACAGGCCAATAATGACAGTGGCCGCGTACACACCAGTTATCATCAAGCACTGACTGCAACGGGTCGTCTATCTTCAACAGATCCAAATTTACAAAATATTCCCATTCGCGAAAAAATTGGCCGTCAAATTCGTAAAGCTTTTGTAGCACCGAAAGGTCGTGTGCTGCTCGCTGCCGATTATTCACAAATTGAATTACGCCTCATGGCGCATTTTTCCCAAGACGAAGCCTTGGTACATGCCTTTAATCACGGTCAGGACGTGCATCGTCGTACTGCAGCAGAAGTTTTGGGCATCGCTTTTGAAGAGGTGACAAATGATCAACGTCGCCAAGCCAAAGCCGTGAACTTTGGTCTGCTCTATGGCATGTCTGAATTCGGTCTAACCCGTCAGTTGGGCTTTACTCGTCAAGAGTCACAAGAATACATTAAACAGTATTTCCATCGTTATCCGGGGATTTATGAATATATGCAACGCACCCGTCAGGTGGCACTCGATCAAGGTTTTGTCGAAACCGTTTCTGGTCGTCGTTTATATACACCGGATATTGATGCTCGTAATATGATGGTGCGCAAAGCAGCAGAACGTGCTGCAATTAATGCTCCGCTACAGGGTTCGGCTGCAGATATCATTAAAATGGCAATGATTGAAGTCGACAAGATGTTGCCAAAAGATCAGGCCAAAATGCTGTTGCAAGTCCACGATGAACTGGTGTTTGAAGTCGATGAAGCTATTGCCGATGAATTGGCACCGAAACTGGCTGAAGTCATGCAATCGGTATTGCAGATTTCTGTACCGTTGCTGGTTGAAGTCGGTAAAGGTAAAAACTGGGATGAGGCGCATTAATGCGCCTTTAAGCCCCTTCCTCCCTATAGGAGATGAGGCATATATTCGGCAAGGGGATGCAGGTTGGTTTTAACCCCCTCTCCCCCTTGCGCAGCAATGCTTCTCATCCCAAAGGAAGAGAAAATTTCATTTACTTATTCCTATGCCTTTCTTGAAGTCCATAATTTTGAGTTGGAAGATGTAAGGTAAAGCCCCTCTTTGAAAAAGAGGGGTTTGGGGAAATTTAAACCCCTCCCAACCTCCCTTTAGAAAAGGGAGGCGCAAATAAAAAGGACGCCTCAGCGTCCTTTTTATTTGAATCCGATTAAAGTCCGGTCAACAATACAATTGCCACCTGATTCATGATCATTTCAATGATGATCAAGGTTAAAATAGCAAAAATTGGAGAGAGATCGATCATCCCCATATTTGGCATAATCTTACGGAAAGGTGCCAGCAATGGTTCAGCCAACTCCTGAACCACTTCAATATACGGTGAACGAGACTGGGTAAACATCACCACCCAACTTAAGATAATCGTAGCGAAAATCAAATAACGACAGAAACGGATCAAGTCCTGCATCATGGTGACAAAGGTCAAAATCAGTAAATGCACAGGACCATTCGGCATGCCACCAGAGAGATACATCATGCCGAAAATTTTCAGCAAATACAGTACCACCAATAATGCCAAAGCGGCAGTATTGACACGGCCTTTGGCCAAAGTTGGGAAAATTCGACCAAACACATCTACAATTTTAGTGGCTTTTACAGTCGAAAGAACCACGGGATTGTAGGGGCTGACAGCAGCCAATTGCATTAAAAATCGGAAGAATACGAGCAAAATCGCGACGTTAATGATAATGCCAAAAATTAGCGCAGAATTTGCACCCATACTTGAACGTTCCTAAAAATTAAACTGAAGATTTGCTGCTTTCACTGAGCTCTTGTGCCAGTTCTTGACTGCGTTTTTGTGCAGCGGCAAGTGCGGCCTGAATATTTTGAGAAATCTGGGCGCGATCGAAGACTTCAAGGGCTGCCTGTGTCGTTCCATTTGGAGAGGTCACATTTTTACGCAGCTCGGCTGGGGTGTTCGAACTGGTGATCGCCATTTGTGCCGCACCTAAAGCCGTTTGCAAGGTCAGCGCCGTAGCCACTTTTTCATCCAGCCCTAAATTTTTGCCCGCACGAATCATACTTTCCATCATATAGAAAAAGTAAGCCGGCCCCGAACCCGATACAGCAGTCACCGCATCAATTTGCGCTTCTGAATTCACCCAAATGGTCAAGCCCGTAGAGGCTAAAACCTGACTGGCCAAATCACGGTCACTATTTTCTACATCTTCATGGGCGTATAGACCATGCGCCCCGGTTTGTACCAAGGCTGGCGTATTCGGCATGACCCGTACAATACGCGCTGTCCCCAATAAGCTTGCCAATGTCGCTATTTCCGCACCGGCAACAATGGAAATAATCAGCTTATCATTGACCAGACCTTTTAAAGGCTGTAACACTTGTGCCAAAACTTGAGGCTTTACCGCAAACACCACAATATCTGCATCCTGAATTGCAGCGCTATTATCATCGGTCACATTGATTTCTTTTTCCGCAAGTAAGGCACGGACTTGTTCGACCGGATCAGAAACTGTAATACGTGTTGTTGGCAAACCACGCGAAATCAGGCCGCCAATTAAGGCTTGGGCCATATTACCGCCACCAATAAAACTAATATTACAATTTAAAGCTGCACTCATGTTTAATGCTCGTTGTTGAGTTCTAAAGTTGAAGAAACCGAAATCGGCAGCCATCCCCCTGCTTCACAATATGCAGATTGGGCCAACCAAAATCCTTTAGGGGTAAACACGCCTAGCATAACATTATCTGTGCTTAATATTTGAATAGTATGCCGAACCCAAGGAAATATTTGCGCTTCCTGAATGGCTTTTTTCAGCGGCCAGGCGCCAACACGACCATAGAGATGGATCTTTTCACCCCCCTGACGCTGCTGCAAGTATAAGGGCTGCTGCAATAATGCTGCGGATAAACCCACCTTTGCAGATTCAATGACATATTTTCCGGACAAGACCTGCACATGATCTTTTAACGCAATTTTCAAGGTTTTTAGGCCAGTTTGAAGCTGTTGCTGCTCGGCCAAATAAACCTCTTCTGTCAAACGATATAGTTGCTGCTGATAGCGTACATAGTAATAATCTTTCCAGTGTAAGGCCGCCTGCGCATCGGGTTTGGCATGAATTACCTCGCGTTGCAGACGCTCGACCATATCTAAAGAGGGGCGATACTGCGCTTCGCCTTTCATCCAGGCGGAGAGTAACTGGCGTTGCCGTGATCTTGACAGTTGTAGAAGTTTAGACAAATCAAGTTGCGTATCGGTTCCACACGCCTGTAAATCTTGTTGTAATACTTCTTGCAAAATTTCCTGGGCATCTTGCATCAGTTCACTGGTGCGTACCAGCGCAGACTGCATTTTCGGATAACGTTCACTCAAAACTGGCCACAAGGTCTGGCGTGCCCAGGCCCGGTCATAATGGGTATCAGCATTGCTCGGATCTTCAATATTTTGAATATTTAAGTGTTTTGCCCATTGGCAAATCTGCTCACGGGAAATATCCAGCAGTGGCCGCCAAATGGTGAGATTTTCACGTACATCAACCTGTTTCATGGCCGCCAAACCATCCACGCCAGCACCAGACAATAAACGTAGCATTAAGGTTTCTGCCTGATCCTGTTGATGATGCGCCAACACCAGAATTTCATCCGTTTGCAAATGTTGTAAATAAGCCTGATAACGGCAATGACGCGCTTGCTGTTCCAGATTGCCATTTTCGACCTGAACCGGCTGGATGATGCAGGGAATACTCAGTTGCTGGCATCGATCTGCCACGAACTTGCCCCAATCTGCACTAAAAGCTTGTAATTGATGATCGATATAAATCGCCCGAACTTTTTCCGGGCATAAAAAAAACATCAGATGCAGTAGCAGCATAGAATCTACGCCGCCACTGCACCCGATGAGAAATTTTGTCTCTGCAGGAAAGCCCTGCAGCTGTTTTAAGAAACCAGACCTAAATTGTCGCTGCCAAACTTCATTAAACGTTGGTAACGTGCTTCGCATCGTGCTTGCGCTTCCATTGGTTGCAGTTCATTCAAAGCTTCTT
Organism: Acinetobacter sp. YH12200; assembly: GCF_013418175.1. Lineage (NCBI taxonomy): Bacteria > Pseudomonadati > Pseudomonadota > Gammaproteobacteria > Moraxellales > Moraxellaceae > Acinetobacter > Acinetobacter sp. YH12200. The sequence goes on from NZ_VPCO01000007.1 coordinate 17,530, forward strand.
TTAACACTGCTTTCAAGCTGTTCATCACATGATCCGGATTTAAATGAGCGCCCTCACCTTCATCTACCACATATTCTACAATGCCCATTTTCTGCAATTTTTCTGCAGTCAGCGCCAAGGCTTCACTGGCCTGTTCGGCTTTTTCGGCAGTTTTCCAAAGAATCGATGCACAGCCTTCAGGTGAAATCACTGAATAGATACTGTGAGACAGCATCACCACACGGTCTGCCACACCAATACCCAGTGCGCCACCTGAACCGCCTTCACCGAGTACAGTTGCAATCACCGGTACTTTCAAATTAGAAAGCTGCGCCAGACTGGTGGCAATGGCTTCTGCCTGACCACGTTCTTCTGCACCAACTCCCGGATAAGCACCCATGGTATCAATAAAGGTGAAGACTGGCAGATTAAAACGTTCAGCCATATCTAACAGACGCTGCGCCTTACGATAACCCTCAGGGTTACTCATACCAAAATTATGCTGTAATTTTTCACGGGTACTACGACCACGATGCTGACCGACGATCATCACCGGTTGACCATCAAAACGAGCCAGACCACCAATCATCGCACCATCATCACCATATAGGCGGTCACCATGTAAAGCATCAAATTCAGTGAATATTTCACCCACATAGTCCAGAAATTGTGGACGTTCCGGATGACGTGCAATCTGCACTGTCGCCCATGCTTTTGATGGAGTCGCTTTATTTTTCATAGGTTAACCGTTTTCATCCCTATAAAGGTATTAATTAACAAACTGTTCGGATTGAATCGAGAGTTCAATCTCCCAATTTTTAAATTGCTGCTGTTCATCATGCAGTTCAGCCACCAGCAATGGCCATTGTCGGGCATCACCAGACACGCTGAGCTGCCATTGTTGCGCATTTTCAACCTTGAGTTCAATGGCAGGAAGCATCTCATCACTACGACTGTGATTGACCAAAACCGACAGACGAAGCAGCAAACATAACCATAAAAGTTTCGATCCACCGACTTTCATCACATCATGCTTGGCATCAACGCGCAATTTGCGGCGATGGTGTGCGACCAAATGTGACAAATGATTTTGGTCGACTTGTGAGAAACCGGCAATATCGGAGTGTTGTAATAAATAGGCACCATGACGATGATAACCACTATGGCTGATCGCCAAACCAATCTCATGCAGATAGGCAGCACGACGTAACAGATCGCTATCCTCTATCGTCAGGCCCAGTTCATGTTCCACGTCATTAAACAGTTTTTGTGCAGTCTGGACCACACGCTCGGCCTGTTTGGCATCGGCATTATAACGACCAATCAGGGCATGTACGGAACGATCACGGATATCTTCATGCTTGAAACGGCCCAGCAAGTCATACATCACGCCTTCACGCAGCGCACCATCCGAATAAACCAGATGATTAATTCCGAGCACATCAAACACAGCATAGAGAATGGCAATCCCAGCCGGCAATACCGCGCGGCGGTCTTCTTTGAGACCTTCGAATTCCATATCCGAGACATATTTATATTTGAGCAGTTTGTCTTTGAGTTTTTCCAGGCCTTCACGGGTGAGCTGTTCTTTGTCATTGCTCCAGCCCATATTGATACAAATCTGACGACAGGCCTTGATCGTGCCACTGGAACCGACCACCGCATCCCAGCCGGCTTCTTTATAGGTATTGGCAATTCCGGAGATTTCTTTACGCGCCGCAGTAACCGCTTTATCAAAAGCTTTGGCACTGATCTCACCATCCTGAAAATAAGCCTTGGTAAAGGCGACACAGCCCATCTGCACCGATTCAGTATGAATCGGCTCGAACTCTTCACCAATAATCAGCTCAGTCGAACCGCCACCGATGTCAACCACCAGACGACGACCACTGTTGGCCATGGTATGCGAAACCCCGAGATAAATCAGACGGGCTTCTTCACGGCCGGCAATAATTTCGATTGGCTTGGGTAGAATTTCTGCAGCTTTTTGAATAAATTCATGCCCATTTTTGGCTTGACGCAAGGCATTGGTCGCCACAATCCGTAAACGATTTGGCTGAACTGCACCTAAACGTCCGACAAAACGTGCCAGACAGGCCAAACCCCGTTGCTGTGCAGCTTCGGTTAAATTTTTATTTTCATCGAGTCCGGCGGCAAGCTGAACTTTTTCTGACATTGATGCCACTTTTTTAACTTCGCCATGATCTACACGTGCGATGGCCAAATGAAAGCTATTTGATCCCATATCGATGGCGGCAAGTAATTCTTCATCAATCAAAAAGTCAGACATTCCGGAAATAAACCTTTAACGAATTGTGCTTAGAGTAATTCACATGCATGCAATTTAAAAGCCATTTGTAGCGACAATTTGATGCATGATTCTTTTTATATCGGGAACAATAGTAGGACACGATCATCACTATCGTGATCATCCATTAGACAAAATAACATTAAGCATTGAAAATTTACAGATTCCCCTACATTGTTAAAGATGGCTATGTAATACTAATAATTAGTTATCTTTAAAATATTAATCTGGAGCACATTCCATGTCTGGCAACATCGTAAACACTACTGACGCAAACTTCGAAGCAGACGTTCTTCAATCAGACGTACCTGTACTGGTCGACTTCTGGGCGGGCTGGTGTGCACCATGTAAAGCAATTGCACCCGTACTAGAAGTGCTTGCTGATGAATACCAGGGCAAAGTTAAAATCGTGAAAGTTGACGTAACTTCTTGCGAACAAACTGCCGTAAATTTCAACATCCGTAATATCCCGGCTTTGTTGATGTTCAAAAATGGTGAAGTTGTTGCAACTCAAGTGGGTGCTGCGCCAAAATCTAAACTGACTGCGTTTATTGATGACAATATCTAAGCCCAGCATTTTCAGTAAAAAATACGCGACTGACAATCGCGTATTTTTTTCGGCTATAAATTGACAAAGCCGACATTTTCTCTTATATTTGCTACTCAAGAGATAAAGGATCTTAAATCCTGCCAATTTCTTACAAGACACATTACATAAGATGCCGCTCGGCAATAGAAATTGTTTTTCACATTTTTCTTTGAAACACTCAAACAGATCTCTGAATTGTTCTTTTGCAAATTCAATTGCTTTCGTTTGAATGCTTGTATGCGGCCGAATCTTACTCCCTTTCTAACCTGTACCTCAGAACTTTGATTCTATCTGACCACCTATGAATTTAACCGAACTCAAGAAAAAACCGATTGGCGAACTCATCAAGATTGCCGAGTTTATGGGCCTTGAAGGTATGGCGCGTAACCGTAAGCAAGACATTATTTTTGCCATCTTAAAACGTCATGCAATGAATGGCGAAGAGATTTTTGGTGATGGCGTTCTAGAAATTTTGTCAGATGGTTTTGGCTTTTTACGCTCAGCCGCAGGTTCTTATTTAGCAGGCCCTGACGATATCTATGTCAGTCCTTCTCAAATTCGTCGTTTTAACCTACGTACTGGCGACACCATTACTGGCACTATTCGTCCACCAAAAGAAGGCGAACGTTATTTTGCCTTACTTAAAGTTAATCAGATTAACTACGACACCCCTGAAAATTCACGTAATAAAATCTTATTCGAAAACTTGACCCCATTGTTCCCGACTGAACAGCTGGTGATGGAACTCGGTAATGGTACCACTGAAGATTTAACCACACGTGTGATCGACTTGGTGGCACCGATTGGTAAAGGTCAACGTTCAATCATTGTGGCACCGCCAAAAGCCGGTAAAACCATGTTGCTGCAAAGTATTGCGCAATCGATTGTTCGTAATAACCCAGAAGCTATTCTGATTGTGCTTCTCATTGATGAACGTCCAGAAGAAGTCACCGAAATGGAACGTACCGTTCGCGGTGAAGTGGTTGCGTCGACCTTTGATGAATCACCTGCACGTCATGTTCAAGTCGCTGAAATGGTGATTGAAAAAGCCAAACGTCTGGTTGAGCACAAAAAAGATGTGGTGATTCTACTGGATTCGATTACCCGTCTGGCACGTGCGTATAACACGGTGATTCCTTCATCAGGCAAGGTTTTGACCGGTGGTGTAGATGCGCATGCATTAGAACGTCCTAAACGTTTCTTCGGTGCTGCACGTAATATTGAAGAAGGTGGTTCACTCACCATTATCTCTACTGCCCTGATTGAAACAGGCAGCAAGATGGATGAAGTGATCTACGAAGAATTCAAAGGTACAGGCAACCAGGAAATTACTCTGGATCGCCGTATTGCTGAAAAACGTGTCTTCCCTGCGATGAATATCAAGAAATCTGGTACTCGCCGTGAAGAACGCCTGATGTCAGAAGACAATCTGCGCAAAGTCTGGATTCTGCGTAAGCTGCTGCATACTCAAGATGAATTGGCAGCGATGGAGTTCTTACTGGATCGTATGAAAGAAACCAAGACCAATGATGACTTCTTTGATCAGATGAAACGCAAAGCCTCGAATTAAAATTTCAAATGAAAGGTCACCTAAGCGGTGGCCTTTTTTTAGGTTGACATAAATTACACAATGAAACAATCGAGCCTCATTTATGTAAACTTATTTTTAAGTTTTTGATTAATAAAATAATCAAATTAAAAATTGTATAACTTTTAAAAACTTAACAAGCCTTTCTCCAATCTAAATGTTTCATTCCATTGTTATTTTCTGTTAAAAACTTATGATTTTTTAGCATTTTTCAGTACTTTTTTGAGTCTTGCTAGTAGCAATTAAAAAGGCGCAGTGATAGCATATTTGCAGACCAGTTAGACTGCTCCTGCGTTGTTAGTCCCTAACACAATTAGGAACAATAAAAGCACTTAACAGACTAACTTAGGTTTTTTTTAATCTCAATTTTTAGAGAGTGATGCCATGTTATTCAAAAAAATCGCTATTGCTGCTGCAGTTGCTACTACTCTAGCTTTCGTTGGTTGTGCTAAAAAAGCTGACGACGCTGCTGCTGACGCTAACCAAGCTGCATCTGAAGCTGTAGAAGCTGCTTCTGAAGCTGAAGCTGCTGCTGACGCTGCTGCTGTAGAAGCTACTTCTGAAGTTGCTGCTTCTGAAACTGCTGCTGTTGCTGAAGCTGACGCTGCTGCTGCTGTTGCTGTTGACGCTGCTGCTGACGCTACTGCTGCTTCTGAAGCTGCTGCTCAATAATCTTTTAGATTATTCAGTATAAAAAAAGAGAGCCTTGGGCTCTCTTTTTTTATTTTAAAAACTGAAATTTAGAAAAATAACAGAATTTAAAAAAAGCAGATCAGTTGATCTGCTCATTTCCCACACGTTGACGGAACTTCTGTCCCGCACGGAAGGTCACCACACGGCGTGCAGAAATCGGAATTTCTTCACCCGTTTTAGGATTACGGCCTGGACGTTGACGCTTATCACGCAACTCGAAGTTACCAAAACCCGAAAGTTTTACTTGTTCGCCTGAGATCAGCGCTTGGCTGATCTCATCGAAAAACAACTCAACCATTTGTTTTGCTTCACGACGGTTTAAACTCGTGAGCTCACTTAAATGATCAGCCATTTCTGCTTTAGTTAGTGCTGTCATGAAGCCCTCAATGTCGCTTGGTAAGTGTTTTCTAACACTTGAAGGATATTATCCATACCTGATTTAATTTCAGCATCTTCCAGTGTACGGCTTGGATGCTGCCAGAGAAGTGCAAATGCCAGTGAGCGTTTCCCTTCTTCTACTCCTTGTCCAGTGTACACATCGAATAACCACGTCGAGTCTAAAAGCTCCCCACCTGTTTTTTCGATAAGTCCCTGAATTTCGCTAACATTAATCTTATCACTAATTAAAAGCGCAATATCACGTCGAACCGATGGAAAACGTGATAATTCTGTAAAATTAGATACATAAGTTTGCAAAACAGCCGTTTGATCCAATTCTGCCACCCAAGTCGTTGCCAGATCAAGCTCGTCTTCCAGAGAAGGATGTAGACGCCCTAGGTAACCAATTGATTGACCATTCACGAGAATTTCTGCGGATTGACCTGGGTGTAACCAGCTACGCTCTGAACGTACATATTCCACTTTGACACGGCCGGCAGCCAGAATTTCTTCTACATCACCTTTAAAGTCAAAGAAGTCCATTGCAGCAGGTTTAGCATGCCAAGATTCAACATGACGTGAACCGGTTGCAATCAGCGCAAAGGTTGGAATCTGTTTTAAATCATGAATGCTGCTGGCTTCCTGATAGTCAAAACGTAAACCCAGTTCAAAGAAGCGTACACGGCTTTGCTGACGGTTAACATTGTACTGAACACAAGGGATCAGACTAGACAATAAGGTAGAACGCATGACAGCCAAATCACTTGAAATTGGATTTGCTAATGCTAATGGATTCACACCGGAATTAAGTTGCTTTTCAAGCTTCAAGTCAGCGAAGCTAAAACTGATCGCCTCTTGATAGCCTAAAGTCACCGCCGTTTGACGTAATTGACCCAGTTCAAACTGATCCTGGTATTTCGCCAACTTCACATCAATCACAGGCAGACTGATTTGAATGTTGTCATAGCCATGAATACGTGCAACTTCTTCAATCAAGTCCTGATAAATCGCCATATCATAACGATGTGATGGCGGAACTACAGACCATTCGCCTTCTGCTTTTACCGTCACCGTGCAACCAAGGCGTGTCAATGCATCAGTAATAAAGTCGCTTTCAACTTTATAACCTAATAACTGATCGACTTGAGCTTGGTTTAATTCAATCGCATCACGTTTTGGCAAAAGTTCAGCTTTTTCCGCCACGGTGATTGGTCCGAATTCACCGCCAGCCAGCTCAGAAATAAGCTGAGATGCACGGTGCATTGCAATTAATGGCAATTCAAAGTCCACACCACGTTCATAACGTTGTGAGGCATCCGTATGTAAACCAAAGCTACGGGCACGACCGGCAATATGTAATGGCGCGAAGAAAGCAGATTCCAGGAAAATTTCAGTGGTTGCATCACTGACTGCTGAAGACAGGCCACCCATGATACCGGCAATCGCCAATGCTTTTTCGTCATCCGCAATCACCATCACGTTGTCAGAAAGCTCAACGTCTTGCTCGTTTAAAAGCACAAGTTTTTCGTCCGCAGTGGCTTGACGTACATGGACTGCGCCTTGCACTTTAGCAGCATCAAATGCATGTAGCGGTTGACCCAGCTCCATCAAGACATAGTTGGTAATATCGACCAGAATACTGTGCTGACGAATACCTGAACGTGCTAATGCGCGTTCCATCCATACAGGAGTCGCTGCCTTGGTATTGACGTTTTTGATCACACGACCTAAGTAACGTGGACAGCCTTCAGTGCTGACTACAACCTGCTTTTCATCAGCAATGGTTGCAGTCACTTCTTTAATTTCAGGCGCAGTCACTGGCAATTGGTTAATCACACCAATTTCACGTGCGATCCCGCGAATGCTGAAACAGTCACCACGGTTCGGCGTGATACTGATGTCAATCACATTGTCATCAAGATCCAGATATTCACGAATGTTGACACCCACAGCTGCGTCGTCTGGTAGCTCTAACAGACCGTCAATTTTATCTTCGAGATCAATCTCAGAAGCGCCGCACAGCATCCCTTGAGACTCAATACCACGTAGCTTGCCTTTCTTGATTTTGAAATCATCCGGCAATACCGCACCAATGGTTGCTACAGGCGCTTTCATACCTACACGTACGTTTGGCGCGCCACATACGATTTGCAAAGGCTCAGCTGTACCGATATTCACAGTGGTCACACGTAAACGGTCTGCATCTGGATGTTGTTCTACTGTCAGAACTTCACCAACCACTACGCCTGTAAATGCTTTTGCTGCAGGAGCAAGTTCATCAACTTCAAGACCCAACATGGTCAATTGATCAGAAAGCTTGTCGCTATCGATGGCTGGGTTGACCCATGTGCGTAGCCAATTTTCGCTAATTTTCATTGATATAAAACCTGTAATTCAAATCTCTAGAATCCCCCTCTGACTCCCCCTTTTCTAAGGGGGAGAACCCCATTTATTTCGTGGAGTCCCTCTCCTTTCTTAAAGGAGAGGTTAGGAGAGGATTAAATAAAAAGTTTTAAGCAAACTGGCGTAAGAAACGCACATCATTCTGGAAGAACATACGTAAGTCGTTCACACCGTAGCGCAACATCGCAAAACGTTCTACGCCCAGTCCGAAAGCAAAGCCTTTGTATTTCTCAGGGTCAATGCCGGCAGCTTGTAGCACATTTGGATGCACCATACCGCAGCCCAAAACTTCTAACCAGCGACCGCGTTCATCCATGATATCCACTTCAGCACTCGGCTCAGTGAACGGGAAATAAGATGGACGGAAGCGTACTTTCAAATCTTTTTCGAAGAATTCATTCAGCAGGTTAATCAACAAACCTTTCAGTTCTGCGAAGCTGGTATTTTCAGCCACATACAAACCTTCGATCTGATGGAACATTGGCGAATGGGTTTGATCCGAGTCACAACGATAGACACGGCCCGGACACACGATCTGGATCGGTGGCTGTTGTGTTTCCATGGTACGGATCTGTACACCAGACGTATGCGTACGTAGCAAATGATTTACATCGAAGTAAAAGGTGTCATGCATGGCACGCGCCGGGTGATGCCCCGGAATATTCAGCGCTTCAAAGTTATGATAGTCATCTTCAACTTCAGGACCAGTGGCCACCGTAAAACCGGCTTTGGTAAAGAACTGACAAATACGCTCTTGTACCTGGGTTACAGGGTGGATACTGCCCACCTGTTGACCACGACCGGGCAAGCTAATATCAATGGTTTCGCTTGCCAATTTTTGTTCTAACGCCGCTTTATGCAGTTCAGCTTGACGTGATGTTAATGCAGCGGTAATGGCTTCACGCACAGCATGGATTTGTGCACCGAAGACTTTACGTTGTTCAGGATCCATTTTACCAAGCGACTTAGATTGTTCCGCGAGCTGGCTTTTTTTCCCCGTAAATTGCACTCGTACTTGATCAAGTGCAGCAAGGTCTTCTGCTGCTGCAATCGCAGCGAGCGCTTCAGTGGTCAGGGCTTCCAGTGACATAGTAACTCTCAAAGCAACAGGTTAAAAAATATTTTAAAACCCCACATTCTAACAGTTTTTAGACACTTTGATGAAGATACGTTTTAAGGAAAATTAGATTGGCATGATTAAATATAAAAAGTATAAGATAAACACAATATCAATCAGATCAAATCACTATGGCACTCGATCAAATTTGGAAACAGCAGCTGACCTTGGTCACTTATGGCAATGAGTATCTGACTCAGGACCTGAGTTTCAATCGTTGGATTCAACATTCCATTTTTAATCAGCATCAGTTTGCCTTCCGGGATCTGATGTCACAGCACCTATTGGCCCAGCATTTTCAGATTTGGCTGGAAGGACTGAAAAAACAAGGGGTTCGCCGACTGAGCTTGCATCGCTCGGATTTACTGGTTGATGAAAAAAATCCGAATGCCAATGTCGAGCTGCTACCTCTGGCGCATTTTATCGTCAGCCATGGTGCCAAAGCCAAAACTGCCTGGATTATTGGCAAAGAATTGCCGGAATGGTATAGCGCGGACAATGATTACGAAGCGCCTAAATCGCAGCAGTCCCCTTTACGTCATGAAACATTCTGGTGTTATGAGCTGAATCCCAAACTGGCCAAGCGTATTGACACAGATCTGGAAGCACCGAACTGGGACGATATCCAGGCTTATACCAATTATGAGTTATTTGAAAGCAGCCTAGCTCAAGATTTTATAGAACCGGCGTATACCAATCTTCCATACTACGGCACGATACCGGCAATTCAGGCAGATACAGAAAGTCATTTGGCCCTGATTCCGACCGACTATTCAGCTGATTATGCGCATCAGACTTTATACCGGCTAGATGCCTTAAATGAGTTTATTCAAACTAAAATTCAACATCCCTATACGTCAGATGGTGAAGTCCTGAGCCCAGATCAGCAGCTCAATTTACGCCACTTTTCACAAAAAATTGATGATTTAAGTGCCAAATTCATTAGCAAAGTTGCCAACCACTATAAAACTGCACAGCTCACCCCAAAAGTTGCGCCTGACCCATTTGTGGGTATGAGTACCGAACACCGTTCGCCCAAAATATCTAAAGCGGAAAAACCTCAAGATCCTGGCAAATCTAATTCTGCAAATGTACTGACCTTGATTGTGATTACCGTGATTATCTGTCTGATTGGCTACTATCTTGGTCTTTAAGATTTCAGCAAGAAAATATTAACTTCTTGGAGAAAACTTAGCCGAATCCAGTGGATATATTGATATTCGACAGCAGAGATGAGCTTGAAATAATGCTGTCGGTTTTCGCGATGAGTTTTGATCATTCATCAAACAATTGAATTTCAACTCAACCAGGGTTTGATATTTTTTCGATTATTTGAATTTAACCGCAATTATTTTTTACTCAGCGCTCGAGATAATGCTCTTTTTATTGCTCAGTAAAGATGGAAATAAAAGGTTAAATTCAAGCAGATTACAGTATTAGTTTCAGCCCATTTTTCTGAAATAGTATCGGTGTCGTTATTCGCAAACTTAACTTTTTTTAGTCTGATCGATGGGCGACCATATTTCACGAAAATCGCGCATTAGCTATTTCCCATTTTTCAGGCAAAAAAAGACCGCCAAATGGCGGTCTTTTTTCAAGTCATAAAGACTTATGCAGCCAACGCATCTTTTGCTTTTTGAGCAATCGCAGCAAACGCAACTGCGTCATGCATAGCGATGTCAGCAAGAACGCGACGGTCAATGATTACTTGAGCTTTTTTCAAGCCAGAAATCATGCGGCTGTATGACAAACCGTTTTGACGTGCACCAGCATTGATACGTGCAATCCACAAAGCGCGGAATTGACGTTTCTTCTGACGACGGTCACGGTATGCATATTGACCAGCTTTGATTACCGCCTGGAACGCTACGCGGTAAACGCGTGAACGAGCACCATAGTAACCTTTAGCGCGAGCAAGAATTTTTTTGTGACGGCGATGAGCCTGTACACCACGTTTTACACGAGCCATTTATAATCTCCTTAGATGTACGGGCACATACGACGAACTGAAGCAACGTCACTTACGTGAACCATTACACAGCCGCGCAATTGACGAATACGCTTAGCAGATTTTTTGGTCAAAATGTGGCGTTTGAACGCTTGTTTACGCTTAAAACCGTTAGCAGTCGCTTTAAAGCGTTTAGCTGCACCACGGCGAGTTTTCATCTTAGGCATAACAACCTCTTTTGAACACCTGTTCGGCTCGTTTGCACCATTACAAAACGACCTGCAGGTAAGGGAGCGAGTATTCTAAAGCATCTTTGTTTAAAACAAAAGCATCTTCATCCAATAAGCGAATTTAAACAGGATGGTTTTATGATTTCACTTTAAAAATAGTGCGCAAAACAGAATCAGAAAAATCGCTTCAGGTTTAGAACAGGGCAAAAGCCGCATAAATAAACAGATAACGTCCAATTTTCGCCAGGCTGACAATGAACAAAAATCGGGCAAAGTTTTCTTTCAGTAGTCCTGCAATTAAAGTAATGGGATCTCCAATAATAGGCACCCAGCTCAGCAGCAAAGACCAATAGCCATATTTCTGATATATCATTTGTGCCTTGAGCATCTTGTCTTCTGACACCGGAAACCATTTTTTATTTTTATAATGCTCGATTTTGAGCCCCAGATACCAGTTGACACAGGAACCCAGAATATTCCCCAGACTGGCCACCGCAATTAACAGTGCCACACTATGGCTTGCCTGTACCAAAAGACCAAGCAGCACAGCTTCAGACTGTAAAGGCAGTAATGTCGCTGCACCGAAGGCTGATAGAAAGAGCAGAAACAGGCTCATGCCAGTATTAATGGCTTAAACGCAGTTTTTTCTTGGCTTTGCTATATTCCCAGCTGGACCACAGTACTGCTGCCACCATTGCCATGATCCGTCCCCATTTATACTGCTGAGTAATGGGTTCAATCGCTGCACGCAAAATCTGCTGATCTTTGGTATTGAGAGCAGCAATTACCTGATCAATATGTACAATTTCAGCAATATAAAGCACTAAACATGCAGCAATACCGAAGAGAATACTCCAGTAAATTCGGGTATTGCTTTCAACAATCTTGGTAAAATTCAGAAGAAAATCGTTCATATATCCATCCAATAAAAAACCACCTTAAGGGTGGCTTTATTTATTTAAGGCTATTTTAGCATAAAGGCTGCAGCTTAACTGACCTGTATGGCGAGCGCTTTCTGAACTGCAGGACGTGCATTCAAGCGATCGATATATTTAGCCACTTCAGGATAATCTGCCAGGTTAATCTGCTGCCAGTCGTGTCGCAACAACCACGGGAATATCGCCATATCGGCAATCGAGTATTCACCAGCCACATAATCCTGCCCGACCAGCTGCTTGTTTAGCACGCCATACAGACGTTTGCTTTCATTGACATAACGCTCGGTGGCATAGGCGATACGCTCAGGCGCAAAACGGCTAAAGTGATGATTTTGCCCAAGCATCGGGCCTAGTCCACCCATTTGCCACATCAGCCATTGTTCTACCTGAATACGTTTGATTTCATCTGTCGGATAGAACATGCCGGTTTTACGACCTAAATACTGCAAAATCGCACCCGATTCAAAGATTGAAATCGGCTGGCCATCTGGCCCTTCCTGATCGACAATCGCCGGAATTTTATTGTTAGGAGAAATAGCCAGAAAGTCAGACTGGAACTGGTCATTTTCCAGAATATTAATCGGAAAAATTTGATACTTCAGCCCCATTTCTTCCAAAGCAATGCTAATTTTATGGCCGTTGGGGGTGCCCCAATAATATAAATCGATCATTTTTTTAATACTCCCTGCACTTTATCTATGCCATGATGCATTCAACATAGAGGATTCAGCCAGAAACAACAAGCCTGTATTTCAAAAATATTTTTATATAAATATCATTATCTTAATAAAAATTCATGTATTTTTTTATTTTTTATCTTGAAAATTTTTACAGCAGACACATATTTATTTGTGCATAAGGATTGCGTCAATCTTATGTACTGTCGATGTCTGACATGACAGATCTTATTTTCTTGTTTTTATAACTTTGCTTAATCGAGAAGGTTCTAATCATGAGCAACTTAAATCTTCATCCTCTGTTTCGTCGTAGTATCGGTTTTGATCGCTTGAATGACTTTATTGACTATGCCATGCAAAGTGATGCGCCGAATTATCCCCCGTATAATATCGAAAAGCATGGCGAAAATAATTATCGGATTGTGGTCGCAACTGCGGGTTTCCGTCAAGAAGAACTCGACATTCGTCTGGAAAATAAGTTACTGACCATTTTAGGTAAGCCTGAAAACCAGAGCAATGACCATACCGAATTCTTGCACAAAGGCATTGCACGACGTACATTTAAATTGTCTTTGCGTCTGGATGAATATATTGAAGTACAACAGGCAGATTATGAAAATGGTCTATTGATCATTGACTTGCAACGTATCATTCCAGAAGAGAAATTGCCGCGCCAAATTCCGATTGGCAATAAACTGCTGATCGAAAATGATGAAAAATCAGTTGAATAAGCTGGATTTGACTTAAAAGAAGGGCCCAAAAGGGCCTTTCTTTTTGACTCCAGATTCTCTAAGCTCATTAAAATAATACGCTTTATGATCATAAAAATAAGCTATGAACGCGTCAGAAAAAATCCTGTTTCATCAGAGTAGTCCGATCATGCGCGCTATCGGATATTTACTACTCTGTTATCCGGTTGGCATATTCAGCATTTTTTATTTAAGCAGTCTGCGTAGCAATTCCAGCTTTCTGCAAGGATTGTTATTTTTATGGCAGGAGTCGCCTGGCTTTTATGTTTATATCGGCGGCTTTCTTGGTCTTTCGCTGCTCATGCTGGGAACCAAACTAAAAATAACGTCTCAGGCAATTTATTATACTTTGGCCGGTTTCCGGATCAGCCTCTGCTTAAAACGACACTCGGTACACTATAGCTTTCTGAATCCGCGATACGATTCTCTCAAAGCCCATCTCAAGCGCTGGCTGAGTAGAACTCCAGCGCATCTCATCAGTCAACGCGATGGCACGCTAGATTTTAGATTATGCCAGCCTGATCTGATCAATCAAATCTGTCTCGGATTTTTCCGGATTCAATTGTCAATGTTTTCCCGGCAACAGGCTCAACAGATTATGCAGGCCATACAAACTGCCTGGAATTTTAGGGCATAAAAAAAGCCCTGCATCTGCAGGGCTTTTTTCGCTTCATGAGTGCTTACTTTTTCTTTTTAGGACCAAGCAGCATACCCATTTGACGGCCTTCCATTTTCGGCATCTGTTCAACAGTACCGAATTCAGCCACGTCAGCTTCAATTTTTTGCAATTGAGCCAGACCCAACTGTTGGTGCGCCATTTCACGGCCACGGAAACGAAGGGTGATTTTCACCTTGTTACCTTCTTCAAGGAACTTGATGATTGCACGTAGTTTTACGTTGTAATCACCAACATCAGTACCCGGGCGTAGCTTGATTTCTTTCACCTGGACTTGATGTTGTTTTTTCTTCGCTTCTTTCTGCTTTTGCTTAAGATCAAACAAATGCTTGTTGAAGTCCATGATCTTACATACTGGTGGCTCAGCATTGGCTACGATCTCGACAAGATCAAGTTCCACACTTTCTGCTGCGCGCAGGGCTTCAGCTAAGCTTACAATCCCTTTTTGCTCACCATTTTCGTCTACAAGACGGACTTCTTTCGCACGAATTTCATCATTCAAGGCAGGACGGTTTGATTTGTTACCGCCCTGTTGATTACGGTCAGGCTGTTTAATCGCTGTTACTCCACAATGTACCGGCCGCGTTCGGCAACGGCTGCTTTTACTAGGTCAACGAAAGCATCGATTGACATAGTACCCAAATTTTTTCCTGAGCGGGTACGGACGTTTACTGTACCTTCTTCAACTTCCCGGTCCCCAAGTACCAGTAAGTAAGGAATACGCTCTAAAGTACGTTCACGAATCTTAAAGCCGATTTTCTCATTTCTCAAGTCAGAAATTGCACGAATACCGTTTTCTTTAAGTTTTGCGACAACTGACTCACATGCTTCTGCCTGAGAATCGGTAATATTCATCACACACGCTTGCATCGGCGCCAACCAAGGTGGCATGAAACCTGCGTAGTGTTCAATCAGTATACCAATAAAACGTTCAAAACTGCCAAGAATTGCACGATGTAACATTACTGGCTGATCGCGGTCGTTATCTTCTGTGACATAAGACGCATCTAAACGTTCTGGCAAGTTAAAGTCACACTGAATGGTACCACACTGCCAGACACGCCCCAGACAGTCTTTCAGAGAGAATTCAATCTTTGGACCATAGAATGCACCCTCGCCCGGCTGAAGCTCCCATTCAAGACCCGCAGCATCTAAAGCATCTGCTAAAGATTTTTCAGCCATATCCCAAAGTTTGTCATCACCGACACGTTTTTCAGGACGTGTTGATAATTTCATTTGTACTTCTTCGAAGCCAAAATCTTTGTATACGTCGAGTGTCAATTTGATAAAGTCTGCAACTTCAGGCCCAATCTGTTCTTTGGTACAGAAGATATGCGCATCATCTTGGGTAAAGCCACGTACACGCATAATGCCGTGTAAAGAACCTGATGGCTCGTTACGGTGACATGAACCAAATTCTGCCAGACGTACCGGAAGATCACGGTATGATTTTAAACCCTGGTTGAACACTTGTACGTGACAAGGACAGTTCATTGGTTTAACCGCGTAGTTACGGTTTTCAGAATGCGTGGTGAACATGTTGTCTGCATAGTTGGCAGCATGTCCTGATTTTTCCCACAGCGTGAAATCAACCACTTGCGGGGTACGGATTTCTTCATAGCCGTTGTCTTGCTGAACTTTACGCATGTATTGTTCAAGTACCTGGTAAATGGTCCAGCCGTTCGGATGCCAGAACACCATACCCGGTGCTTCTTCTTGCATATGGAACAAGTCTAGCGCTTTACCAATTTTACGGTGATCGCGTTTTTCTGCTTCTTCAATACGTTTTACATAAGCTGCAAGCTGTTTCTTGTCTGCCCACGCTGTACCATAAATACGTTGTAATTGTTCGTTTTTCGCATCACCGCGCCAGTAAGCGCCCGAGATTTTAGTCAGCTTGAACGATTTTAAGAATTTGGTATTTGGAACGTGCGGACCACGGCACATATCCAAGTAATCTTGATGGTAGTACAAGCCCATTTGTGTTTCTTCAGGCATGTCGTTGATCAAGCGTAATTTGTATTCTTCGCCACGCGCTGTGAATTCTGCAATCACTTCGTCACGCGGGGTCATTTTTTTCACAACATCATAGTCTTGATCGATGAGCTTTTTCATACGCTCTTCGATGGCTGCCATGTCGTCTAATGTGAATGGACGTGGCATCCAGATGTCATAGTAGAAACCTTCTTCAATGACCGGACCAATGACCATCTTTGCTTCTGGGAACAGTTGCTTAACCGCATGACCCACCAAATGCGCGCAAGAGTGACGAATAATTTCGACACCGGCTTCGTCTTTAGGCGTAATAATTTGTAAGGTTGCATCTTCAGTGATGAGATCAGACGCATCCACTAAACGGTCATTTACACGACCAGCAACGGTATTTTTTGCAAGACCAGGACCAATGCTGAGTGCAACGTCCATCACAGATACGGCTTGATCAAACTGTTTTTGATCGCCATTTGGCAAAGTGATAATTGGCATAAGAAATCCTTAAGGAGTGATGCCCCGTACCATGGAGCATGTCACCGCGAGATTATGATCGAGGAAAACCTCAAAAGATAAAAACGGTGGATAAATAAAATCGATTCGAATTTTACACGGCTTGGCCGCATGATTAAACCTTTTCCCCAATAAAAATCAGATTTACCCCCAAATCTTTCCCTGATCTTTAAAGACTTAGGCTCATCTCTTAATTCAAAATGTGGTTATTCCCGGAAAGTCTGCCACTCAATAAATGTTCTCTCACGATAAACATAGAGCTGGGCAAATTGTGGAATGATGGCTTCACTTTGTGTCGGCCTTAAAAACACATAATCATTGACATGAATATTGCATTGCCTAGGTACCTGAAGCATTTCCTGATTACTACTGCGACCATACAACAGATGCGGCCGGCTTTTTTCAGGATAAATATAATCTGCCTGCCAATAGCCACCATAGATAAACAGTGCTTTATGCCGATGCGGCAAATGATTCAGCATTTCCAGACCCGGAATCTGGCTATAAGACAATACCTTCAAAATCGGTGTGGCAATCCAGAGCGCACATTTTAAAGCGGATAAATTGTCCAGATCGAAGTCACTGGGTTTGAGCAGCATCGAGCCAAAAGCCAGATCATTACAGACACTCTGCTGGCAATGCTGCATAAAGGTCGGACTGCCACCACCGTTAAAACACAAATCTGCCCGCCATAAATCTGGGAATTGCTGCTGAATAGTATTTTTATATTGTTGATAAATCTGCTGCGATTGCTGATAACTTTTTTCGGGGCTTTTCAAAATATTCGGCAATTTGGCGACATGTGCATCATAGCCCATCAACCCCGAAAGCCTGAGAGCGTCGGGATGTTGCTGAATGAGTTTGAGTAAGGCTATTAACTGTTGCTGGCTACTCACCCCACCACGATGTAAGCCGACATCAATTTCAATATTGATATTTAACTGAAGATTAGATTCTTGAGCGAATTGCAGATATTGCTTCAAGCGTTTTATGTCATCGACCAGCCATTGAATATTGCTTTGATCATTTGCTTTATTTTGTTCAGGAACGTTTTGATAAAAACCTTGTACCGCATGAATCGGCATTGGCTTACCTAGCAAGATATCGGCCTGTTCAAATGCTCTCATCATTTCTAAAAGATGGGGTAAATGAAATACCATAAATCGTCGGGTATTCAGCTTTTCACTGGCCAGTTTGAGTAGCTGGATACTGGCTAGAGACTTCACCACCAGACGCGGCTTGAGCTGCGCAGGGATTTTTGCCTGTACAATCTCCAGATTCTGCTGATATTGAGCCAGATCCAGAATCAGTTGCGATGTACCAGTTCCCTGCTGCTGCAAATCTCGGGTCAGTTGCTGAAAATACTTCGATTGCATAATTCGCTCCTGCTATTCAGACAAAAATAACTGCTGTAAATGCGGATTAAGCCATTTTTGCTGCGGATCCAGTTGCTGCCGCAATCTCATAAAATAATCCCATTTTGGGTAAAGATCACACAGCGAAGCGGCTGTCATGCTGTGCAACTTTCCCCAATGTGGCCGTCCCTGATATTTCTGAAAAATCGGCTCGACCAGATCGAAAATAGCTCGGCAATCCTGTTTATAAAATTGATGAATCGAAATCGAAACCGAATCACGCTGATAAAAAGGACTCAGCCAGATCTCATCGCCTTTAACATAACGGAATTCGATCGGGAAAAACATCGGCACATTCTGCTTCCTTAAGGTGGCTAAAACCTCCTGCAGACATTGCAAGCCGGAATCGACCGGAAGCTGATATTCCATTTCATTAAATCTGGTCTGACGCGGAGTCGGAAAAATCCGGGATGACCAATCTACATAACAACTCGGTTTAACAAAAACACCCAATAATTTTTGCAGATAAGGATTAGATGCAGGAATAAATCGGGTCAATTCAGAACACAAAGTCAATAACGCATCTTCAGATGGCCAGTTCTCCTGCCTTGGCTGAATTTCATCCTCCGTTTCATCCAGGGTTTTTAGCATGACCTGATCGGCATGCAGAAAAGCCCAAAATTCAATATGCCGGTGCTGATGTTTCCATTGATCGATATGCGCAAATACTTCTTTTAATGGACACAGCCGAATCTGTTCTTTTAATTTATAGCGCGGACGATTTTGCAGGGTAATTTTGGTCAATATCCCCAGACTACCTAACGCCACACGCCCCGCTTGAAATATCTCGGTATTCTGCTGATGATCACATTGCAACAGCTCTCCATCTGCAGTCAGCAATTCAAAACCGTCCACAAAAGCAGATAAACAGGGTAAATCGATGCCGGTGCCATGCGTTCCCGTGGAAATCGCTCCCGCCAGACTTTGCTGATCAATGTCACCCTGATTGGGTAAAGCTTGATTGATCGGGGCAATATATTCACCTAAATCATATAAACGCGTACCAGCGTGCACGGTACATTGAACTTTTGCCTCATCCAAAGCCACCACACCTTTTAAATGATCGAGATGAAGCAGCACATCATTGGTTTTAGCCAAAGCACTAAATGAATGCCCCGCACCTACTGCACGAATCTTTGCCTGTGACTTCACCAAACCTTGTAATTCGCTTATTTCTCTGGGCTGAAAAACTTGAGGAGCGCTGTGCTGACTCCCTGACCAGTTTCGCCAGACTGCATTCGCCTGTTGTATTTTCATTATTATTCTCTGGCTCATATTATTTTACTGACTCAATTAGAGTAAAATACCTAAAAAATCAAATATGGGAACCCACGGGTTCAAAAAAATCAAATAGGGCTAAATATTTTAATTAATATTCAATGACTTAAAATTTATATTAATTTACTCGACTAAAGCATAAATGCAAGATTTCGAAGAAGTGCATATCTTTTCAAAAGGATATGAAAATAACGATACAACGGAGTTTTACCATGGTTAGCGCATACGATGAATTACCGCGTACCCCCGCAAATTTTGTAGCCTTGTCACCTTTACGCTATCTAGATCGTGCAGCTTATATCTATCCGAATCAAAATGCGATTATTCATGGTCAGCGCCGCATTACCTGGCGTGAAAAATACAATCGCTGCCGTCAGTTTGCCAACCAACTCCAAAAATTAGGCATCGGTAAAAATGATACCGTGTCTGTCCTGCTGCCTAACGTCCCTGCCATGATTGAAGCGCACTTTGCTGTGCCGATGGCAGGTGCGGTACTCAATACCTTAAATACCCGTCTGGATGCCAAGACTCTCGCCTTTATGCTGGAACATGCTGAAAGCAAAGTCTTATTGGTCGACCCTGAATTTACTGCACTTGCGACCGAAGCACTGGCGCTGGTTTCACAAGAGATCTATGTGATTGATGTGGCCGATGCAGAGTTTGAAGGTGAAGACAGCCGTATTGGTCAAATCGAATATGAAGACTGGATTGCCCAAGGCGATGCAAATTTTGACTGGCATTTGCCTCAAGATGAATGGGATGCCATCAGCTTAAGTTACACCTCTGGAACTACCGGCAATCCCAAAGGTGTGGTTTATCATCACCGCGGTGCCTACATTAACGCAGCCAGTAATATCATTGCTTGTGGCATGATGCCGCGTGCCACCTATTTATGGACACTGCCACTGTTCCACTGTAATGGCTGGTGCTTCGCCTGGACTATGGCGGCCAACGGCGGAACCAACGTCTGCCTGCGTAAAGTCGATGCCGAACTGATTTTCAAACTAATTGCTGAACATAAAGTCGATTACTTCTGTGGCGCACCGATTGTCCTGTCAATGCTGATCAATACCCCTGAAGAGAAAAAGACCAAAATTGACCATCGGGTCGAAGTGATGGTGGCCGGTGCTGCACCACCGGCTGCAATTATTGAAGGCATGCGCAATATTGGCATTAATGTGACGCATGTCTATGGCTTGACTGAAACCTACGGTCCTTCTGCCCTGTGTGCGTCACAAGCCGGCTGGAGCGATCTGTCTATTCAAGAACAGGCGCAGCTGCATTCCCGGCAGGGCGTCCCCTATCCGCTACAAGATGGTATGAAAGTGCTTGATCCTGACACCATGCAGGAAGTTCCGCATGATGGTCAGACCATGGGCGAGATCATGTTCCGTGGCAATATCGTGATGAAAGGTTATCTGAAAAATCCGGAAGCGACCGCAGAAGCCTTTGCCGGTGGCTGGTTCCATACCGGCGATCTGGCCGTGTGTCAGCCTGATGGCTATGCCAAAATTACTGACCGATCTAAAGACGTGATTATTTCCGGAGGGGAAAATATTTCCTCACTAGAAGTCGAAGAAGTGCTGTATCAGCATCCTGCCATTTTAACGGCAGCTGTTGTGGCCAAGCCGGATCCACGCTGGCAGGAAGTACCATGTGCCTTTGTAGAACTCAAAGCAGGACAAACTGCAACAGCGGAAGAGATTATGGAATTCTGCAAACAGCATCTGGCACGTTTTAAAGTGCCTAAAGATGTTGTGATTACCGAAATTCCAAAAACCTCGACCGGAAAATTGCAGAAATTTGTTTTACGCGAATGGGCCAAAGAACGCGCGCAAAGTGAGTTTTCTTAAAAGATTACACTCCTCCCGAATAGATCTATAGATTGTTAAGATCAATCGGGAGCACGCGGGTTTATTCATTTAAAGCTTATCCAATAAAAAATCGTGCCAGGAAGACCTGGCACGATTTTTTTATTTATCTCTGGTGAGATTCAACCTCTCCCAAACCCTCTCCTAAAAGGAGAGGACTTAAGGAAATTACATCTCAACCATTTCCACGCCATCAATACGCGCTACAGTCATCAAGTCCTTATCACCACGACCTGAAACCGTCGCAATAATAATTTGATCCTTGTCCATGGTCGGTGCAAGTTTAGACACATAGGCCATCGCGTGCGCACTTTCCAGTGCAGGAATAATCCCTTCAATCTTGGTCAAGTCACGGAAGCCTTGTAGGGCTTCATTGTCCGTGATCGGTACATAGTTCACACGTTCCATATCTTTCAGGAAGCTATGTTCTGGCCCCACACCCGGATAATCCAGACCGGCAGAAATTGAATGCGTTTCAATGATCTGACCTTCTTTATCAGACATCAGGTAAGTTCGGTTTCCATGCAGTACACCGACATGACCGGCATTCAATGGCGCTGAATGTTTACCGCTTTCAATACCCAAACCCGCGGCTTCTACACCGTACATTTGCACATCTTGATCGTTCAGGAATGGATAGAACAAGCCCATTGCATTGGAACCACCACCAACACAGGCTACCAAGGCATCAGGC
This sequence comes from Acinetobacter sp. YH12200, assembly GCF_013418175.1. Taxonomy (NCBI): domain Bacteria; kingdom Pseudomonadati; phylum Pseudomonadota; class Gammaproteobacteria; order Moraxellales; family Moraxellaceae; genus Acinetobacter; species Acinetobacter sp. YH12200. The sequence goes on from NZ_VPCO01000007.1 coordinate 39,563, forward strand.
AGACGACCAGCTTGCTCCTGAATCTGACGGCGTGCTTCACGGCCAATAATCGACTGGAAATCACGTACCAGCTGCGGATATGGATGTGGGCCTGCCACGGTACCAATCACATAGTAAGTTGAATCGACATTGGTTACCCAGTCACGCATGGCTTCGTTCATGGCATCTTTCAAGGTTTTAGAGCCACTTTGTACAGGCACAACTGTCGCACCGAGCAAACGCATACGGTACACGTTCATGGCCTGACGTTTGACATCTTCAGCGCCCATAAATACCACGCACTCAAGACCTAAACGTGCTGCAATTGTGGCGGTTGCTACACCATGCTGACCGGCACCTGTTTCGGCAATAATACGCTTTTTACCTGACAATTTTGCAAGCAAGGCCTGACCAATAGTGTTGTTGACCTTATGCGAACCGGTATGGTTCAGGTCTTCACGTTTCAGATAAATTTGCGCACCACCCAACTCTTTCGACCATCGTTCAGCATGATATAAAGGACTCGGACGACCGACGTAAAACGCCAGATCACGGTCAAATTCTGCCAAAAACTGTGCATCATCTTTCATACGGAAGTAGAGCTTTTCCAAGTCTTCTAAAGCCGCCATGAGTGTTTCTGACACAAAACGTCCGCCATGAATACCGAAATGCCCGCGTTCATCCGGGAATTGGGTATAGTCAACTGCCTGACTGTTCTGGCTAGTACTTTGCTGATCCACGATGGACTCCTTGCATAAAGCGTTCTATGAGTTGTTGGTCTTTAATACCTTTTGCGGACTCGACACCGCCACTCACATCTACGGCATAGGCCTGTGTGGTGAGAATTGCCTGTTCGATATTGTCAGGATTTAAACCGCCTGCCAAGATCAAGGGAATATCAAGTTTGGGAAATGTCTCCCAATCGAAGCTGTGGCCCGTACCACCTTTCAGATCAGGATGCCATGCGTCTAACAGCACTGCACTCGCGCCAGCATCTTGATAACGTTGAATTTCTACAACTACGTCAAGATCAGGTTTGACCTGAATGGCCTTGTACCAGCGGCGTCCGACCTGTTGAGCGATTGTCTGACATTGTTCCGGCGTTTCATCACCATGGAATTGCACAATATCAAGATGAACCGTTTGCAAGATATCCTGAATCTCATTAGCTGAATGATTCACAAACAGTCCAACCACTTGCACATAAGGTGCAATGGCTTGAACCAGTTGAGCAGCTTGAGCGGCTGTAACAGCTCGGGGACTCGGTGGATAAAATACGAATCCTATCGCATCTGCACCTGCGTTCACCACAGCATGAACATCTTCGACTCGGGTGATTCCACAAATTTTGGCACGGGTTCGCATATTATTCTGGCTCTAGATCTACCAATGTCTTGAACAATCTATAAGATTGGGGCAAATCATTGTAATGCAATTTTTCCGGCTTGCGTAAAGTTCATCCGGATTATTCTTGCTGTAGATTGTGTATAAGGCATACAAACTTTATACTGCGCCCATCTTGCAACGAGCCAAAGCAGCCTCCTGCTTTAGGGAAGCTGGTGTAAATCCAGCACTGCCCCCGCAACGGTAAAAATGAAACGTCTATCAAATAAACCGCTTCGGTTTACACCACTGCATCTTGATGTGGGAAGGTGGATAGACAGCAAAGCCTGTACTTTGCACATTTAAGTCCGGAAACCTGCTTGTTGTGTTCTATCACCCAATCATTCACGGGGAAGTGAATGTATGGAGCATTTCATGTCTATTCAATTTCAACCTACTGCCTTGGTAGGTGCGATCGCACTTGCGTTGGGTACCACTTCATCTGTTTTTGCTGCCGAGCAAAAAGTTGCAAAAGCATCTTTGGATACCATTGTGGTGACTGCTTCTCGTAGTGAACAAAATATCAAAGATGTACCCGCGCGTATTTCGATTATTGAGCCTGCAATTCTTGAGCAATCTCCCTTAGCCTCATTACCACACTTATTAAGTAATGAAGCATCTCTAAATATGGTGCAGTCAGGTGGCTATGGTCAACAATCATCTATTTTCCTAAGAGGCACAAATTCAACACACACTCTTGTTTTACGTGATGGTGTGAAACTTAATAGTGCAACAAGTGGTGTTGCATCTCTAGCATATATTGATACAACAGACCTCAAACAAATCGAAATACTTAAAGGTCCTGCTTCAGTTTTATATGGTACGAATGCTATTGGTGGGGTCGTACAGCTTGTTTCTAAAACTCCTGAAAAAACAGGTGTATTTGTTACAGGTGAAGTTGGTGAAAATAAAACTTATAAATCTATTGTCGGTGCTGACCTCGCTGAAAATGGGTTTTATGCCCAAATTCGTGGTCAACGCCTAGAATCAGATGGAACTCAAGTGACCAACGCTGAGCAATCTGATATTAAAACTGGTGATTTCGAACAAAAAGGTTTTAGTACTAAATTTGGTTTTGAAGATGAGCAAGTCGCTCTTTCTTTGGATTATGCACAAAACGAAGGTCAATCCACTTATGTTTCAAGTGTTTTTGCATCAGCTCCCTCTTATGCATTTTTAAATTTAAAAAATAACGCTGTCGATTTCAAAAATGAAAGTATCAATGTGAAAGCAAAATATAAACTTTCTGATCAACTTGAATTAAATGCACGTTTATCTCAATTTAAAGATGAAAGTGATCAATTAGATTCAAAAGATTTTGTAAATAGTAAAACCCAAGAAGCTGACCTATACACGAAAGTCATTTTACCAGCTCACCAAAACATCCTATTAGGTACCACTTTCCAAAATACCAAAGCCGATGCTATTTCTAGCGGATCTCCATATAAAGGAGACGTTGATTCACAAGGTTATTATATTCAGCACCAATACAGCAATCACGGTTTAAATACTCAAATTGGTATTCGTGTAGAAGACAATGACCAATTTGGCACGCATACCGTCGGTCAGGTGGCAGCTCGCTATCAAATATTGAAAAACACAAGTATTTACACTAATTGGGGCACAGCATTTAGAGCACCTAACTTAAATGAGCTCTATGTTAACTATTATGGCAATCCAAATTTAAAACCTGAAGAAAGTGCATCTTTTGAATTCGGTATTGATCAGAAGCTCCCTCTTGGATTTACCACTGGTTTGTCTGCGTATACTAACCAAGTGAAAAACCTCATTGATTATAATGATAAAAATGGCTACATCATTGACAACGTGAGTAAAGCAAAATTTGAGGGTATCGAAAGCTACGTTCATTGGGAACAAGATCAACTGTTTGCAAAACTTTCACACAACTATGTGAAAGCTACAAATGAAGAGATTCATAAGGAATTAGCTCGTCGTCCTCGTCAAAGCCTAACCTTGACAGCTGGATTACAAAATTCAGTTTATGGCATTAGCACATCGGTATCATCCAAATCAGCACCTAAAGACAATTCAAAAGTTGCTGGTTACGCAACGATTGATTTGAATGCGTATTGGAATGTAAATCCATCTGTCAAACTTTTCACTAATATCGACAATATTGGTGATGTAAAATTTGAAACCGCATCATACGGAGATGATCTTTTCTATATCAACGGCGGTCGCCTCGCTTCTGCCGGTGTAACCTTTACATACTAAGTTCAGCGTTTCAATAAATACTTTTGAGCATCATGTCATGCCTATGGCATGATGCTTTTTATTTACAGCATTTAAAAATCAAGGAAATCACATGGGTCACCGTTTAAGTAAGATTTATACCCGCACAGGCGATTCAGGCACCACAGGTTTGGGTGATGGTTCTCGCGTTGCCAAAGACGATTTACGTATTGATGCGCTCGGTGATGTGGATGAACTCAATGCCGTGATTGGTGTATTACGTGCACAGATTTCAGCAAGCACGATTGAAGATAAAGCCACTTGGGACAAATCTTTAAGCCTGATTCAACACTGGTTATTTGATCTCGGTGGTGAAGTGTGTATTCCGGGTTTTAATCTGGTACAACCTGTGTCGATTGATTTTTTAGAAAATGATATCGACCGTATGAATGAAGCCTTGCCAATGCTCAAAGACTTTATTCTGCCTGCTGGCACTTTAGTCTGCAGCTTTGCCCATCAGGCGCGCGCAGTCTGCCGCCGGGCAGAACGTAGCGTGATGTCAGTCCACTCTCGCGACCAGAATATTCAGGCAGCGTCGCTACAACTGCTGAACCGTTTATCAGACTGGCTATTTGTAGCATCGCGCACCTTGCAACGCAGCGAGGGCGGTTCAGAAGTGCTGTGGCAAAAAAATATCAATGACAGCATCGAAAACTAGAATTATTTCTTGATTCTAAATCTAAAAATACGCGTCAGATGTATCTTGATTTTACAGTGCATCTGACGACAATAAGCCTTATCATCTTTTTGTCACATAGCACGCATACAATGAAATCAACTTCTCAATTTATGGGCAGTCTATGCGCATAATTGGTCATCGTGGTGCACGTGGCGAAGCCCCTGAAAATACCCTAGGCGGTTTTCAATATATTCAAGACATCGGTATTCGCGCCGTTGAGTTTGATGTGCGTCAGCTCAAAGACAATGCCTTAATCATCATGCATGATGATGATTTTGTGCGAACCACAGGTTTGCAAAAGCATTTATATGAATGCAATCGTCAAGATCTTGCACACTATAATCATGCTGTGACCTGGTCAGACTGGAATAAAGTCGAAGCCACTCCCCTTTTAAATCAGACCTTAAATGTCATTCGAGACTTTGAGCATATTGAAGTCGAAATCAAAAGTGTCGATTCCGAAGCTGCGGCTGAGAAAATTGCACTGGGCGTTGCACAGCAACTGCAAGGCTATGAGCAGGCGGCCATCATTACCAGTTTTGATGCCAAAGTCCTGCAAGCCTTCAAACAGCAAAATTCCCGGCTAAAACGCGGTTTACTCATCGAAACCGACCTAAAATATCAAGCGATTGATCAGGCGCTAGAACTGGATTGCTGTCATATTGGCTGGATGAATGAGCTGGCCAGCAAAGACCTGATTCAGGCCACCCAGGCTGCTGAATTAAATATCAGTGTCTGGACGGTCAATGATGTGAGCCGAGCCAAAGAGCTGCGTGATTGGGGAATTCAAGGGCTAATTACCGATTACCCAAAACTGATGCTGCAGCAACTCTAAAAAACACCCTGATTATTGATCAGTTCAAATCGTTTTATTTAAGACAGCTCGATTTCATGTCAAGCTATTAAAGCGTGTCTGACTTTTAGATTGATTCGACTTGAATGTTAAATTAATTTTCTATGAGATATATTCTGCAAATTTTCTGGCAATATTGTAGAAATGATGAACAGTTAAATCGCTTAATATTAGCCCAATTAAATAGTCTAAAAGACCGATAATCCTCAGTCACTTAGTCGGAAATCAAGCCCCGTCTAGACTGGCAAAATGGTCGTTTTTGCCCTACTTATCCTGTTACTGACAAGTACAATACAACCGTACAATAATGCTAGTGATGCTATAGGCCACATGCTAATATAAACAAGATAGGCTGCTGTTAAAATCAACAGTGGTTTCTGCTTTTTGTTAAACCTTCCGAGGTTCTAGGAGTGCTGTTGGAGATGAATGCTCCCTTACCCAAAGCCCCCATTAACTGGATTGCGGTGTTTGCATTGGTGTTATTACCCATTGTCGCCCTGATTGCAATTCCGTTATATGCGTATCACCATGATTTTAGCGCCGCCGCTTGGATCAGCATGTTTGTTTTACTGGGCGTAAGCAGCCTTGGCATTACAGCAGGATACCATCGCCTGTGGGCACATCGTGCTTATGAAGCCACTCTACCATTAAAAATCATCTTAATGATTATGGGTACATTTGCTGTACAGAATAGTATCTTGTTCTGGGCATCTGGTCACCGTACTCATCATCGTCATGTCGATGATGTGGATCAAGATCCGTACTCGATCAACAAAGGTTTCTGGTATGCACATATCGGCTGGATGTTACGTGATTATCCATCAGGTGTGGCAAACTATAAAAATGCGCCAGATCTGTTAAAAGACAAAGTCGTCATGTTTCAGGACAAATACTATATTCCATTAGTGATTGCCGTTCATGCTGCTATTTTGCTTCCAATTGGCTGGGCAGTCGGCGATGTCTGGGGAGTCTTGCTGCTGGGTGGATTAGTGCGTTTAATCCTAAGCCATCATGTGACTTTCTTCATCAACTCGCTGTGTCACATGTGGGGCAATCGTCCTTATACCGACGAGAACACTGCACGTGACAACTTCGTACTTGCGATTGCCACCTGGGGTGAGGGTTATCATAACTATCACCACATTTTCCAGTACGATTACCGTAATGGCGTGAAATGGTGGCAATACGATCCAACCAAATGGTTGATCTGGACCTGTTCTAAACTGGGTTTAGCCAAAAACTTACGTCGTATTCCTAGCTTTAATATCAAAAAAGCGGAACTGGCAATGAAGTTTAAATATGCTGAACAGGATCTTGCGGTCTATGGCCATGATGTTTCTGAAGACATCATTACTGTGAAAACCAAGATTGCACAGGAATATGATGCCTTTACCCAAACCTTAAATGACTGGGCCAAACTAAAAGAGCAAGAAATTCAGGTGAAAAAGGCTTCTATGGCAGAAAAAATTCACCAGATGGATGACAAACTGAAAGTTGAATTCCAGCTGGTTGAACAGCGTTTATCCCATCACCGGGCAACCTTGAATTTACTGGTTCGTAATTTGAAAAAATCAGCAGTATCTTAATAAAACTGCTCACAAAAAAGCCCCAATCGGGGCTTTTTTTATGTCTGAAAGATAACTTGAACTCTCGTTTATACAACAGTTTTCTACAGGCAACTTTGTTATAGTCAAGGTATTCCAAGCCTGTACTAAGTGCCATGTATTTTAACTCTCGTTATCAAACCCTTCCTGCTGCCCTTTACCACCATCAAGTTCCGCTACCGTTGAAAGGCACAAAAGCCGGGCATTTTAACGTAGCTTTGGCAGAACAACTGCAATGGTCAGATGAAGACAAAGCGCAATGGGTCGAGATGTGTAGTGGTCAGAAAGTCTTTGCTGAGTTTCAACCCTTGGCCATGGTCTACGCAGGTCATCAGTTTGGTCAATGGGCTGGACAATTGGGAGATGGTCGCGGCCTGTTAATTGCACAGATCCTTGATCAGGAAGGTCAGACTATTGACCTGCATTTAAAAGGTGCGGGTGCAACGCCCTATTCGCGTATGGGTGATGGGCGTGCAGTGCTGCGTTCAGTGATTCGTGAATATCTGGCGGGTCATGCTTTAAATTCTTTGGGTGTAGCGTCGAGCAATGCGGTTGGCTTTACTTCCTCAACGCAAGGCATTCAACGCGAAAAGCTCGAACCCGGTGCAATGATGTTACGTACCTCAGACTGTCATATTCGTTTCGGGCATTTTGAATGGATCAATCAGTATCAGTCGGATCTGCTGGCTGAATTTACCCAGAAATGTATTGAATGGCATTATCCGGAATGCCTGCAAGCCGAACAGCCGATTCTGAGCTTTGCCACCAAAGTTATTCAGCGCACTGCCGTCATGATTGCCAAATGGCAACTGGTTGGTTTTGCACATGGCGTGATGAATACTGACAATCTGAATATTACCGGCTCGACTTTGGACTTTGGTCCTTATGGCTTTATGGAACGCTTCCGTCCGAACTGGATCAATAACCATTCGGATTATCAGGGGCGTTATACCTATCAGCAACAACCAAGTATCGGGCACTGGAACTTGTGGCAATGGTTAAACAATCTGGTTCCCCTCTGCCCTGTGAATTATGACAAAGAACAATGGAAACAGGATCTGGCCGGCTGTCTGGAACATTATGAGCCGACATTCTTGGAACATTACAAACACGGTTTAAACCAGAAAATGGGTTTACCAGGTTTCCATAAAGACAGTTTTGACTGTGCGATGGCATTTTTACGAATCTTGCAAAGTGAGCAACTGGATTACACCCAGAGTTTTATCCGCCTGCAAAATAAAGACTATGACGCTATTAAAGATGATTGTCTGGATCGCCGTCAGTTTGAAGCTTTCCTGACACAATATGAAACTATTCGTGCACATCAGGATATTGAAGAACTGGATGCCGCCATGAAGCAAGCCAATCCGCATTACATTCTGCGCAATCACATGGCACAGAAAGCCATTGAACGGGCAGAGCGTGATGATTTTTCCGAAGTCGATCGTTTGTTTAAATTGCTCAGCCAGCCTTATCTGAAACAGCCAGATCTGGAACATGCTGAAGATTTAGCACCATTGCCAAGTGATGTACCGGAAGTGATGGTGAGTTGTTCGTCTTAATTTATTCACATCAAAAACAAAAACTGTGGATAATTTAAGCGTTATCCACAATCTAAACAACATACTATCCTCTGAATGCATCATAATTTTGAGCAATATTTCGTATAACAGCCATTATATTAAATTTGGCAAGGATCTCTAAGAAAATCAGTATAGTGTTAATATTTATTGATTAAAAAAGAGAGTTAAATTAGTGAAATACTCAAAAGAAAAAATAGTAAAAGCGTTATTACTTGCTCCGCTACCATTACTTTTCTTTGCAGCATTGTTCTTTATCATAATGAATCGTGAATACAGCCTATATTCAATTTTTGTGATTTTTGTAGGACATGCTCTTGTTTACTTAGCTTATTGTATTTTAACTGTACCTTTCAGCTTCATGTTTTCAATTCTTTTAAATCGCTATAGCCTCCTTAACTTGCTGACCATCTGTATTAGTTCTCTAATTATTGCTACACCATTTTTTGTTCTTTTAGGGTGGAGTCATACAGGAGAAATTTCGAAAGAATGGTGGAAGATGTATACCGATACTTGGACTATTCTTATGGCTCTATTTCCAGGTTTGTCTTATTGGTTATTTTTAACTGATTTCAAAGTTAAAGAATTTTTTATGAAAAAAATAATCTATTTTAATTGTTTAGCATTTATTTTGACTTATTTATCTTTGTTTTATCAGAAATATATATTGGTTGAACGCACAGGAATAGATGAAGTTGCAAAGGTTAAAGTCATAGCCGGAGGATTTCCTCTACAGTTCTTAGTAGATGGTGAAATATCTCCAGTCGGTAGTATAGCCATCGATCCTTTAAATATTCTTATAGGATTAGATCAATTTGTTTTTTTCAATTTTTTTATTGATTATTTGTTTTGGCTTGGGTGTCTCTTAGCCTGCTACTTATTTTTTCGAAAGATGAAAGTGAAATGACAGGATCTAGAATATTTATAAAAATAGGAATCTTGCTTATATTTCTATGCTTTTTTTTAGGCTTGATCTCGTATAAACAAAAAACTGTTCATGACAAAGAGGTGGCTAAACAGACAACAGTTTTTTTCTTAAATTCGCTTTCCATGGGAGATTTGAAATCAGCACTAAAGAATGTTTGGCCTGATAGACAACTATATTTGCAAATGCAAAGTCCTAAAAGAGTCCACTTTTTCAAAGAGGCAAAAATTTTAGAAATTATAAAAGTTGACTATGACTCAGCAAAATATAGACCTGAATACTATCAACAATTCTATAAAATTATTTCATTGATGATTAAATTAAAAATAGTACATACGGATGATGCCGGAAATCCGCCCGGAGACTATATTTTCTTTATTAATATTATGCAAAAGAATCCTAACTCTAATTGGCTCATTACAGAATTAGGTAGTGGGCCTTAAAGTAATAATTATTTATTTTCCCTAAAATTAACACAATACACCCTATATGAAATCATATTTTTTATTTATATAATTCAAAATTTTAAGTTTATTTTAAAAACACTATCACCATTAATTAGGTTTTTTAGTGATTTTTACCGTTTCATGCTCATTGATTAAGCAATGTTCCACGAGTTTGTGTAGCCAAAATTATTTTCAAAGTATAAAAAAGCGAACCCTTCCGGATTCGCTTTTTTCATTGCCTTAGACTCAGTCTTCAGGATATTCAAAACGGTAGCCAACACCATAGACCGCCTGAATCCACTCATGACGGTTGCCGGTTTCAGCAGCATCCGAAATTTTACGGCGCAAATTCTTGATATGACTGTCAATCACGCGATCCGCGACATCAAAACTGTCTGGATTGATATGATCCAGCAATTGCGCACGTGAATAGACCTGCCCGACATGTTCCAGGAATAACTCCAGTAAACGGAATTCAGTCGGGGTCAGATTCAAGGCCTTTTGTTGATACCAGATACGCTGTTGGGATTTATCCATACGGAACAGATCATTACTTTCCGGTTCTGATTTACGGTCCAGACGACGTAAGACTGCCTGTACCCGTGCAACCAACTCTTTTGGACTAAATGGTTTACACAGATAATCATCTGCACCCATATTCAGACCCAACACACGGTCAATTTCTTCAGTACGCGCGGTTACCATAATAATCGGCAAGTCTGACTGTTCACGTACCTTACGGCAAATGGTCAGGCCGTCCATACGCGGCACCATCAAGTCCAGAATCATCAGACTTGGTTTACGCTGGGTAAAACTGTTATATGCTTCCTGCCCATCATGAAACATACTGACCTCAAAACCAGCAGCTTCCAGATAGTCTCGCACCAATTGTGCAAGTTCGATTTCATCTTCAACCAGCATGACATGTTTCATCAATATATTTCCTTTAGGGTTTCATTTGTTTAGGAAAACTCAGTTTGCAGCGTAAACCACCGAGTGGTGAATGCGCAAAGCTTAAGCTGCCACCCAGCGCCTGCGTAATTTTACATGATAATGCCAAACCAAGCCCAGTTCCGCCAGTCGCCCGGGTACGCGAATCATCGACACGGTAGAAACGCTCGCCAATCCGCGCCAGTTGCTCATCGCTCAAACCAAATGGACTGTCATCGACATATAAGGTCCATTCTTTCTCATCCTGCGTGCTATGAATATGCACCTGCCCACCCGCTTCAGTATAGCGAATACTATTACTCAGCAAGTTGGCCACAATCTGTTTAAAGCGGTCCAGATCCAGATTTAACTCAGTATCTTCGCCATTTGCGGTGACCGTCAATTTAGCCTGTTCAAAGTTTGGCTGGAAGTTGATCAGTTCCTGCTGTACCACCTCCCACGGATTCACCGTCGAGAAGTAAAATTGCAATTGCTGCGCATCGGCCTGTGCCAATGCGGCCAGATCCTGTGTCAGTTTTTTCAGGCTGGTGACCTGCGCCAGCATGGAAGCAAAATGTTCAGGGGTGGGTTTACGAATCCCATCCTGCATCGCTTCAATCTGTGCCTGTAAGACTGCTAGTGGCGTTTTCAATTCATGTGAGGTATCTGCCACCCATTGACGGCGTGAGGTTTCATGCTGATCCAGAATCACAGCCAAGGCATTTAATTCATTGGACAAATCACCCAATTCATCATTGCGGTTGACTTTGACCTGATACTGATAATTGCCTTGGGTCAGAGCACGCGTACCATTCAGCAAACGTTGAATTGGTTTCTTGAAATAAGTCGCCAATAACAAGGAGGCAATCAGACTGGCCAAAATACTGAGCGCATAGACCAAAAATAAATAACGCTTTTGATTACTAAAAAAATTAATACTTAAGGCATCATCCTGATCCAGAACCGGCTTTAAGCCCAAATAGCCGACAATCTGATTATTCACCATAATCGGACGATAGGAAATCTGCTCATCTGAAGCCTCACCGACCACAAAACGACGTTTTGCATCATACAGCGAAAGACGTGAACTGAGACCAAGACGGTCCGGCATCTGGATAAACTGCTTCTTGCCGGTCGGCTGCTGTGCTGCTTGTTCGCCATTCTTACGGTCAGTTCTAAACAGATTCTGATTGGAACTCAGCGGGAATTTTAGGCCTTCAAAGGGCTGAAACTGCGAGGGTAGATTGGAAGCCAGGAGGCGTAACTCTTCTTCATTGACCTGACGCGGTGGCAAAGCCGGATCGACCATACTGGGTGCGACTTGAACCAGGGTCTGTTCCTGAAAATAGCGCTGCTGCAAGGCAATATCATACTGACGGCGTAGCCACCAGCGTGATAAACGGTCATAATCATCTGGCGCAGCCTCCCCTTCCATTTGTAGAATCTGGGCCTGAATCGCATTGCCCCAGTCCTGATACACCGCATAGACATCCGCCAGATTTTTAATCACATAATCCAGTTTCTGCATTTCGACATCAGCCACATAGCGGGCGAAATTACGCTGCATATTCAGATGCAGTACACCCAGACTCACTGTGGTAATAACCAGCGTGGTCAACAGTACAGTCAAAAATAGACGTAATGCAATCGGAATACGGCGAATGTTCAAAACAGAAATCTCAATTTTTCTTCTATATTCATTATTGTAGCGAACATGGCATCAAAAAACTCTTCATTGTTTCTTCATCTTTATTGTTTAATCTTTACCTGACATAAAATCAGGTTCTTGACGGGAATAAATACAATGCAAGCCATGACAAAAATAGCCTTAATCAGTGCCAGTGTTCTTTCTATGGGTGCTTTGACTGCCTGTCAATCTACCAGTAATGTACCGAACAATGAGCATCGCCAAATGATGAAACATCATCATGAGGGTAAAAAACAGCATCATCTTTCACCTGAACAGCGCGAGCAGTTTAAAGCAAAGCGTGCGGAACGTCTGCAATTTGCCAAACAGCTGCAACAGGCCTGTGACAATAAAGCCGTAGGTTCAGCGGTTCAAATCAAGGCCGGTGATAAAACCATTGATGGCAGCTGTACTATCGTTTTTAAAGCCGATCGTAAAAACATGCAAGGCCAGCGCGGCGAACACCGCGGCATGAAAGGTGAACATCGCCTGATGCGTGCCGATGTCCGTGGCGGCATGATGCGCGGTGAAGCATTAACTGATGCAAAACGTGCAGAATTGACCAAACAGTTTGATCAACGTCTGGCTCAGCGTCAGGCACAACAACAAGCGATGCTGCAAGCCTGTCAAGGCAAGAAAGATGGTACTGCTGCACAGATCAAAGCAGGTGAACAAACAGTGAATGGTCAATGTCATGTTCGTTTCCAGCCCAAAACATCTGCCTATTAATGCATAGGAATCAATGATTCACGACAAGCACCTTCGGGTGCTTTTTTATTGGGTGCTATTTACCCTGGATAGTTGACTATTCGTATCATACAAAATATGACTAAAGCCTTTATACTCAATATGTTTAATACGTCATGCATATTAATCTTTGACTTTACAGTCACCAAGAAATCCCCCTGAAAAGCTTGTACCGCAGGGGAAGATGTTGCAGGATTAGAATCATTCCAAACCGTGTCAGTGAAGATACGTTTTTAGTTCATCTAAGATTATAACGCTGGTTAAACCAGTATTGAGGAAACCGATATGCCACAATACAAAGCGCCTTTACGTGATATGCAATTTGTGTTGCATGAATTATTAAATGCTGAACAACACTATGCAAATCTCCCTGCATTCCAAGAAAACGTAAGCCGTGAACTGGTAGATCAGTATTTAGAAGCTGCGGCTGATTTCTGTGAAAATGAACTCTCTCCGATTAACCAGGCGGGCGACCGTGAAGGTTGTACCTGGAATGACGGCGTGGTGACTACACCAACAGGCTTTAAAGAAGCGTATCAAAAATACATCGAGCTTGGCTTCCCTTCACTTTCTGCTGAAGAACAGTATGGCGGTCAAGGTTTACCAAATTCTTTAGGGATTACCATTTCTGAAATGGTCGGTACTGCGAACTGGGCATGGGGCATGTACCCTGGCCTGTCTCACGGTGCAGTTCGTACTTTAGAACACCACGGTTCAGCTGAACAAAAAGATGCTTACCTGCCTAAACTGGTTTCAGGTGAGTGGACGGGTACCATGTGCCTGACCGAATCGCATGCAGGTTCTGACCTGGGTATTATCCGTACCAAAGCCGAGCCACAAGCAGATGGTAGCTACGCCATTTCTGGCGAGAAAATCTTCATCTCTGCGGGTGAACACGACATGGCTGAAAACATCATCCATATCGTACTGGCACGTTTACCGGGCGCACCGAAAGGTACCAAAGGTATTTCATTATTCATCGTACCGAAGTTCAACCTAAATGCCGATGGCTCTATTGCCGATCGCAATGGCGTACGTTGTGGTTCAATCGAACATAAAATGGGGATCCACGGTAACGCAACCTGTGTGATCAACTTCGATAACGCGAAAGGCTTCCTGATTGGCCCTGAAAACCGTGGTCTGAACTGCATGTTCACCTTCATGAACACCGCACGTATCGGTACGGCAGTACAAGGTCTGGCAGCGTCTGAAGGTTCTTTCCAGGGTGCACTTGCCTACGCAAAAGACCGTCTGGCGATGCGTTCACTGTCTGGCCCTAAAAACCCGGAAAAAGAAGCAGATCCAATCATTGTGCATCCAGCTGTACGTAACATGCTGCTAACCCAAAAAGCATATGCAGAAGCAGGTCGTGCACTGGTTTACCTGTTGGCGCAATATGCGGACGTGGTTGAACATGCTGTAGAAGAAGCCGATCGTAAATTTGCAGACAATATCCTGTCTCTACTTACCCCAATCGCAAAAGCATTCCTGACTGAAACCGGTTCTGAAGCTGCGAAACACGGTGTGCAGGTCTTCGGTGGTCATGGCTTCATTTCTGAGCATGGCATGGAGCAAATCGTACGTGATACACGTATTGCCTGTTTGTACGAAGGTACCACTGAAATTCAGGCGCTGGACTTGTTAGGTCGTAAAGTGTTGGGTACTCAAGGTGCGATGTTGAAAGACTTCACCAAGATGATCCACAAATTTGCTGAAGCGCACAAAGACAATGCTGCAATGAAAGAATTCGTTGAGCCATTGGCTGCCTTGAACAAGGAATGGGGCGACCTGACCATGCAAATTGGTATGCGTGCGATGCAAAACCCTGAAGAAGTCGGTGCAGCTGCGGTCGATTACCTGTACTTCTCTGGTTATGTCACCCTGGCTTACCTATGGGCACGTATGGCACTGGTTGCTCAAGAGCAACTGGCTGCTGGCACCACTGAAGTTGACTTCTACAATGCCAAAGTGACCACTGCACGCTTCTACTTCAAGAAAATCCTGCCACGCGTTCGTTCACATGTTGACGTGATCGCAACAGGTGTAGAGCCATTGATGAACCTGGATGCAGAACATTTCGCATTCTAAGTTAGAATCAGACTAATCGCATCACAGAAAAAGGACGGTCAATGAACAGACAGTCCTTTTTCTTTATAACGAGTTACAGAATTAACCTTTAGTCGTCTAACATTCAGATTTTGAGTGTTTTAGACTGATTAAAACTTATTTAATCAAACAATAAACAGGTGACACACCATGCCAATTTATAACGCGCCACTTGCCGATATGAAATTCATCCTCAACGATGTCTTTAATGCAGAACAATTCTGGCAAGCCAATGAAAATTTAGCGCACCTCGATGCTGCAACAGCAGAAGCTATTCTGGAAGAAATGGCGAAATTTGCGCAAAACGTGACCCTGCCACTCAACCGTAGCGGTGATGAAGAAGGCGCAAAATATGAAAATGGCAATGTGACTACCCCTGCTGGCTTTAAAGAAGCCTTTAAACAATATGCCGAAGGCGGCTGGATCGGGTTGGGCGCAGATACCGAATGGGGCGGCCAGGAAATGCCGAAAATGCTAACGGTACTTTCTGATGAAATGCTGTTTGCCACCAACCCGTCTTTCATGCTGTATCCGCTGCTGTCTGTCGGTGCAGGTATGGCCTTAAACAGCTATGCTTCACAAGCGCAAAAAGAAACCTATTTACCTAAAATTTATTCGGGTGAATGGTCGGGCACCATGTGCTTAACTGAACCACATGCCGGTACTGATCTGGGGATTATCAAGACTAAAGCTGAACGCAATGAGGATGGTAGCTATAGCATCAGCGGCACCAAGATTTTCATCACTGGTGGTGACCACGACCTGGCGGAAAACATCATTCATTTAGTTCTGGCCAAAACACCAGATGCACCTGCGGGTTCACGTGGTATTTCCCTGTTCATCGTACCGAAATTCCTGGTCAATGAAGATGGTTCTGTTGGCGAACGCAATCCTGTAGGGCCAGGTTCTATCGAACACAAAATGGGCATTAAAGCTTCTGCGACCTGTGTCATGAATTTTGATGGCGCTAAAGGTTATCTGGTGGGTAAAGAAAACGAAGGTCTGGCTGCGATGTTCGTGATGATGAACTACGAACGCCTGTCCATGGGAATTCAGGGCTTAGGTGCTTCTGAATTTGCTTATCAAAATGCTGCACAATACGCGACCGATCGTTTACAGGGTCGCAGTGCGGCTGGTGTTCAATCACCAAGCAAACCGGCGGACAGTATTCTGGTGCATGGTGATGTACGCCGTATGCTGCTGAATGTACGTGCCAACAATGAAGCGTCTCGTGCCTTTGCAGTCTATGTCGGTCAGCAACTGGACATTACCAAGTTCTCTACCGATCCAGAAGCGGTGAAAAAAGCCAATGACCGCGTGGCACTACTCACGCCAATCGCAAAAGCCTATTTAACCGATACTGCCTTCCAGGCAACATTAGATGCGCAAATGGTGTTTGGTGGTCATGGCTATATCCGTGAATGGGGCGTGGAACAATGTATCCGTGACCTGCGTATTTCCCAGATCTATGAAGGCACCAACGGCGTACAGTCACAAGATTTAATCGGTCGTAAAACCATTAAATGTGGCGGTGAATATATCTCTGAATATATCTCTGAAATCCGTGACTTTGCCAACAGTCTGGATGCAGACCTAAACTTCATTAAAGACGCCACTTTGGATGCAGCGACTGAAGTCGAATCGGTGACTCAGTTTATTCTGGAAGCAGCAAGAGAAAGTCATGATTTCCCGAACTCGACCGCGGTCGACTATCTGCACGCTGTCGGTCTGCTCAGCTTCTCGTATATGTTCGCGCGTATTGCCAATGCTGCGAAAAATAAAGAGGGCGAGTTCTATCAAAACAAACTGGCTTTGGCGAATTATTTTGTGCAACGCATTCTGCCTGAGCTGGCTCTACGCATCACCAAAGTAAAATCAGGTTCTGACCTGATCATGAACTTCTCTGAAGATTACTTCACGACTCAAGCTTAAGCTGAAACAGCCATAATCAAAAACGCCTGCTTGATGCAGGCGTTTTTGATTGCAATTCGAAACTTAAACTTTCTGAATCATTAAAGAATCCGGTTGATTATTGCTTTTCGGATTCAGATGTTTATTCACAATTTTGATATTCCCCTCTGACTCTAAAGACTCGCAGAGTTCCACCACCTTTTGCATATCTTCAGCCTTAATGCCTACGCCGAGGATTAATTTTTTTCCGGCTTCTAATTGGTCAATTTTTGTTTGAATTTTATCTAACACTTTTTTCTCCTATTTATTCAATGTACCACCCATACAATATAGCAATTTAGTCTAAAAAAAGCGCAAAAGTTCAAATAATTTAATCTTTATTTTTCATCCAATCATTCTGTGCATAATTTTTGCAGGTTATTCTATAAGTATTGTTTATATCACATAAAAATCAGGAGGATCTTATGCCGAAACCCCATCCCAAAGTTGAAAAACTTGAAGCCCTCCTCGACCGTTTTGGTAATCTTGCTGTAGAAAGTTTTCATTATATTGCGCTGTTTATTATTGGCTGTATGGTGATCTGGTCCGCTGGCCATACCGTCATCGATATTCTGACCGTGAAACAGTTCGCCACCATTGACGATATTCTTTTACTGTTCATCTATCTCGAACTCGGTGCCATGGTGGGGATCTATTTTAAAACCAATCATATGCCGGTACGCTTCCTGATTTATATTGCCATTACCGCACTGACCCGCTTGCTCATTGCGGACATTCAGCACACGCATAAAGCCAGTATGGATCTGGTGATTATTACCGGTTCGATCCTGATTATGGCATTTGCCATTTTAGTGGTGCGCTATGCGTCATGGACCTATCCATCGGTAATTCGTGACAAACACAGCGAGAAACCAGTGCCACAAGGCAAAACGCCTCGTCCGGAAGATGATGAGTTGGCTTGATATAAAAAATCCCCCTTGAATAAAGGGGGATTTTTAACTTAACGATTCGGCACCAGCACATAACGTCCATTTTCATAAATCCAGTAACTGCCACGCGGTGGTGCAGGTAAGCCCAGACGCTGCCAGTCACTGATAACGCTATATCTTGAACTTTCAATTCGAGCCACATTCGGATCGCCATTCACCCAGCTATAGCTATTGGAATTTTGATAAATCGTGGTCGGTGCCTGATACTGGATATTGAGACCACTTTGACTTTGAGCAGGCGGATAACCCCAATGGGTCGGTCGTTGCGGGTAATGTGGTCTAGGTGGCATCGGACGCTGCGGATAAGAGTGCCGTGGTGGATCATAAGAGCGTGATGGTGCAGCGCGGTAATTCGGCTTAGAACGTTCAACCCCTGTATATCCGCCCCAAGCGTTTCCGGCCATCGTCTGTGCAGAAGCCCCCAATAGCAATGCAGCAAATATTGCACTCAATAACACTATTTTCATTTGAGCTTCCTCTCAATCACTCGTTTATATTTTAAACAAAATAAATGCAGAAAATATGAATACGCTTACTGACCCTGCAATTTTTTGTAATGTGCCTGCGTATTTTCAATCTAGCAGGCCCATCGGCAGGCGACTGCTTTATGCTAAAATCACTTTTTTAATGTTTCGAGTTGAATACTGTGTCTGATTTAAATTTCGATCGTTTACATGAATATTTTTCTAAAGTGCCGAGTGTTCAAAAAGAACGGATTGATAGCTATGGTTCAGATGGCAAACAGGCATGGTGGTTTAAATTTCAGATCAATGTAGATCATCCGTTGGCTTGGCAGACCGTACAGGAACTAGGTCATGTCCTGAATTATATTTCTAAAAATGAACGTCTTCCGACTCAGTTCCTGCCAGTATCGCCACCACCGTATATGAATGGTGTCGCCAAAGATTTCTTGTCTTGGGTGATTCAATGTAATCATGCCAATTTCCCGCCAGATGTAGTCTGTGACTGGCTAGAAGCGCGTTTACCCAATCCGGTCGACCATGAAGAGCAATGGAAAATTAAAACGGATCTTGCTGAACTTGAAGCATTGTCCGATAAAGAACTGGATGAACTGGTTCCACCGAATCCGGAGCCTTAAAAAATCCCTCCTACCCTCCCTTTAAAAAAGGGAGGTAAAGTCCCTCTTTTCAAAAGAGGGATTTAGGGAGATTATTAGAGATGCTAAAACGTCGACCAGCCGCTCCATTCCATAAAGCGGTACAGCCAATATTTAGACCATGAATTGTCTTCATATTGTCTATAGTCCACACTCATCACACGGCCATTCAGATTTGACCATGCACCATCAAAATATTGTTGGGCATCTTTAAACACTTCTGCCTGATGCTGACCCAGCACGCGCATATTGGTTTCCAGATTATAGTTTTTCAGATTGCGTGCGGTGAAATTGGCCGAGCCTAAAATCATTTCAGCCTGCTGAGCATTACGCTTCATCAATATTTTGCTATGACATTGCTCACCCTGGGTATTGCACCAGCGTACATCAATGCCTGCCTTGTGCAGTTCCGAAGCCACCTGTCGGTTTGGAATCCCGTTTTTCTCACGGCCAAAGGCATCTTTATTGGGATCGAGTAAAACCCGAACCTTAACCCCGCGTTCATGCGCCGCAATCAGACTTTTAATAATCTTACGCTCGGACAGATAAAACATGGCCAGATCAATCTGTTCATTTTCTTTCGCCGTCTGAATCAGATTTAAAGTCGCATCATAAATGGCTTTTTCCGTCAGGACCTGCACCTGTGGCTGGGTATTTTCTGCCTGAAAATCGCCCGCGATAATGGCTGGCATATTGGCCTGTGACATGATGCCGACCGATTGTTCTGTTCTCAGAATATCCACGGCTGTGGTTCCCCAGACCAATAAACCGATATTGGAATGCCGCGAACTCCCATCATGCGGATTCATGGAGGTGACCAGCGCTTTCCAGCCCTGATCGGTGTCTACCACCAAGGTTTTACGATGATTGGCTTTAAAGTTAAATAAATCAAAATAACTGCGCAGAGTAATTTTTTCTGGGCCAAATGGATTCGGCAACCAGCCTTTTTCCGGATTATTACCAATGCCCTGGCAACATAAATACCAGAACCCCGACCAGCTCGGATTGGACGCCCGCAAAGGGATCAGATTGGTTTCAATTACATCGATACCATGCTGACGTAACTTGCGATACTGCTCGGACTGAATTCCGCCATAGACTGAATTGATCGGATCGGTAATGAACTTGATTTCAACTTGCGGTTGCAGCAGACGTTTACTGATTAAGGCATCGCTCAACTGTTGACTCAATGCCTGATGTTCCTGTGTCGAGGCACCGGTTTGCTGATTAAATAAAAACAGATCCAGCACAATCAGTGATTTGGCCTCTTCAATCATCTTCAGCATTTCATTAAAAATACGATGATCTAAGTGCTGTTTTCCTTGTGCATCCAGATAAGTCCGATCGGCCAGAAACTTGACTTCGGCATGGCGCAGCTTGCCGGTGTAATTCAGACCTTCTGGTAAAGGCTTATAAGTATGATAAACAGCAGATGCCAGATAACTGACCGCCAGTAGACTGATAATCAATGCCGCATAACGGCGATTTGACCAGTTCAGTTTATTGTGAATTCGTTGAAAGATACGCATAAGAAAAAACCTAACCCAATATGCTCAGGCTAGGTTTTATCAGATGATTTTTCAAGTCAATTTCAGTGACATCTCTTTGATTTGGTCAGTTATTTCATCACTACTTTAGAAATCATACTGCACACCGACGCTAAAGTTACGACCGACTTGCGGAATATTCGACAGGAATGAAGTATGGGAATAGACCTGATCATCGAGCAGGTTATTGGCCTTGAAATACACCCGATAAGCATTGTTATCTGCAAGGGTATTGGTATAGCTTAAGCCCACATTGACCATGTTGTAGCCTTGGGTTTCCTCTTCATAGCTGGCAATCTTGTCCTGATTGAAGACATGATAATATTCAGCCAGACCTGACCAGCCATCGGCAAAATCTGCTTCCACTTTGCTGCCTAAGCGACCGGCAGGAATACGTGGTGCATTCTCAGCTTCAATTTTGCCACGCACGTAATCGCCAAAGACACTCAGCTTGTACATATCATTGATCTGATAACCGGCTTGAGCCTCAGTGCCATAGAATCTGGCCTGGTCTTGGGTATATTGCACGCCGCGCAAATTACCTTTCTGCGCTACCGTTTCGCCATAAATATAATCATCAAACCAGTTGTGATAGACATGCACATGGTAATCCAGTTTATCCCCTGCATAGTGCAGACCTAATTCAAGATTATTTGACCTTTCTTTATCAAGATCAGGATTCCCCAATTCATAGGTATTGGTCGCAAAATGCAGACCATCAGCATACAGCTCTTGCGCTAGAGGCAAACGTTCCTGATGTGAACCGACCACCGATAATTTATAACGAGGTGCAAACTCCCAATTCGCTGCGGCTGAAGCAGACAAACCAGTATCTGAATAGTCTTTTTGAGTTGAGTCTACATCAATTTTTTGATGTTCTACCCGTGCACCGAGTTCAACATGTACATCACCGATCTGTTTATGCTCAAGACCAAATAAACTATATTTTTCAGTTTTGGTATCTGCCATCAGAACACTGCTATGGGAATGATCATCATGTTCTTCTGCCCCACCAGCAAGATTAATTTTTTGTTGGCTATATTGCGCTCCAACTACACCTTCCCAACCTGCAACTGGCACATGTACCAACTCTAAACGACTGTCATAACCTTTACTTTTAAAGTTACTGATCACTTCACTTTCTTCAAGCTCATCATGTTCATAATCTGTAAAACTAGCATGTGCACGTAGTTTTTCAACACCGGCAAACGGGTTATTCAGTTCGGTACGCAGATCATAACGATGTGACTCTAAATCGACCCATGGTCCGCCATGCGCATGTTCTTCTTCAACTGCATTTGGATCTGGTTGTGGCGCTGGATCATGGCTACCGCAATGGATTTCAGTACCATGGGGATGACACTCATGATATTCATGACTATGACCTGGTAAACCATACTGATCCTGACGGTTGCTATAAGACAGCCCGACAAAACCACGATCATGAATCCATGATCCGCCAATATTTACTGTCTGCCCTTCAGCAAAAGTATTGCCCACACGACGTTCTTTTTCTAATTCGTCATCATGCTCATGAAAATAATCCGGAGCAATATAATCATTGGTCTTACGTTTTGAGCCTTCTACACGCAAAGCAAAGTTTTCACCAATACCTGCTGTCACACCAGCACTTGCCAGTTTTTCATCACTGCCTGAGTTATAACGCAGGCCGACTGTACCTTCTAAACCATCTTCAGGCATCTGGGTCGGAATTTTCTGATCGGTGACATTGACCAGACCACCCACTGTTCCTGCTGCATAGAGCAACGTCGATGGCCCACGAATCACTTCGACCTGTTTCGCCAAAATCGGATCGACGGTGACGGCGTGATCTGGAGATAACGTGGAAACATCGGCTGTCTCTGAAGCATGCTGCAAGACTTTGACACGTGGCCCATCTTGCCCACGAATCACCGGACGGCTTGAGCCTGAGCCATATTGATTAGAATAAACCCCAAGCTCATCTGCCAAGGCATCACCAATGGTGGTGGCACGTTCAGACAGCGCTTTCTGATCCACCACATGATCTGCAACCGCAAAATCTGCCGCAGTCTGCACCAATGGATGAGCTTGCACCTGAATCGTGTCCATGGTCTGAACCGGGATAGAAGATGAGGATTGCTCTGCAAATACTGTAGGCGCAACTACAGCAAAAATTGACAATGTTATTAGATTCTTAGGAAAGGACATGACCGAAGCTCAAATTCAGTAATCTGGGTTAGTGTTATAATATAACATTTCATTATTTTTGCAATCCTTTACGATAATCCTTCGCATATTTTATTAAAATGTGTTTTCTGGTTATTTTCATCTTTAAAAAAACTTTTATGCCCTTTACCCTGTCTCATGCTGTACTTGCGCCACCTCTTTCACGTTTAAGCGGAAACCGGCTTCCGATTGCTGCATTGGCGATTGGCTGTATGGTGCCCGATTTACATCGTCTGTTTAGTTCCAGCAATTCGAATGTTACGCATTTATGGTCCTCGCTGATTCATCCGGACCTGTGGATCGGATTGGGCTTTTGTGCAATCTGGTATGCTCTATATCGGCCAGCCATTTACCGCTTTGTCGGAATTCAGCATGATCTAAATATTCACACTCTCATTTCAGCATTCAAGTTTTTTCTGGCAGTTTGTCTGGCGGTGATCATTGGTACTGCCACGCATTTAATCTGGGATGGTTTGACTCATGTGGACTTTCGTACTTTTGCTTTTCATGATTTTCTAGCACGACCATTTCAGCTTTTTGGACACAGTTATCCGCTGCATCGAATTTTACAAATCGGCACTTCCTTTCTGGCCTTACCGTTTATGCTGTGGATGAGCGTGCATTACTATAAAAAGCATCAGCAATATCTGGCAGTGAACCTGAAAATCAAAGCTTATGCCTGCGGATTATTGCTGTTTTCGATATTCACTGGCCTATTTTCAGTCTGGGATTATGCACGTTATATCTCTACAGAAGTCTGGCAATCCGATCTGTACTATTTTACCGGCCGTTCCATCAATCAATTCAGTCAGGGTTTTCTGATCACTTTTAGTCTGGGCTGTTTGCTGTTTTTATTTTTAGATCGCGATCGCCGGATGGGCTAAGCAAAGTGCTGGCTTTTATCTCATTCACTTTAAAATGATATTGTTTTTGACCCAAGTTCTTGTGACAACATGCCCAAAGAGGCATAATCCTACCTCTACTCAAAGCGGTACGCTGTTTACGTATTCGCTGACCTTAACCCATATAGTTGGATTTCTAACGCTATGATGCGAACTCATTACTGCGGTTCTTTAACCGAAACTCAAATTGACCAGACTGTAACATTATGCGGTTGGGTTCACCGTCGCCGTGACCACGGTGGTGTGATTTTCCTTGATATGCGTGACCGTGACGGTCTTGTTCAAGTGGTTATTGACCCGGATACCCCTGAAGCATTCGCAACTGCGGACAAAGTACGTTCAGAATTCGTATTAAAAATTACAGGCCGTGTACGTCGCCGTTATGAAGGCACAGAAAATGCCAATATGGTGAGCGGTCAGATCGAAGTCTTGGGTAAAGAAATTGAAGTTCTTGCTCAGTCAGACACTCCGCCATTCCCTTTGAATGACGAAAACACCAATATTTCTGAAGAAGTTCGTTTGAAATACCGTTTCTTGGACATCCGTCGTCCAGAAATGTTAGATCGCCTACGTTTCCGTTCTAAATTGACCAACCTGATTCGTAACTACTTCGAAGACAATGGTTTCCTAGACGTTGAAACTCCGATTTTGACCCGTGCAACCCCAGAAGGCGCGCGTGACTATTTGGTACCAAGCCGTGTATCAAACGGTAGCTTCTATGCACTGCCACAATCTCCACAGCTATTCAAACAGTTGTTGATGGTCGGCGGTATCGATCGTTACTACCAAATCGCAAAATGTTTCCGTGACGAAGACCTGCGTGCAGATCGTCAGCCAGAATTTACCCAGATTGACGTTGAAACATCGTTCATGAGTGACGATGACATTATGGATTTGATGGAAACCTTGACGGTTAAAATGTTCAAAGAACTTTTAAATGTTGAATTCGACAAATTCCCACGTATGACTTATGCCGATGCAATGCGTGACTATGCATCTGATAAACCGGATATGCGTATTCCTTTGAAACTGGTTGACGTTGCAGACATGATGCAAGACGTTGAGTTCAAAGTATTCGCAGGTCCTGCTAAAGATCCTAAAGGTCGTATCGTTGCGCTTCGCGTACCGGGTGCAGGTTCATTGCCACGTAGCCAGATTGATGAATACACCAAATTTGTCGGCATCTACGGTGCAAAAGGTTTGGCTTATATCAAAGTCAACGAACTTGAAAAAGGTATCGAAGGTCTTCAGTCTCCAATCGTGAAATTCATCGAGCCAATCGTGCTGGATCTGTTGCAACGTGTGGGTGCTGAAAATGGCGACATCGTATTCTTTGGTGCGGACAAAGCCAAAATCGTAAACGATGCGATGGGTGCTTTACGTATTAAAGTCGGTCATGACATGAAACTTGCAACTTGCGAGTGGGCACCGCTTTGGGTCGTTGACTTCCCGATGTTCGAAGAAACTGACGATGGCAAATGGACCTCTGTGCATCACCCATTCACACTGCCTAAATCTAGCGTTGAAGACGTAAAAAACAATCCAGGCGCTGCTCTGTCTGTTGCTTACGATATGGTATTGAACGGTACTGAAGTCGGTGGTGGTTCACTGCGTATTCACAACCTTGAAATGCAAAAAGCGATCTTTGAAGCTTTAGGTATTGATGAAGAAGAAGCAGAAGAGAAATTCAGCTTCTTATTAAATGCATTACGTTACGGTGCTCCTCCGCATGGTGGTTTGGCATTCGGTCTGGATCGTCTGGTGATGCTGATGACTGGTGCATCTTCTATTCGTGACGTGATTGCATTCCCGAAAACCAAGACTGCTGAATGTCCATTAACGCAAGCGCCAGCACCAGTTGAATCAAACCAACTGCGTGACCTTGGTATTCGCTTACGCGAAAAACCGAAAGCTGAATCTCAAGAATAATTCTTGAAGTTTTAAGTGAAAAAGCCCTGCCTCGTGTGGGGCTTTTTTTGTAAGATTGAGTCGCATCTGGAACAGTGGCATAATAGCGACAGTTTTCAATCTAAGGTAATTAGCAATGGCTATGCGTCCTGCAGTTCGTAATCGCAGCATTATGCTTATTGTATTTTCAGTGGTTCAATGGCTGTTCATGCGCTATATCCTTGCCAACAACCTGTTCAACCTCGATACCAATGAACGTATTGTGTATTTTTGCCTGAGCAGTATTTTAGGTGCCTTACTGATTTTCGTCGGTTTGATTTATATGGTGCTGAAGGGCAATCCAGATAAAGACCTATAATCTGACGCTCTGGATAGCATGTACACCTTACTGAAAAATTTCTCCAAATTTCCATTAAGATTGATTCAAAATCTTGCGCAACTGGCTGGATCTCTTTTGTATCTCAGCCATTCTTCTGCACGCCGAGTGACTGAGATTAATCTGGCCTCTGCCTATCCTGAACTTTCGGAATCTGAACGTGCTGATTTAAGCAAACGCAGCCTGAAAAGTCAGTGTATGACCTATGCAGAATCGGTCAAGATTTGGGGTTCATCACCAGATTATGCGCTGTCTTTAATTCGAGATGTGCATGGTGCAGATTTATTTATTCAGGCTTTAAAAAACCCGCATGGCTGCTTGGCGGTAGTGCCTCATTTTGGCACGTGGGAGCTGTTGAATGTCTGGGTCAATCAACATACCTCTCCTGTGATTATGTATAAGCCCAGCAAAAATGAAGATGTCGATCGCTTTATGCTGGAAGCTCGGCAACGTCTGAATGCGACACTGGTTCCGACCGATGATTCTGGTGTACGCGCTTTATTTAAGCATCTCAAACAGGGTGGTTTTTCTGCGATTTTACCGGATCATGTCCCTAAAGAATCTGGTGGAATCTATTCTTATTTTTATGGTCAAAATGCGCTATCTTCTACGCTTCTTTCCAAACTTGCGGCTAAAACACAATGCTCTGTGGTTGGACTCAGTTGTTTAAGACGTGAAGATTTATCGGGTTATGATATTTACGTGACTGAATTATCAAATGATATTTTATCGAAGGATTTACAGCTTTCTGTCGATACTTTAAATAAAGAAATGGAGCGCATGATTAATGTCGCTCCAGAACAGTATTTGTGGGGGTATAAAAGGTTTAGGAGGTTAAAAAATATTTTTGACTTCTACAAGTAAAATTAGTTTGTAGAAAACTATCTTCTTATTAATTTAGAAAAACGTTATAATTCATGAAATAGTTTTTATCTGAATCATATATGAAATTAGCTGTATTATTATTTGGACATATGAGAACTTTTCAAGAGTGTTCTCAATCTTTAAAAGCTAATCTACTAGAAAAATATGACTGCGATGTTTTTATCCATACATGGGATATAACAGATACCAGTCGATTTAAAAATAAAAATGATAATCTAAACCTACATAAAGTAGAGGGAATTTATAAACCTAAATCCATTAAGGTAGAACATCAAAACTTTATAGAAGATATAGGAGAGTACTCAAAAGATAAAGACTCAAAATTAAAAAAAAATAGTGTTTCTTTACATGGTTTAAAGTATATGCTACATAGTATGCATGAAGCATACTTACTAAAATCTAATTATCAAAAAATACATAACATAGAATATGATTATGTAATAGTTATTAGACCTGATGTAAAATTGAATACTGAATTCAATTTAAATAATTTTATCAAAGAATTTATTATAAGTGCAAATACTGTAATCAGTTTTAGTAATTATCCTTCAATGCTAATTACCGAACAAAAAATGCAATCAGTATATAAAGCGTCTGATATATTTTTATTATTTTCAGAGACTTCTATTAAAAACTACTTTAAAGACTTTAACTTCTTTGAAAAATTTTATATAGATTATCCAAATCAATTTCCTACTTTTAGTTTTCATCCTGAAATGTCTTTTCATGAAAGTATTGTTAGACGTAATATGAGCCATCAATTTTATTTATATAACTATGATGTAGTGAGATTTGATTCGAAAAATAATATTATTGTACGTCCTACTAATAAGAATCTTTACTATAAAATAAAGGGTCATAACAATGAAAAATATAAAAAATACTTTAAATTTAGTCTAGCTATCATATTAATTCTTGTTCTAATAATTACCAACCTCCTTGTAAATTAAGTAATAAATCATGAAATCAGATCAACTTTCTATAGTAATTCAAGGTCCTATTTATCAGGAATACTCAATAAATAAAAATGTCAAAATTTTAAGAGAGAAATTTAAAAATTGTCAAATCATCTTATCAACAAATGAGTTTTTTGAAGATATAGAAAATATTTTCGATAAAGTTATTATTAATGAAGATATAGGTGTACTTTCACCACTCAAATTTGATTCTAGAGTTAACAATATCAATAGACAAATAAAGTCAACTTATGCTGGGATTGAAGCATCAGATAGAGAGTTAATATTAAAATTAAGAACAGATCAAACGTTAAAATCAGATAAAATTTTAGAAATATGGAATCAAATTTTAAATTATAGTGATACAAGAGATATTAAAAAATCCTCTGAAAGAATTATCACTATTTCATTATACTCTCTTAATCCTAATTTTAATGAAAGACTTCCTTACCATATAAGTGACATTCTTTTACTGGGCTTAAAAGAGGATTTAATACGATATTTTTCCTGCCCTTATTATACTGAAGAATATGCAAGTTGGTATGAAAGGTACCCTCATGCTATTTTTTCAAATACGATAGAAAAAAAATTTAGGTCTAGATATGCAGTAGAACAATGGCTCTGTTTAAACTTTCTTTTCAAAGAAGAAAAATTTCCAATAGCATTCCACAATGATCATAATAAAGAAATAATTAGCAATTTTGAAAATATTCTAGTTGATACTTTTTTCATATGTCACCCTAAAGATATTGACCTAAGTATGCCTAAATTTCAAAAATCTTATGATTCTGAATTTTGCAATCTTTTCTGTTATTCTACAAATGATATTTTAGAAATGTATAGAAAAAAAAGGAATATTATTATTAATTTGAATCCAAAATATTCCTTTCCAGATTCTATTAAATTTCGTCAAAATTTAGCTAAAATTTATAAATGGTCTCCATATTTACTTAAAAGAATATTAAATTTAAAGAGAACTTATCGAAAAATCCAAAAGTTATTTCTTCTTTTTAAATAAAATATGCTTGTTACTTTATTGAAGTAACAAGCACAAAATACATAATTAAATGCAATATTCTTTGTATAGCCTTAAAGCATTCAATAACATAGCTTCTTGTCTATCTTTACGATCACTATGTAAAGGTACCATCGAGACAAATAATAAGATAACTAGAGGTAAAATCTTCTCCGTCTCCAAATCTTCAATTAAAATTAAATCTAAATATATTTTTTGTATTTCATATATTCTTTGATCTATATCAAAATCAATTCTGACATTTTTCGTTTTAGAGCCAAGGATAAAATACCGACCAGCCATAATATGATCATAAAGACCAATTATTGAATGCGTTAATTTAGCCAAATCATATTTTTGATCACCGTAAATAGAAATTTCCCCATTAGCATTAATTCCTCTTGGATCAATTAATTTTATTCTATTAGAACGTGAATCAAAAAGAATATTACTAAAGCAAAAATCCCCATGCATTATGGAAGGATAACTCTTTAATTCTAAGACTTTTTGTATACAATAATTACAAATATATTTTAATGAGGGTAATTCCAAACCATCATAAAAATTGTGTGTATCTAAATTAACACTATTATATTCTTTAATACTTGAAAGTCTTGAGAATGTCTTATCTCTTACTAATTGTATAAAATCTTTCCCAACAACATCAGATAAATTATTATCCACATTACTTAAACTAGAAATATTTAAGAATTCTCTAATACGCAAAAAAATAGTATTCCACTCTATAGGGGCATTCTTACCATGAACAAATAATTCATTTAGGGGAAGATTAGGCAAATATTCAAGTGCATAAGTTACTCTACCACTTTGTTCGGTCGCTTCATGAATTAAATGTGGTACAAAAATCTTTAACTCTGTAGGAATACTTTTAAACCAATTACTTTCTGCTAAAATTTTTTGACTAGGCTCTCCTGATTTAAAAAGAATTCCATTCTTTATACTTAGATCATTAAAAGATCTCTGAGTCGTTATGAGTGCTCTTGATCGAAAATATGTATTAATATGTCCCAAATCCAACCACTGTTCACATATATAAATATTCATTGGAACTATAGAACGATACATTTGTACAGCCTGAATAAAATCAGCCCTGTTTAAAGCAAGACACTGTAATAATTTTTGTTTTGATGAAAATATAAAATAACCACACCAAACTAATGGTAATTCATTAATATGATCTTCTATGAACCACTTGTAACCATCTTGTGTAAATGCCGTACCTATTAAATCTTTATTTTCTAAACTTGGAAACTCCCTTATTAATGTATCTCCATAAATCAACTTCAAGGTTTCCAATTCAAAATCTACAACATTTAGAATATAACTTATTGATTCTGATAGCGTAAATTCATCTGGAACACTAAAATAATTTAAATCCAATTCTCCCAATAATTTCGATTCACTACACGATAGAATATAAGATTCAGGTAAGGAAAGAATTATTTTCTCGTTAGGATAATAATCTCTTAATTGAAAAACTTGGTGTTCAATTAATTTTTTATTACCTAAAGGTAAAAAGCACGGGGGGATTTCGCCCAACTCAGTTTGGAATTCATTTACAACATATGCTGATGAACTTATTAAAATCATACTACTTAAGTACCCAACATTTTATTAGAGATATCCATAAATTCTGTAGGGGTTCCACAAAACTCTATGTCAGTTATATCAATTAAGTCATATCTTATATCACCACCTTCCTGAATTATTAAGTTATACAGTGGTGCTATATAAAGCTCTCCTTTTACAAACTTGTTATGCTCAATTCCCTTTTCAACTAAATTCAAATATTTTTTTACATTTTTGAAAAAATAGAGTCCATCACTACATAAATTTGATATACGTTCTTTCTCAGTCGTTCTAATCACTTTTCCGCTATCATTAATTTCTATAAAAGACCAATGATCTCCTTCGCCTTGAAAAACTTCAATATATCCGTCACATTTTTTTGAAATATTTGGTTTTTTAAAATGATGTCTATATGAATCAATATTAAATACATATACTTCTTCAGTTAAAACATCAACTTTATCTATAATATTTTTTAAACCTAAATATACAGTCTCGGCTTGACCTCTTGTTTCATCACTTAAGACTACAATAATAAAGTTTAAGATCCCAAGCTTAGTACACTTCTCTTTAACAAATTCTTGTGTTTCGTATAAATCTCGTACTATAAATAAAAAGGTATCTGTCTTAAAATAATATTCAAATGACCTCATAGACCACTCAAACATACTCAAATTATTAGGCAACACTAACTGATACTTTGGCTTTACATAACCTGCTTTAAAAAATCTAGAACTTAAGCCTGCCATTGGAATTATAAACATATCAATCCTTTGTTATTTAAACGAACCTATTAATTTCTCAATTTCATCATAATCTAAATTTACAAACTCATCAGGTCGGATAGCTTTATCATCCACATAAAATCCTTCAAAACCACACCACGGTTTTCCTATATAGATTTCGTCATATGGCACATCATTTTGATTTAGCCATTCTATAATTATAGGTAATGTATTAGCTGTGATTTTTCCTGTATTTCCCTGATATGTTCTCATATTTCGACTTGTATTAATGACGATTTCAAAACCTTTATTTTTATATTCCTTCATTTTTTTTACTACTTCATAAATCGGTTTCGAATTCATATAATCGCCATTTTCTGTTTGGCAAATAGTATCATCCAAGTCCATAATCAATCTTTTCATTACACAACCCTATTTAAATCGATTTTTGTCTAAAAATATAAACCGCTTTTGTGCTTTAAACATTACTTGCAAATAACGACAAGCCATGTGCCATTGCCCTAAAATCCTACGCTGTTTAAATACTTTCTTCTCAGCGACAGATCGGTAAATGGGGTTATAATGCTCAGAACGCCCAATTGTAGAGTCAAACTGATTTTCTGCTATTAGACCATATGCTTGTAATTGATCTTCTTGAATAATCAGTGCTGGCTCAGCTTGTAATACATTTAATTCATATGCACTAAAAATAAATCCATCTGCAATTGCAGGTGCAGTTTTTTCAAGCCTTTTTAATAACTTTTTAGCACCCGATGGATAAAGTAAATATCCTGCTGCCCCAGTTCGGTCTTGATATAAATCAAACAGCTTTATTTGACAATCCTTCAACACTTGCATTGGCTGCTTAGAAATAATTTTTTTACGGCTTCTTACTTCAAAATTAATTAGATCAATATCTAAAAAATTTGCAGCATCAATTTCGCCTAATACTGATGCCATCGTTTGAGCAACTACGGCATCATCTTCTAAAATCAGAGCAGGCTGTTGAGATAATATAATTTTCTCCCAAGCCTTTTTATGACTCAGAAAACACGCAACTTCAACTTTTCGTAATGGGCGCTGCCAACCAAAACCTAATCGTTCGTAATCTTGGTCACTGATATCATTGGTGGAAACTGCAGCAATACGCTCAAAGTTTAAATTTAACGTTTCGAATTGATCTTTTTGAAACGCTAAACGTTGCGTCGATGATTCTAGATTAATAATGAATATTTGCATATTTTACCACCAACGTGTTTTTTCACGTGTATGGCGCTGCTTAAAACGTGAATAGACATTATTGTTTTCTTCGCGCTGTAAGCGATCAAAGATTTCAATCACCAACTGCCCCAGTGGATGAACAGCACAAATTTGGTCGAGTCGCCAACGCATGTTTCGTAACGTATCATCCGTTCCAACAGCAAAAGCTGAAGTACCATCAAACAACGCATAACGTTCTGTTTGTAATTTTGTTTGGTGTTCTAAGTTGACTTGCAAGGATTGATCACACAAATAACGTTCAGTTTCTTGGAGCTTCAAAGTATTAATCAATACCACCGCATTCATTAATATTGCTTTGAGTGTCATATCATCATGCAAATCTAAAAACGTATCACACGCTGAAATTAACCATCGAATATTTAAAGATCTTAAGAGAAAATCTCGTTCAACAGTCCAAAGCTCTTTAAACTTTTCAAAATTTTCTTGAACGTCCACTTCACGACGAATCAAGACAATCAAGCTTGCATGATAATGGTTTAGAGCAGACTGTCCCACAAATTCATGTTTAAGCTGCTCGATATGCTCATTGAGATCTTTTGCTGAGCCATGAGTATATTTAAGCTCGTTACCCTCAATCACTTGAGATTTTAACAACTCAATATCAACACCCTGAAGTTCAGCATATAGTTTATCTGCACCAAAACGACGTTGATGTCGACTAAATGAAAACCACTGTTCAAATTTACTTTTTTTTCTTACAGGCATGTTCAAAAAACCAATTTATGACAGCTTACTGCCAAGCATCCTTAATCCATTTTGATGGCAACACATAACGATACCATTTACCACCACCGCCATTGACTGCATCAGGTGGGTTAATCTCACCATGGAAAATAATAATTTTCGCGCCTTCAGGCTTGACGGGTGGCTTAAAGAAGGCCATCGGAATTTTTTGTAGGCAATGATATTTATAGCTCTTACACCAACTTTCAGGCCAGTAAGTTTGTTTGGCATATTTATCGACATACCAAGACAAATATGCCTGTTCATTGCGGAATTTTTGACGAATTTCATCAAAGTTTTCACGGAAATATGGCAATAGACCTGGGAAAGCACCAAGTTTAAAACGATAAACTGAACTATTACCTGTAATACGCCAAGGACGTTTCCAGTCATGAATAATTAAAAAATCACCCGGATAGGTAAAGAATTCATCGATGTTATCGACAATCACCACATCTAAATCGAGAAAAAGTGCATTCCCTTCTAAACCATATAAATCCGGTTCAAAAGTAGACAGCTTATTCCAGCCACGCTCAGGCGCACCTTCAGGCAATGCCAAAGGTGGAATTGGGAAACATTGTACTTCAGAATTAATTCCTTCCGTACGATCCGTCAGACAGACCATTTTGAAATCGACTGTCGTATGTCGTTTAACCATGTTGTATAAACGATTGACGTATTCAGAACCGTATTTGGTTCCCCATTTCATACAAATAACGATGTTACTCATTGCGTATGCCTAAGCTCATCTTAAAATCTTCTGGATACCGAATATGATGACATAAGTTCGGCAGAATAAGTATATCCCTTAAAAAAAACCTCTCAAATGAGAGGTTTTTTCAATCAGTAAATTATTACTTATTTCACGTAAGTTAGCCAATGTGCATATTTAGGATCTTTACCCTGAACTGCATCAAAATAAGCTTTTTGGATTTGCGTCGTGATTGGGCCACGGACACCTTCACCAATTTGACGGTCATCATATTCACGGATTGGTGTCACTTCCGCAGCAGTACCGGTAAAGAACGCTTCATCGGCAATATAGAATTCATCACGGGTAATACGGCGTTCAACCACGTCATAACCCAGGTCTTTGGCAATGGTAATAATGGTTTGACGGGTAATACCATCCAGCGCACCACCGGCAATATCAGGGGTATGAATTACACCGTCAGTCACCAGGAATACGTTTTCGCCTGACCCCTGGCATACATAGCCTTGTGGATCAAGTAACATAGCTTCGTCATAACCAGAATGCGCAACTTCTTGATGGGCAAGAATAGACAACGTGTAGTTACCAGACGCTTTCGCTTTACACATAGTCACGTTCGGATGATGATGCGTAAACGATGATGTTTTCACGCGAATACCCTTCGCCATTGCCTCATCACCAAGGTAAGCACCCCAGCTCCATGCAGCAACCACGGCATGAATGGTATTATCAGTCGCTGCAATACCCAATTTTTCAGAGCCAATAAAAAGGATTGGACGTAAATAGCAAGATGCCAGTTTATTTTCACGCACCACATCAATTTGCGCTTGTTCTAATGTTGCATGATCAAATGGAACTTTCATTTGATAAATTTTTGCAGAATTCAACAAACGCTTGGTGTGTTCTTTTAGACGGAAAATAGCCGTTCCATTCGGAGTTTCATAGGCACGGACGCCTTCAAACACACCCATGCTGTAATGCAATGTATGTGTTAATACGTGAGTTTTCGCCTCACGCCAGTCTACTAGTTGTCCATCTTGCCAAATGAAACCATCACGATCAGCCAAATTCATGCCACAAACTCCAATTTTTCACAATTATTCACTATCCAGCGCAAAGCTTGCACTTGGATCAATTAGTCTTTGCCATAACTTGCAAACGGTCATTCGGGTATCGTGCCAGTCGCTTGCAGACACTTGCATGGATTGATTTGCAAGGGCTAAGCGGTGGCTCTCGGCGCGTTCACTGAGATAAGCTTGAATCAGAGCAGTCGCATCGTCGCTGGATAAGCAACCTGATTTTGCGGTATCCTCAAGAATTCTTACATTGTCGGAGAAATGGGCGAGATCTTTATTCGTCCCACTCCAGGCCAACACCGCATACTGTGCCATAAATTCGATGTCTACGATACCACCTGTATCTTGTTTTAAATGAAAAATTCCATCTTTTTTCTGCGCTTTGGAGGAGCCCAGATGATCCTTCATTTTCTGACGCATTTTTAGTACTTCTGCCCGCACATAATTTTCATCACGAGGCTGAATCAAAATATTACGGCGTAAGATTTCAAATTTTTGTCTTAGGCTTAGCTCACCCGCAATTGGACGCGCGCGCACCAAGGCTTGATGCTCCCATAACCAGGCACTCTTAAGCTGATATTGTTCAAAGGCTTTCAGACTGGTGACCAAAAGGCCTGCTTCACCTGAAGGACGTAAACGGGTATCGACTTCATAGACCCGCCCATCCAGGGTTTGCGTGGTCATCAATGACATGAATTTTTGTGCTACACGCATGGCAAACTCAAAACCACTAATCGGCTTGAGTCCATCCGTATCGGCCTGTTCCCCCATAAAATGAATAAACACTAAATCCAAGTCCGAGCCATAACCCAGTTCAATGCCACCGACCTTGCCATAACCAATGACCGCAAAGGCAGTATGCTCGATTGAACAACGCTTGCCTTCGGCATCCAGTGGAAAACCATGTCTTTTGGCCACCATCTGATAGGCCAAATGCAGGGCTGCATTGACAGATACTTCAGCAATATCGGTTAAGGCATCAGAAACTTTCATCAAAGGACTTTCAGCCAGAACATCACTGGCTGCGACGGCCAAGACATTGGATTTTTTAAACAGGCGCAATACCCGCATCTGATCTTCAACCTGATCAATCTCAATACGGAGTAATTGCTGGCGTAAAGAATCTTCCAGATCCTGTCGTTTCGGCAACTCAAAATCCATCGACAGAAACTCATCCAGCAATACCGGATATTGCGAGAGTTCTTCACAAATCCAGGGACTCACCGTGGCCATTTTGACCAGTCGTTGCAGTGCGCCTTTACTTTCAATCAGCATGACCAGATAGACAGTACGGCGCATCACCGACTCAACCAAGGGCATGAGACGCAACAACGCCATTTGCGGCTTGGCAGACTCCAGAATCGCTTCAATCAGATAAGGCCAAAAGGTTTTTAAACGTTGAATCGCCTTGGCCGGCAACTTTTTCAATGCATGACCATGCCAGAATTCATGAACCAGATTCTTGGCGGCATCATCCAGAACATCGTTGAGCTTCTTTTCCAGCTGGACAAAACTTTCGACCTGGGTTTCCGGTTCATTTTCCTTAATCAGATGCTCAAACTGATAAATGACTTTGGCTCGCTTCTGGTTCAGGACAGTCATAAAATCTGACCAGTCTGCAAAACCTAAGGTTTCCACCATTCGCTGACGTAAATCAGGCTCAGTCGGTAAAGATTGGGTTTGTTGATCGTTTAAGGCCTGAATCGCATGTTCCACCCGGCGCAGGAACAAATAGGCATCTTCCAGATCTTGGACTGCCTGTTCATCCAAGAGTTCAGCATCATCGAGATGGTTCAGATTGACCAGACATTGGCGATCCTGCAATTCAAGTTTGGCTCCACCATAAATCAGCTGAAAGACCTGCACGATAAATTCAACTTCGCGAATACCGCCAGCACCGAGCTTGATATCATCTTCAATATTACGCCGCTGGACTTCACGCTCGATCATGGCTTTCATTTCGCGCATGGCTTCAAAAGCACTGTAATCCACGTATTTACGAAAGACAAAAGGACGGGTCATATCAAGCAGGGCATCACCTTCCGGACTTGGATTGACAACACGCGCCTTGATCCAAGCGTAGCGCTCCCATTCCCGGCCATGCTGACTTAAGTATTTCTCTAAGGCCACATGACTAATGGCCAGGGCTGAACCATCACCCCAAGGACGCAGACGCATATCGACCCGAAACACAAAACCATCCGCCGTGATCTGATCCAGCAGGTGAATCAGTTTTTGTCCCCACAGGATGCAAAACTGCTGCACATCGATACATTTGCGTCCATCGGTTTCACCCTGTTCATCGAAGGCAAAAATCAGGTCAATATCACTGGAAAGATTAAGTTCTTGCGCGCCGAGTTTGCCCATAGCGATGACAATAAGATCCTGAACTTTACCGTTATAAGCAATCGGCTGGCCATACTTGGCAGCAATCGGCATACGGGCAAAATCTTTGGCTGCACAAATACAGGCATCGGCAAAATCGGAGAGTTCTCGGGTGAGGGTGATGACATCGGTCAGTTGATTGGCATCCTGCCAGATCCAGCGAAACATCAGGCGGGCCCGCAGAATACGCATGGCGCGCATCCAGGCGGCTTCGTCTATAATATTCAGGATACAGTGCTGGACCAGCTGATCAATATATTCCCGACTGAGTGCAGCCTGAAACTGGTCAATTGCATAATCCTGTTCCAGGAGGCTCTGGTGATTGGCCAATACCTGTTCAGCATATTGGCTTGCTCTTAAGGTTTTTTGCAATTGTGTCGCATTCATCACTCAACTCTTCCCCCGAAACGTTCTGCTTAGTTATAGCAGGAGTTTTGTCTCAGGGGGAGTGTTTTAGTTTGAAATTATCTTTTAGGATTTCTCAGCATGCAGATCTTCAAGCACCAGTGCCTGATGATCATTGGTGACCATTGGCAAATGCACCGTAAAGGTCGTACCTCGACCTTCTTTTGAATCCACCGCGATTTGACCATGATTCAGATCAATAAAGCGCTTGCACAATACCAAACCTAAACCAGCACCTTTCTCTTCAGCGGTACCTCGGACACTCACCATCAACGTCGGCTTGAACAGATTCTGTATCTGCTCTTCAGTCATGCCCAGACCGGTATCCTGAATGGTGATTTTAACCTGCTCACCGTCCATTTCTGCCTCTAAAATGACTTTACCGCCTTGATTAACCGGGGTGAATTTCAGCGCATTGGAAACCAGATTTTGCAACACTGAAGTAATCATATTGATATCCGCATGGACTTTAATGTCTTCGGGAATATTGTCGATTAATTCAATTTTTTTATTCAACGCCAGACTGTGCAATACACTGCAGACAATTTTACTGGATTGCTTGAGTTCATAATTAATCGGATGATATACAAAGCGTCCGCCCTCGGCCATGGCCCAGGTCAGCAAGCTTTCCAGCAGGTTATAAGTCGATTGTGCATTATCATATAAATAATCCGCGATACTCTGAATACTGGACTCATCCAAGGTATCACGTTCCTGCGCCAGAACTTCGGAAAAGCCCAGCAGGCCATGAAATGGCGCACGCAGATCATGTGCGATGATCTGGAAAAATTTGGTTGTACTAAAGTTTTGTGCACATTGCTGTTCGTATAGTTCTTTCAGCTCAGTATGTTCTTCATTGAGTTGGATTCGAATTACTAAACTTTCAGCAAATTGCTTAACGGTCTCAATATCATCCTGATCAAACCTGTCAGTTTGATCATCAAAAAAAATCACCTGACCTAGCGGCTGACCAGCATTCGCTTTTAAATTAAATGCGACCAGTCGGTGATGCGCCACACCCAGCTCTTTCACATAATTCGACAATTCTGCATAAGCAGGATGAGTCTGGTCGATGACATCTGCCTGTTGCAGATATGTAGGGATGGCAATTTCCTGCCGAGCATGCAAGGCCCGAAAACCGTGCGGACAGCTGTACCAGATATACGGCTCCATATGGAATCCAATAATACTGGTTTTAACGCCTAGGACTTTACGGGCAACCTTACAGAAGGTGTCTAGTAAATTATTGGAGGTATAGACGCCTAAAATGAGAGATATACGACATGAGCTTAAAAGCTCCGTATTCTGACCGACCTCTAGCAGTTTTAGTTCCATGTCTGCCTCTCTGAATATGTATGGAATATAGAAAACACTGCCGACCAAATTTATACAATCAATAACAAAGATTCTATATTTACTGAACGCTGAAAACTCACCTATAGGTTAAAGGATTTGTTAATCTGTTTCTATCCAAATACACTCATAACCGCAAGGCACTGATATTTAATTAATTAAGAATAACTTGAAAATTTAATCTTCAAAAAAAGTCTGCTTAAGTATTTGAAACTCAATATCTAAGCTAAAATGAAGCATGTTTATTTGTATTTACTTTAACACACTCTTGACCAAAAAATACTCAGCATCGATTTTTATCCCCTTTTAAATAAAAGTTAATGGTTTTTCAACTATATAGATTTAAATTTCGTTTAAAAAAATAAATTAGATTGGCTTCACTCTCTAATAACGCTCAAAATTCATTTTTTATTTTTAAAAAATACTTAACAATGATCTTGAGTCTCAACTTAAAGTCTCAAAAAAACTGTCTGAAAGATAGCCTTTGAATTGTAAAGAAATTACAGTCTTTAACAAATTAATTGCGAAAATTTTGTGATTTTTTATCACTCAAGCTTACATTAAAAATGGAAATTTCATGCTGAGGACGAATGAATCCAATTCAGGGTATTTTTTACACAAGAAACAGTGCACTTAAGGTAAAGACAAAAAAAGCAGCCTAAAAAGACCGCTTTTTAACGAAGAATTAATTGTCTGAAATTAACGCCACTTGCTGTACATAGTTAAATAACTTTAACTTAGACGCATTGACCTCTGCTTCAGGTGCCTGATTCTTTAAATCACGATGTACGCGAAGATAATGCTGACGCAAGGTATGACGTTCTGTGGCATTATAGGTTTTGGTAAATTCATTAATGGCCGGGTCACCATCTTTGACAATTCGATCGACCCAACGCTGTAATTGGGCTGTCTTTTTAAGACCTTGTTTTGGTGTTAAATAAGATAAAATCACCGTTTCATTTTCATTGCGCAGTAATTTACCAATACGTGAAAATTGACGGCGACGTGCTTCATGTGAGGTAAATTCCTGTACATCGAGCAATGCTTCAATCAAACGCTCTTCAACAGGCAAGTTTTTAATTTGTTTAGCACTCAACTCAGCCAGCTGTGCACCCAAAGCCGCCATACGCTGGACTGCTTTTTTCTGTTCGGTTTTACTTGCGCGTCCCTCTAAAGAATCAAAATCTTCTTCAGTTAAACTGTTCGGTCGACGTGCCACGATTAATCTGCCTCATAAAATTTTGCTGCAAATAGTGCCTGAATTTCAGATAAGGCTTTGTCCTCATCCGCTCCTTCAATCACCAAGCGTAAAGTTGTTCCTTTGCCCGCACCGAGCATCAGCAAGGACATGATATTTTTTGCATCTACCAGTTTGTCCGTTTTTCCAATCTGGATACTGGAACGAAATTTGGTAGTCACTTCTATAAGTTTACCAGATGCGCGTGCATGTAAACCCAGTTTATTAATTACGTCAACAGTGGTATCAATCATGACCAGTGCTTCATTTCTCGATGGAGGACTTGAATAGACCATTTTGCCTCAAGGGCTTTTTTTAGTCTATCCACAATGTAAACAGAACGATGCTGGCCACCGGTACAGCCAATTGACACAGTCATATAATGACGATGCCCTTCAGAAAAGGTTGGCAACCATTTGTCCAGAAAATGATAAATATCATTAAACATATCCTCGACCTGATCGCTCTTTTGCAAAAACTCCTGCACCGGTTGATCGAGTCCTGAAAATTTGCGTAATTCCAGTTCCCAATGCGGATTCGGCAAATGCCGGACATCAAAGACATAATCGGCATCCAGTGGAATGCCATGCTTATAACCAAAAGACTGCAAAATTAGGATCAGGTTATCGGTCTGTCCCAACTTGGTCAATAAGGTATGTTTCAGGTCATGCACGCTTTTATCTGTAGTATCGATGTGCACGGTAGAACGCAGCTGGATGGGCATTAGCAGGATTTTTTCTTCCTGAATGCACTCGTTCAGACTCTTAAAGCGCGAAGCTAGAGGATGCGGCCGACGCGAGGCACTAAAGCGCGCAATCAGTTCCTGATCCTGCGTGGTCAGATAAATAATATCAACCGAGCCATGCTGTTGTAGCTGCTCGAACACATGATCAAATTCTTGCAAATCGGCACGGGTACTGCGTACATCGACCCCCAAAGCCAACTGTTCCAGATTGTTCTCACTGTGCAGTTTCGCCACGATTTCGGGAAGCAATGCCAAAGGCAGATTATCAATACAGTAATAACCCAGATCCTCAAGCACCTGCAATGCAGATGATTTACCTGAACCAGATTGTCCCGTGACAATTAAAATGCGCTTCATACATGCTACCCTTTCATCCTATCCGGCAGTGTATTTGACCTGCAGGTTATCGATCAGACGTGTATTACCTATCTTTGCAGCTACAAATAACACAACATCTTGATTAAACGTATGAATTTTTTTTAATTCTGGCGTTCGTGCTTCAACATAGTCTACGACAAACCCGACATCTGTTAAAGTCTGGCGAAGCTCGGCCAATACCGTATCCAGTTCAATCGCAGCATGGAGCTGCTGTTCAGCCTTTTGTAAGCTTTGATAAATGACCGGTGCGATTGCACGATGCTCTTGGCTTAGGTAACCATTTCGAGAACTTAAGGCTAAACCATCTTCTGCACGGGCAATTGGCACGCCAATCACTTCTAATGGAATATTCAGGTCTTGTACAAACTGGCGAATCACTGCCAACTGCTGATAATCTTTTTGCCCAAAGAAAGCATAGTTTGGCTGAACAATGTTAAACAATTTGGTCACCACCACCGCTACACCATCAAAATGGCCGGGGCGCTGCAAACCACACAAGTCATCAGTAATGTCAGAGATACTGATATTGGTCAGACGCGGTTTTTTGCCATACATTTGCTCAACCGTTGGCGCGAAGACGATATCACAACCGACGTCTGCCAAAAGCTGCTGGTCCTGCTCCAGCGTACGCGGGTAGTTATCAAAATCTTCATTGGGTCCAAACTGGATCGGATTGACAAAGATACTGACCACCACCACATCACACAGCTTACGCGCTTCACGTACCAGATTTAAATGACCCTGATGCAGATTGCCCATGGTGGGTACAAAACCAATAATCTTGCGGTTGGCACGTGCCGGATTAAGTGAGGCCACGAGTCCCTGAATGGTGGTTTCTGTTTTCATCTTACAATTCAACCTGAAAAGTTTGTGCGGGTGCCGGGAAAGATCCATCTAAA
The DNA here is from genome assembly GCF_013418175.1 of Acinetobacter sp. YH12200. Taxonomy (NCBI): domain Bacteria; kingdom Pseudomonadati; phylum Pseudomonadota; class Gammaproteobacteria; order Moraxellales; family Moraxellaceae; genus Acinetobacter; species Acinetobacter sp. YH12200. Next base: position 82,058 of record NZ_VPCO01000007.1, read on the forward strand.
ACTGCAGCATGATAAGCTTTAAAAGCATCCAGAATGGCAGTAGCACCCGATTGTTCCTGCATAAAATTACGGACAAATTTTGCAGTATGGCCAAAGGTTAAACCCAGCATGTCTTGTACTACCAAGACCTGACCATCAGTGGCTGCGCCTGCACCAATGCCAATCACCGGAATTTGTGGAAACAGTTCCGTGATTTCCTGACCCAATTGTGCCGGTACACATTCCAGCAATAACAGTGCAGCACCTGCTTCAACCACTGCTTTACAGTCTGCAATCAGTTGATCCGCTGCTGCACGGGTACGGGCTTGCAGCTTATAACCGCCAAAGACATGTACCGATTGTGGCGTTAATCCCAAGTGCACACAGACTGGAATACCGTTACGGGTCAGCACCTGCACGGTTTCTGCCAGCCATGCACCGCCTTCCATTTTCACCATTTGCGCACCGGCCTGCATCACGGTTTTGGAACTTTGCAAGGCATCATTTAAGGTGGCATAACTCATAAACGGCAAGTCAGTCATGATAAAGGCATGCTGGTTACCACGGCGTACCGCAGCGGTATGATAGGCCATATCTGCAACAGTCACTGGTAAAGTCGAATCGCGGCCCTGAATTGACATTCCCAAAGAGTCGCCAATCAGAATACTGTCTACTTCTGCAATTTCCATGGCTTTGGCCATGCTGGCATCATAGCAAGTCAGACATGAAAATTTGCGTCCATCTGCTTTGAAGCGTCTTAAGTCACTCAGACTGACCATGAAGATGTTCCTCTATGATTGAAGTTCTCGCGAACATACCCATAACTCAAAAATTAAATATTTGCCCAGTTTGTGTCATCGAGTACCGTTAAGGTCGATTGCTTGACGATGTCCAGGTCTTTTAAGGATGTAGCATGAACCTGTATTTCAGCATCAATGTCCAGCAACGGAATGAGTACGAAATCACGCTCTAACACGCCGACATGCGGTACAGTCAGGCGTTGATTCTGTATCTGTTCATCTCCGTAGATCAGCAAGTCCAGATCCAGCGTACGCTCGCCCCAATGACGCAAACGTACCCGACCGGCTTCCTGCTCGAAGGCTTGCAAATAATCCAGCAAGCTTAAAGCTGCCAGATTAGTATTCAACTGCACCACAGCATTCAGATAATTTGGCTGATCCTGTGGCCCCATCGGTGGACTTTGATACAGATGCGAGGTTTTTACCTGACCCAATGTCGCCAGTTTCTGTACAGCTTCTGCCAAAATCTGGCGTGAATCGCCCAGGTTACTGCCCAAGCCAATATACGTCACGATCATTGTGTTGGCCCAAACACCACCTGGCTTAAATCACGTTGCACCCGCTTACGTTTCATAATCGGATGATCTGCGCCAATTTCACCACTGGCACTGGCTGCCACATGTGACAGGGTTTTCGCCTTGTCTTCAAACTTGGCTTTACGCACCCGGCGGTTACGTGGTTCAGGTTCATTGACTAAAGGCTCAATCTCGGCGAGATCCTGTTGTGCCGTCAGTTTCTGTTCCAGATGTTCTTCTTGAGTGGCCTTACGACGGCTCTTGGCACGTTGACGGTTGTACTGGCTAATCGCCCGCTCTTTCTCGTCACCGCTCATTTGCTGATAAGCATCCCACCAGCTGCCCATGCCTTGCGCCATTGCATCGCCTGATTTTTCGCGCAACAGCAAAAAGTCAAATCCGGCACGGAAACGCGCATGACTAGACAAGGCCTCAATTTGTTGCGGTTTTGGATTCAGTAAACGGGTCTGCATTTCCCAGACTTCACGAATGAAAGTCTCGGCGAAGCGAGGAATAATGGTCCGGGTTGCCTGACGTTTCAAAACATCCAGACCCGCTTGGGCACGTGCTTCTGCTGCGACCACGCCTTTATTCAGATAAAACTCACAACGCTCGAGGAATGGCTGCCATAATAGTACCGCGTAGAAAAATGCCGGGTTGATGGTCTTGCCAATCGAAATACGCTGATCGGTATTTTTCGCAGCACGCTCCATAAACGGCGTGATTTCAGCTTTGATATCGGCGAACAGCTGATGCCAGATTCCGAAGTCAATCAGCATGGGCAACACACGATTCAGATGCCCCATGGTGAATAACTTTTGTGATTCATCATAGAGTCGATGCGGAGAGACATCACGCAGCAGCTGGGTCATTTCCGGCGTGAAAATATCCAGAATGGCTTCATCAATACTGAAATTCAGCTTGGCAGCAAAACGTAAAGTACGTAACATCCGCACCGGATCTTCTTCAAATCTTAAGGCCGGATCACCGAGCAAACGTAAAGTTTTGCTGTGAATATCATCTACAGCATTGCAGAAATCCAGCACAATCGCTTTACGCGGCTGGTAATACATTGCATTGATCGAGAAGTCGCGACGGGCAAAATCCTGCTCGATGCTGCCCCAGTTATTATCACGCAGAATCATCCCCGCGGCCGAGGTGACTGCTTTTTTTGGAGGTGCCCGGAAAGTGGCCACTTCAACCAGTTCCCGCCCTGAATAGACATGCGCCAGTTCAAAACGCCGTCCGATAATTCGACAACGTCGTCCGAATACTTCCTTGACCTGAGCCGGGGTTGCATTGGTAACTGCATCGAAATCTTTAGGATTCAAACCTAACATCAGATCTCGAACACCACCACCCACGATATAAGCTTCATAGCCTGCCTTGTTTAAGGCATCAATCACATCGAGAATATAAGAAGGTAATTGAGCGGTTGATAAACCACATTTTGACGCGCGCAAAGTTTGCAAAAGACGCTGTCTCCTACGTCTGAACGTAAAATTCTAAGATGACGCTAATCATATCGCTTACACGACTAAAGGGCAATTTGATTATGTCAATCCTGCAGCTCAGATTGATTCTGTATTCAGCATCAATTCCGTCTATTCACAACGCGAGTCTGGCCTTGTTTTTGGCAAATAATGCCGGCCCAATGCCTTTGACCAGCTGAATATCTTCAATGCTTTTAAATTTCCCATTTTTCTGCCGATACTCAACAATGGCTTGGGCTTTCTTTTGTCCCACACCATGCAACTGTTGCAATTGTTCAATATTTGCACTATTTAAACTAATTCTATCACCTGTCGCTTGTACCGAAAGTGCCGGTTTTGCCAGATAGTGATCTGCTTTAGTCGATGCATTCTGTTGTTTGAGCCGCGCATCATGTTGCTGTTGTCTGGTCTTCCATTCCATATAATCGGTCGCAGTTGCATGTGCAGTTCCAATAGCAATATAGCCTAGCCATAAACCCAGAAGAAGATTAATCCACGCCGGACTTGTTCGATGTTGTTGTTTGTTCATGCGCCGCTCTTTGTTTTAATTCTAATTTGGCCTGTTCCCAGAGCTGATCCAATTCAGCCAGTGACAAGCGGTCTATATTGAGTTGTTGTTTTTCCGCCTGATGTTCCATCAAGGCAAATCGAGTACGAAACTTATGGATCGTGCCTAATAATGCCATTTCACTCGAGATTCCAAGTTTACGGCCAACATTGACCAGAGAAAATAAGCAGTCACCAAATTCTTCCTGTATTTCATCGGAATTCTGGCTTGCCAAAGCTTCTTTTAACTCGGCCAGCTCTTCTTCTACTTTGTCATATGCCCCAGTGACATCGGGAAAATCAAAGCCGATTTTTGCGACATTTTTCTGGATTTCATCTGCCTGTACCAAGGCCGGTGCATGCTTGATTTCATCTAAACGGGAACGTGGCTTGCCCTGCTTTTCTTGCTGTTTAATTTCTTGCCAGAGCTGAGAGACATCTTCCGGGCTCAATTTTACAAACTGTTCAGCCTGAAATACATGCGGATGACGGCGGATAAGCTTGTCGCTAATGGCCTGCACCACATCCTGAAAATCAAAAGCGCCCTGCTCGCTGTACATTTGCGACTGGAACACCACCTGTAACAGCAGATCGCCCAGTTCATCGCGAATCTCGTCAACATTTCCAGAACGTACCGCAGCTTCTACTTCATAAGCTTCTTCAATCGCATATTGGGTCAGAGATTCGGGAGTCTGCTGCTGATCCCATGGACATTTTTCACGTAATTCACGCATGATATTAAGCAATTGTTCCACTTTTAAAACCTCTTCTTTACCAAATAGTCGCGTCAAGCTGCCTGTTTCTTGTTATGCTCAAGAAAAAAAGACAATAAGGAGATCAAGCACATGCACAGTATATTGATTAGTGGGGCAGCACAAGGAATTGGCGCAGCGACAGCCATGCTATTTTACCAGCACGGCTATAAAGTCGGTATTTATGATATCAATGTGGTACAGGCCGAACAGCTGGCCCAGCAACTGGGCGAACATGCCAAAGCAGGCTTTCTGGATGTGGCAGACTATGCTTCCTGGGAAACAGCTTTGGCGGAGTTTTCAGCCTGGGCCGGTGAAATCAACATTCTGGTAAATAATGCCGGAATTTTATATTCAGGGCCTTTTGAAGACACCACAATTGCAGCGCATCATCGCACGCTGGATATTAATGTTAAAGGCCTCCTCAATGGTTGTCATGCCACTTTCTCTTATTTAAAAGAATCTTCATTTGCTCGTGTCATTAATTTATCTTCGGCATCCGCCATTTATGGACAGGCCGATTTAGCCTCTTATGCGACCAGTAAATTTGCCGTGCGCGGTCTGACTGAAAGTCTGGATATTGAATGGCAACCCTATGGGATTCGGGTGCTTGATGTGATGCCACTTTTCGTCAGTACAGCCATGGTGAAAGATATGCAGGCAGAAAGTATTAAAAAAATGGGCGTACATTTGAAAGCAGAGGATGTCGCACAAGATATTCTGAAACTGGTACAGCTTAAAGACTCTATCTGGCAAGCTACGCACCATCCGGTTGGATTAAAAAGTAAATTTTTATTTCATCTATCACGTATGAGTCCACAGTTTGTGAACCGAATCAGCAACCTGTTGATTGCCAGACAATAGAGTCTATTTCTACTGTTCCTTAAAATGTAGTCAAACATAGTCAAGGACTAATTCGCACTCTGTTAATGTCTTGTTGCCAAACGTGTAACTAGAGCCTGAGTCGGTCAGTTCCGACTTATAGCGATCAGTCCGTTCTTGCAATATACGCTTTACAGTTTTGTAAGGCGTATAACGACTTATCTCATTGTCGTTTAATCTTGCAAGCACGTTTCTCGCAGCATTCCAATCAGCTTGCACAACTTCCCCATTAAAACGATGAAAGCGATCTCCCTTGCGTGTGCCTATTAAAAGCCCACGTAAGAAAGAATCACTTTGCGAAGTGTATGCAGAATTGACTAGATGCACCGTAGAACCTCTACGGTGAGATATACCTGTTAGGGCATCGGCTAATAAGCCTTTAACCCATGTGTTTAAACGTCTATTGGTATTTTTACCATAGCTACGCTTACTTTGGATTGGTGCGGTTAAATCCTCCGCAACAATCACTTTGGCTTTATCAACCAACTTGTGAGTTGCTGTAAATATCAATGTCTTGAGCTTTGCTTTCTGAGCATCTTGCCTTTTATCTAGCTTCTTGCGACCTAGATTATTTAACTCAATTTTCTGTTTCTTGTGCGGTTTGGCTTTAGAAATCGCTCTGAGCTTATTTCTACGTTTGTACTTTTGATTTAGGTAGTCTGATTCACTTGAGATCAACTTACCTAAACCATTGCCATATACTTCACCATCAGAATCCACAAAGGCTTCTGAATAACCTTTATCAACACCTACGGTTTCCTGACCACAATCCTGTGTTTCAACTGCATCATAAGTTGAGTGAACTTCAACATTACCGTTTTTTAGAATGATTCTAAGTGTGCCTTGTGGCGCAAAATCAACAGTGGTGTTTAGTGGAATTTTAATGGTTTGTCGAGGGACTAGACTTGGCACTTTAAGCCAACATTGACCGTTTAGCTCAAAGGTTTTACACATATCCGCACGAACAATAATTTGATTATGTGTGTGATTAACACCATGCTTAAAGTGATTACGCATTTGACGATGGAGGAAATTATCAGTCATCCATTCATCTTTTTTAAGCAAGGTGTATAGTCTTTTTTGTTCATTATTACAGGAGGTGCGTTTTCGGATCGCCTGCTTTACTTTGTCTTTTGATGCTTCTCGATAGGCTTTAATATCACCTACGCAATCACGTAGCGTTTCTTTCCACGCATTTGCAGAAACACCAAAGTCACGACTTTCTTTCATCCACGCATCACGAATGGTTCTGTCGCTGATATTTAAACCTGCAACAGCACCATATTTAGCCCACACTTCGCTACGAACACGACCAAGTAAAACAGCTTGTTTTTCAAGTTGCTGGTACTTTTGCACATTCAAGTTTTTACAGTGATGGATGCGTGTTAGTTTCAAAAAGTTATTCCTTACTATTCACTAATTCTTTAACTTTTTCTTTGTATTTTCTTAATCCATAAAGTCGAGAAGAAAAACAATGAATAATCGCTAACAGGTCTTGAGTTACTTCTTCCGTTGGGGAAAGAGATTCTTGATTCATAATAATAATTTTACAACCATGTCTTTCAGCAAAAGATTCAAACCACTCAAAACCAAAACGCACCAAACGGTCTTTGTGAGCGATGACAAGCATTGAAACTTTACCCATTTCAATATCAAGAAAAAGCTGATTGAATTTCTTTCTTTTATAATTCAAACCACTTCCAATCTCTGACACCCAATCATCAACAGCATAGCCATTTACAGTACAAAAAGTTTCTAAAGCTGACACCTGATTAGCTAAATCGGGCTTTTGAGCAACACTAGATACCCTTGAATAAACAATTACTGACGATTTAGCTTCCGTTGCTTTTATACCGATATATTCAAGGTATTGATCGTGCGTGTAGTATCTGCGATTTTTAGGATTTCGACATGCAACCAAAATACCTTCGGCATCCCATCTTTGTAGAGTTTTAACCGACTTCCCAATCATTTCACCGAATTTAGCAGGAGAATACATTAATCAATCTCCGCTAACTTCTTGAAATCCTCAAGTGTATAGTCTTTAAATATGGATTCATCACAATATATGGCTAGATCATTGTCTTCATCCCATCCACAGATAGGGCATGTATAAGGGGATGATGCGACTCCTAGCTGATTATATTTTAATAAAATATCGTCACAAACCTCATAAAGTTCTGAATCCTCCTGATGATCAACAACTTCAAGGAAAATTAGTTCACTAATATTTTCTGCAAATTTTTTGTATTTTTCAGGCACTTCTAGTTGATATAGCTCTACTAAATCATCTAGTTTTTTAGCGCAAGCATCACCAAAAATCTCTAATAATTTTTCCTCATATTCTTGACAGCGCATACCTTGTCCTGAAACGTGAGTACATTCAGAAAAGCCTGTATTTGCATTAATAAAATCAGCATAGGTGGGGCATTTATCGGAGAGTGATTGATTCGTTTTTTCAGGGCACGAAGAACAATCATAGCCTAAATCTACAATATCGGTTTCATAGAAATCATTCTTTGACCACTCACCATAGACCCATGATGCAAATTCCTTAATAAACCCATCTTTATTTTCAGGGGATACAAAATAAGCAAGGTCTTGCTCTACTTTCTTTAAGCTTTCAGTCAAGTATTTCATTGCAAGTTTTTTTAAAATTTAATACCTAAATTGTATATGTTTGACTATATTTGTCAATATAATTATTTACTATCAATCACTCTGCTGATTTAAACAGATTGGTGAATCTGGATTAGCGGAAATCTGAAACCCTTGCATGAATGCTCACTTTGCCAGGCCACGGTGAGCATACATCCTGCCATATTATAATTTTGATAGGCATAGACGCCGATCTCTGGATGTTCACATCTTCCACCATTCTGATCTGGATGAATCTGGGTATTTAACTCATTCAGGTTGATGCGTATGCCCAGTCCTGAGGCCTTTAATACAGCTTCCTTGGTGGTCCAGACCTTAAACCAGTATTCGGAATCATAGTCCAGTGCCTGCCACTGTTTAAGCTCTTCAGGATGAAAGGTATGTTGTGCCATGGCTTCAAATCGAACCTTACGGCTCAGCTCTTCAATATCAATTCCCAAATTTTGGACATTATTGCTCGTTGCCAGAGCATAGAAATTTTGACTATGGCTATGGTTAAAGTTGAAGTCTGGATGAGTGTGGAGATAGGGTTTGCCGAATGTAGTCCGCACAACATCCTGATTGAAGACAGCGGATTCCAAATGACTGGATAAAAACTGATTTCTTAACGCGGCTATCTCAATCTTACGCGCTTGAATCTGTGCCTTACGTTCCAGGAGTTGGTTGCTTTGACTCGCGTCAGACAACGCATGCAGATCAATTCGAATAAGTGAAGTCACAATGGTTTTTCAATCTATATTTACTTTAAATCTATTGTAAGAGAGTTCATCAATCTTTGACCATGAGAATTGCCTTACATTTGAGAATCTAAGAGGGAAAAAAGCCTGCATCAGCAGGCTTTTTATCGAAAACTTAACACAAAAAATTAACGCTTAAATTTCTTTTCGGCTTTCTTGAACTTCTGTACATAACGACGTTTACGCGCTGCAATACGCTCATCCATCACCGTCTTACGCCCTTCAAACGGGTTTTCAGAGGTTTTAAACTCGATTTTAATCGGCGTACCTTCAAGCTTGTATACTTTACGGAACACGTTTTCAAGATAACGACGGTAATCCGCAGGGGTTTTATCGACCTTGTTACCATGGATCACGATGGTTGGTGGATTCTGTCCGCCCATATGCGCATAACGCATTTTAATACGACGACCCTGAACCATAGGCGGTTGGTGGGCATCTGTTGCATCATTTAAAATCTGGGTGATTTTTGCCGGTGATACTTTCAAACGAGATGAATCATAGGCACGGTGAATCGAAGGATAAAGCTCACCCACACCCGTTCCATGCAATGCAGAAATCAAATGCACTTTTGCCCATGGAATGAAATCGAAGCGACGCTCTACATCTAGCTTACATTGCTTGCGATCATATTCAGTCATGTTATCCCATTTGTTGACAGCAATGACCATGGCACGACCGGCTTCAAGCGCATAGCCAATCAGATGCAAATCTTGCTCAACGATACCATCACGTGCATCGACCACAACCACAATCACGTTGGCATCTTTCATCGCCTGTAAAGTTTTAACAATCGAGAATTTCTCAATCATTTCATCCACTTTACCTTTACGACGCACCCCTGCAGTATCAATCAGGGTATATTGACGGCCATCACGCTCGAATGGAATATAAATCGAGTCACGTGTTGTACCCGGCTGGTCAAATGCCACCACACGCTCTTCGCCGAGCAAACGGTTCACCAGCGTAGATTTACCCACGTTTGGACGACCAATAATCGCTAAACGCAGACCAGTGTTTTTATCATGTTCTTCCGGGTTTTCATCTTCCGGTACATCGGCAAGCACGTCTTCCAGCATTTGCTGAACACCACGACCATGGCTAGCAGCAACTTGTAGCGGCTCGCCCATGCCCAGTTTGTAGAATTCAACCAGGGCAGCTTCAGCATGTACGCCATCGACTTTATTGGCCGCCAGAAAGACCTTTTTACCTAAAGTACGCAGTTCACGCGCAATCTGCTCATCGGAAGCCAGCAGTCCGGCACGCGCGTCGACCACAAAAATGATAATATCGGCTTCATGAATGGCAGTTTTAGATTGCTCTGCCATATACGAGTCAATACCGCCTTCATTTTCACCAATACCACCGGTATCAACCACAATGAAAGATTTATTTTGATAGGTTGCATCGCCATATTTACGGTCGCGTGTCAGACCAGCAAAGTCTGCCACCAATGCGTCACGGCTCTTGGTAATCTGATTGAACAGAGTTGATTTTCCGACGTTCGGACGACCAATGAGCGCAATTACGGGTTTCATAGAGTAACCTTTATTCAATAATCAGGCAGTCAAAGTGGCCTGAACATCAGAAAGTATAGGAAGATATAAGGGGAAAAATACCCTAAATAAAAACACGGGGCATTGATTTTTCAATCACCCCGCGTTCACAAAAATACGGTTGCGGCTAGTTTAACATAAGGCTCGTTAAAATTAACGGTTCTGCCAAATGCTTAATGCGCCCTTGCGTGTAGAAACATAAAGCTGGTTGTCGATCACGCGTAAGTTACGCACTTCACCAGAGGTTTTCGAACGACCAGTAATTTGTCCGGTACGCGGGTCAATCAGGTGCAACACACCATCCAGATCACCGACCACCAAATCCGTGCCTAACATCACTGGATTACTGAGCTGACGATTCAGCAATTGATCATTTTCCCAAAGCGGTTGACCCGAGCTAATCTCAAAAGCTTTAATTTTGCCATCAGTTTGCGCCACGAATACGCCATTTCCGACAACTTCTGGACGCTGGATGCTGCTGGCATCTTCACTCCAGATCACTTGCTGTGAAGCCAAGTCCAGCACAGTCACCTGACCTTGATAACTGGTCGTCACCACAAACTGACCTGCAACGACCGGCTCACCGTCGATATCGACCAGACGCTGAATATCAGAACGGCCATCCGACACGGCGACACGACGCTGTAACTTTGGTACGCCACTTAAGGCATCCAGTGCATAAATATACGCATTTGAAGATGCAATCAGCACATTACGCGCATCTAATGGCACAGGAGCCGCCATACCACGCAGGCTGAATTGTACATTAGGCAGGTTATAAGTCCAAACTTGTGCACCGCTTGCCACTTCATGCGCATAGACCATACCGTCATTGCTCACACTAATCACACGACCTGCATGAATCAGTGAAGGCGCCAGTAAAGCACCCGTCAATTGTGCAGTCCATTTTTGCTCACCGGTTTGCTGATCGAGTGCAAACAGTTGGCCCTTCTGGCTACCGACAACAACCAGACCCTCGGCCGCTTCAACGCCAGAACTTAGATTATCTTTGCTGACTTTTTTCTGCCAAAGACGCTGTTTGCCCTTAAATGCAGACACCTCACCTTTTGGATCAATCGCAAAAACCACACCATTGTCTGCATCCAGACGTAAACGCAATGGATCGGCAGCATCTGTCGCAGATACACTGGTGGAAAATACAGGAACCAGTGTTTTGGCTTGGGTCAGTTTTGGAAGTGGGTTCGGTTTTACTTCTGGAACTTTATTTGTTTTACCTGCACAGCCAGCCAGTGCAAGCGTTAAAACAGTCAAGGCACAGGTAATTTTGTATTTTCTATTCATGCAGCTTCTTCCGCTTGTGTTTCTATAATTGGGCGTTCGATTTCTGGATCATCGACCAACACGCCTACGCTTTCGAGCTTAATTTGTAAAATCTGACGTTCTTCTTTACGTTCAATCAAGGCATCCCATGCACTTTGATATACTTTTTTCGCATTTTCAATATCATTTTTGGCAACATAGATATCGCCACGTGCTTCATCGGCAGTTGCTTTAAACGCAGGTTCAGTCACTGCTTCTAAAGTTTTCAATGCAGCATCATATTTTTTCTGTGCCAGTTGCGCATAAGCCAGACGAAGTTTGACCACCTGAACCAGGCCTTTATCATCTACTTTCGAATTTTCAACTTTCTGTAGCGCTTTCTCGGCCGCAGCATAATCTTCTTTGTCATAAGCCAGTTTCGCCATCATCAGCTGGGTCTGAATCGCCTGTGCTGAATCTGGTGCTTCCTTGACAATCTTGTCCGCAGCTTCAGATAACTTGGCAAAACCATCACCTTTCGATGCCTGCGCATCATCCATCAACTGCTGAACCTTGGCAGTGTGCATTTGCGACTCTGCCAGGTTTTTCTTCTGCCAATATTCCCATCCAAAAAAGGCAATCAGCGCAATTAAAATCCCAGTAATCATCGAAGAACCATATTTCTTCGTAAAGGATTTTAAGCTTTCAAACTGTTCATCACCACTCATTGCGCTCATGAGATTACCCTTTTCCTAATGTTTTATCGATTATTTTGAAGAAATTTTAGTACTAAAAAATGCAACGAAGTCCGTAAATGGTACATTCGATTGCTCTGCGGTTGCCAGCTCTTTCACAGTAAACGCCTTAGCTTCTAGTTCACGTTCCCCTAAAATCGCTGCATATAAAGCACCCGCCTGATCGGCCTTTTTCATTTGCGATTTCATTGAACCCTGGGAGCCTACTTTCAGACGAACCTGACTGCCTACTGCTTCAAGCTGATCACGAATCTGTTCAGCAATGACTAAAGCTTCCCCTTGAGCAGCCGGTTCAGCCACCAGGAAGACTTCACAATCACGTGTCGGGGTATTGTCTTCAACCTGTTCAAGCAGAAGCAATAAACGTTCGATACCCATGGCAAAACCAACCGCAGGTACAGACTGATCAGGCTTGCCCTTCAATTGACCAACAAGACCGTCATAACGGCCACCGGCACACACGGTTCCTTGTGAACCTAAATGTGTTGTGGTCCATTCAAACACAGTTTTGTTGTAGTAGTCTAAGCCACGTACCAGTTTTTGGTTGATCACAAAACTCACGCCGGCATCAGTCAGGTACTGTTGTAACTGGGCAAAATGCGCCAGAGTTTCTTCACCCATAAAGTCATGCAGTTTCGGTGCATTTTCTAGGATGCTTTGGGTTTTGGCATCTTTAGAATCCAGAATACGCAGTGGATTTGTGGTCAGACGGCGCTGAGAATCTTCGTCCAGATCGGCTTTATGTGACTCTAAAAATTCAACCAAGGCTGCACGATAGGCTGCACGTTCATCCGATTCGCCTAAAGTATTTAATTCAAGTTGAACCTTGTCCGCTACGCCCATACGTTTCCACAGACGTGCAGTCATCAAAATCAGCTCTGCATCCATGTCCGGAGTCGCCACACCAAAGGTTTCTACACCAAACTGGTGGAACTGACGGTAACGACCTTTCTGTGGTTTTTCATAACGGAACATTGGCCCGATATACCAGACGCGAGGAGTTGCACCACGAAGCAGATTATGCTCCAGCATGGCACGTACACAGCCTGCAGTTCCTTCAGGGCGTAGTGTCAGAGACTCAGGCGGATTACCTTTGTCCAGAAAGGTATACATTTCTTTTTCAACGATATCGGTGGCATCACCGATCGAACGTTTGAACAGATTGGTCTGTTCAACGATAGGCAAACGGATTTGTTGATAGCCATAAGCATCCATCAAACCCGACAGATGTTGTTCAAGACGTCTCCAAGCTGGGCTTTGCGTTGGGAGAATGTCATTAAAACCTTTGATTGCGACGATTGAACTCATGATCTACTCAGAAAAACTTGTACGAATAATTTCTTTAGATTTAGCTTCTTCAAGCTCGGTAACACGTTGACGAACCATATTTTCGATCTCATCAACCAGTTGATTGGTATCAATTAGATGGCTCTTTTCACCATTACGATACACCAGTGAACGTGGCGCTGCACCTACGACACCGATATCGGCTTCTTTAGCCTCGCCCGGCCCATTTACTTTACAGCCAATCACCGAGACATCCATCGGGGTACGGATATCTTCCAGACGCTCTTCCAGTTGTTGCATCACTGAAATCACATTAAATTCCTGACGTGAACAGCTTGGGCAGGCAATAAAATTAATGCCGTTAGAACGCAGACCCAGCGATTTTAGAATATCAAAACCGATTTTAATTTCTTCTTCAGGCTCGGCAGCAAGCGAAATACGCATGGTATCGCCAATGCCTTCCATCAGCAAACCACCCAGAGCGATTGCAGATTTAACCGAACCTGTACGGTAAATACCGGCTTCGGTTACACCCAAATGCAGCGGATTATCAATTTGCTGTGACAGCAAACGGTACGCATCCATGGTCAGGAACACATTGGATGCTTTAACTGAAATTTTAAATTCCTGAAAATCCAGACGGTCTAAAATATCGATATGACGCATCGCAGATTCAAGCAATGCTGCGCCTGTCGGCTCGCCATATTTCTTTTGAATGTCTTTTTCGAGTGAACCGGCATTGACACCGATCCGCATTGAAATATCATTATGACGTGCTGCTGCCACCACTTCACGAATCTTTGCTTCTGAGCCGATATTGCCCGGGTTAATCCGCAAACAGTCTGCACCGAAGTCCGCAACTGCCAAAGCAATTTTATAGTCGAAGTGAATATCGGCCACCAAAGGCACATTCACCTGCTTACGAATTTCACCAAATGCTGCCGCCGCTTCCATCGTAGGCACAGAAACCCGCATGATGTCTGCACCGGCATCGACACAGCGCTGGATCTGTGCAACCGTGGCTGCCACATCACAGGTTTCAGTATTGGTCATAGACTGGATACTGATTGGTGCATCACCACCCACATAAACTGAACCGACACGAATTTTACGTGTTGGACGACGTTTAATTGGATTTACGATCATGGTTTTGCTCTACTCTTGATCTGTTAAGGTGACAAACGGAATTCTGCTTTTCCGTTTACGGTATAAGGTGACAATGAAATATTTTCATTATTCAGGCTGAGTGATACAGCTGCCGCATCATCAAGACGAATCTGGAATGGTGCTTCACCATTGAGTTGCAAACTCGATGCCTGACGGCCAGTCGCTAAAACGTTACCGGCTGAATCGACGATATGCACAGAGGTCGGACGGTTAAAATCGAGTTTTAGCTGGTCGCCAGACAGTGCGGCGCCTGCATCCAGATTCAGAATCTCGATATTGGAAGCACCGACTCCAGAAACTTCACTGCTATTTTGCGAATTACTGCTCGACCAGTTTTGAATCATGGCAAACAGTGCGCCCAAAATTAGCAGCAAGACCAGCGTAATAAAAATGCGCTTTAACCATTTACGGTTACGGTCACGCTTGGAACCTGGCAATTTCCCCATAATTTTGATGGGGGAATTATTCAGCGCATGATTGGGCAACAAACCCGTATCATTGGTATAAATTTCATCAAAACGCTGAATAATAGTCGACGCATCTACACCCAAAAGTTTGGCATAGATCCGGTAATAACCTTTGATAAAAGTCGCCTCAGGCAAAGACTTATATTCATCCTGCTCAAGTGCAGTCAGGGTTTTGACCGGAATATTCAGCTCTTTGGCCACATTTTCCAGATCACGTTGCTGATTGAGACGAATCTGACGCAAGTACTCGCCCGGACGTTGAATATTTCCTAACGCATTTGGAGCTACGCTCGAATGATTCGAAGGTGAATTAGGATTTACTTCCATACGGCCTCAGTACTGTACTGTAATTGCAAATAACGTTGGTATTCCTGGCTTTCAGGAAACAATGCACGTAACTGGTTCACCAATACCTGCATCCCCAACTGATCACCACTGGCACGCGCAGTGCGAATGCCAACCCAGAGCGCACGGGCACCCTGATTTTTCTGTCCCACACCACGCGCAAACTGTTGATACAGTTGTGTCGCTGCCGGGAACTGCTGGTTTAAATAAAAAATTTCTGACAACTCTAACATTGATATATATGAATCGCGATTCGCCTGAAGCGCCTGTTTGAATGATTTTTCAGCATTCACCACATCGCCCATTTTCAGGTAAATACGTCCCATATTTTCCAGTGCACGGAAACGCTGATCATAACCTAAAGTTGCACCGGCAATGTTAAACTGCTCGATCGCATCATTATAGCGTTCTAGCTGATATAAATACGTGCCATAGTTGTTGCGTGCCTGTGCATTTTTCGGATCTGCCGAAATCGCACGCTTGAAATAAGCATCTGCTTTCTCAAGATTGAGCTGACTACCTTCCTGTTGCAATAGCACGCCCATCATCATATTCGCTTGCGAATCACGCGGAGTCGTTTCGAGTGCCTGATCCAGCGCACGTTTGGCTGCATCTAGGTCACCTGTTCTTAAATATTCTGCCGCCAATTGGGTACGGACTTTGGTGGCTTTTTCAGGATCTTTCTGACCCAAATCTGGCGTTTGACATGCAACCAAAGCTAAAGACACACATACTGTTGAAATCAAAGCAATTTTAGATGTTAGATTTCTCAACTGGCGACCTCTTATTATCCTTGTGAACGCATAATCTCATTTGACTGCGCAATTTTCTTTTTCCACTGTTCCGCACGACGGGTACGATCAGCCACTTGACCTACAAGCTGTCCACACGCCGCATCAATATCATCACCGCGTGTCTGACGAATCGTACACACAAAACCGGCATCAGACAAAGTTTTTTGGAAAGAAATAATGCGGTTACGGCTTGAACGCCCATAAGGCGCGTGCGGGAAAGGGTTGAATGGAATCAAATTAATCTTGCTCGGCAAGTTCTTCAGCAGCTTAATCATTTGCTGTGCATGTTCAGGATGATCATTCACACCATCCAGCATCACATATTCAATGGTGACGTGTTTACGTGAACTTTCATTACCATCTTTGGCAATATAACGCTGACACGCCGCAATCAGTTGTTCTAAAGGATATTTCTTGTTGATTGGCACCAGTTCATTACGCAGTTCGTCATTTGGTGCGTGCAATGAAATGGCCAGTGCAACATCAATGTCTTTGACCATTTGATCAATTTTCGGCACTACACCTGATGTCGATAAGGTCACGCGACGTTTCGACATGCCATAAGCAAAGTCGTCCAGCATAATGCGCATGGAATTAAGTACGGCATCGTAGTTAAGCAGTGGTTCGCCCATGCCCATCATGACCACATTCGTGACTGAACGTTCACGATCTGCCACAGGCACATCTTCCATATAGGAATAGTTCGCCACCCACAACTGACCAATGATTTCTGACTGATCTAAATCGCGCTGAAAACCCTGTTTACCGGTTGAACAGAATGAACAGTCCAGTGCGCAGCCCACTTGAGACGAAATACACAAGGTACGACGTAGGCCGCTACGATGTTCTGCTGGAATCAATACAGTTTCGACAAGAGAGCCGTCACCATCACCGACACGGAAGACCCATTTACGGGTGCCATCTTTAGAATAATTTTTATGCACCACTTCGGGCGCTTTAATTTCACAAATACGTTCCAGTTTTTCACGCAGTTTGCCCGAGATATTGGTCATCTCGGCAAAATCGGTCACGAAAAATTGGTGAATCCATTTCATTACCTGCCCGGCACGAAACTTCTTCTCCCCCATATCCTCAAAGAATTTCTCCATTTGCGGACGAGACATGCCGAGTAGGTTCACTTTTTCCACAGCATTCTGCTGTGTGGGAGTGGACGGAGATGGTTGCTGTGCAGCTGAAACTGCAGATACAGCGACGACTTCAGTACTCATGTGTATTACCTAAACCATGCCTAAAGATCAAAGGAGAAGCTCAATATGTGAGCAAAGAATTATTCAAAGAATAAAAAAACCAGATAAGTATAATAACACTTATCTGGTTTGAATACTGCGAATTAACGAGTACGTGGAGCAATCTCAGTTTGAGCGAAGAAGTAGTTAACTTCACGGTCAGCTGATGCTACAGAGTCAGAACCGTGAGCAGCATTTTCGTCGATGCTTACAGCGAAATCTGCACGGATTGTACCAGGAGCAGCTTCTTTAGGATTCGTCGCGCCAAGGATATCACGGTGAGCAAGAACAGCGTTTTCGCCTTCAAGAACTGAAACAACCACTGGACCAGAAGTCATGAAAGCAACGAGGTCAGCAAAGAAACCACGTTCTTTGTGCTCAGCGTAGAAGCCTTCAGCTTCAGCTTGAGTCAAGTGTTTCATTTTAGTTGCAACGATTTGAAGACCAGCTTTCTCGAAACGAGCAAAGATGTCGCCGATGTGGTTTTTAGCAACTGCGTCTGGTTTTACGATAGATAAAGTACGTTCGATAGCCATGATAGGCTCCTTAAGTCAATTGTTGACATGAAAATTTGGCGCATTATACCGAGATAATGCGCACTTTTCTGCTTTTACACTGTAAAAATATGCTTTTTTCAATCGGGCACTTAACGCGCTTCGTCAATCCATGCCATTTGAATCGCTTCCAGCAGACCTTCTGTGGATTTAGTCGGGTCATCTGCAAACTCAGGCAAGGCACATACCCAGGCGTGTAAATCAGTAAAACGAATCCACTGCGGATCCACATCTGGATGCGCTTCGTAGAGTTCAATCGCGATATCGAGGGTATCAGTCCAACGTAAACCCATCTCTATTTCTCACCATATTTGCTTTAATGCTGTACTTTAGCAAATTTATAAAAATCTGCGAGCTTTCGCCTCAGTTTTCACTTATTTTTACAACATAATATTGAGATAAGGTGCGCTCAGCACAATGACCACGGCCATCATGCCTCCGATCATTGCCCCAACCGCGACATCACTTGGATAATGCAATCCCAGAATCATGCGCGATAAAGCCACCAGCAGCGTAAAAGGGAGCATCAACAGCAATAATAGCGGTGCAACATAACCCAAGACCGTGGTTGCCATTACCGCATGCAAGGTATGTCCAGACGGAAAACTAAAATGATCAAGTGGCCGCTCACCCAGTCGAATCACTTGGTGCACCTGATAAGGTCTTGGACGTACAGTTTTTGTTTTGAGAATTTTATAAATCAGCGTACCGAACGTTCCACCCAAAATGATATAGAGCATCTGTAGCCCATACTCCAAGCCACGAAGTCCCCATGCAGCAAAACACATCACATACCAAAACACGCCATCCCCCAAACGGCTAATGATTTTAAAAAAAGCAGCGATTCGATTTGAGTGGGAGAGATGATTGAGGTAGACACAGCCTTTTAAATCTATTTCTAAAAATTTGAGTTTGGCATTGTGGATTTTCATCATGTTGCTCCCGCTCTTGTTTTAATTAGGTCATTTATTTTGCCTTGTGATTGAGTACAGAACCTGTTCAAACTGCTCTACAGGATGTTGCCATCCGACCTTCTGTGCACAGTGTGAAGCATACACACCCATTCTTCTAAGTGTGTGATAATCTGGTAACTTTAAGATATTGGCTGTTAAATCTTCTTGCAGACCCAGTGAGCTGAGCCAGCCTGTTCGGTCGTGTTGTACATGTAAATGTGCACAAGCATAATCATAAGCAATAACCGGCAGTCCACTGGCCATCGCCTCCAATACCACATTGCCAAAGGTTTCAACCTGACTCGCAAAGCAAAACACATCGGCACTGGCATAGGCTTCAGCAAGCTGTTGACCACGCAAACTCCCGGTAAACACAATCGAAGCATCATGATTCAACTGCTCTAAGCACTGTCGGTCTGGACCATCTCCGACCACCACCAGACGCACATCCTGACAATGCATATGACGCAATGTGAAATATGCCTGAATCACCACTGGTATTTCTTTTTCAGGCGATAAACGCCCGACATACAACATGACACGGGTCTCTTTGGAAGCTCCCCAGCTCTGGCGTAGGGAATCAGAACGCCATTTAGGTGAAAAGGCTTGTGTATCTACCCCTCGTCCCACCACAACCAGTGGACACGTCACTCCAAATTTGCGGAGTGCTTCGGCAGTCTCACGACTCGGTACACAGGTAATTGCGGTATGATTATGAAACCATTTGAGATAATGCTGAATAGGTTTAACCAAAAATGCCAAATCAAAGAAACGGCTAAATTCCTGAAATGGTGAATGAAAACCGCTCGATACAGGAATTTCAAGGAATCTTGCAGTTTGCTGCGCGGCAAGCCCTAATGGGCCTTCTGTGACGATATGCACTACATCGGGTGCAAAGGCTTCTACCGCATGGCGAACCTTTAGAAACTGTGGCCAACCGAACTGTAAGCCTGAATATTTGGGAATACGCTGTGCTTTAACCAAACATTCCCGATAGGGTTGAAATTCAGCACAGATGCCTTTTTGCTCGGGTCGAATCAATAAAATTTTATGCCCCTGTTTTTTCAGCCCTTTGCAGAGTTGTAACAATGAATTTGCTACCCCATTAATTTCAGGTGGCCATGTTTCGGTCACTATGGCAATTTTTAAGCGGGGGCGTACCAAATCTGCAAGCGCAGATGATTTTTGAGGACTTTTCAGACGTTGCTGTTTTAAGTCAAATTGAAAGCCATCAAGGAGTGCTTGTTGTTTTGTTAAGGCTTGGCTGTAGGGCTGATTCATGTCGCACCTATCTTACTTATTTATGTTTTAAGCAAAGCATAGGTGTTCTGTGTGACTGTTTGATGAAGTAGCAAAAACTTAATAATGGGTGCTATGCAACCCAAAATAAGCCTTCTGAATTGAATATCATTTTGGCTGTAAAAGCTTTTTGATCTTTAATAGTTAGAATTAATCCTTTGTAGTAATTAGGGTCATTACAATCAATAAATACATCACGCTTAAAAATATCTTTTATCTCAAAAAACTAAATTGCTCTCAATAAAATCATTAATATTTATTAGATTCTTTTCTGTACTAATCTCAAATCCTAAGCATTTAACTTTCATGCATTTTCCAATAAAAAATCCCATAATAACGAGGTCTTTATAGCATAAAATTCAACCAAAAGAAGTATTAATTCTTTTCCTTATCAACGATTTTGTTTACTTGAATCCACGGTACGAAAAAAATAAAGCACTGCTTTATTCTTATTGAGGCACGTAACGTTAATACTAACTTCATTATCACACAAAAAAAGCCCCTGTTAAAAACAGGGGCTTTTTGACTTAGACATTAGAACTTAGTTCTTTTCTTTGTCTACGATTTTGTTTGCTTGAATCCAAGGTACGAAAAAGATGTAAGCACTGCTTACATCTTTTGAGGCACGTAACACCAAAAATAAAAAACCCACTCAAAATGAGTGGGTCTTCGCATTCAAATCAATTGATTCGAGAAATTAGTTTTTCTCTTTATCAACAATTTTATTTGCTTGAATCCAAGGCATCATCGCACGAAGTTTGTTACCAGTTACTTCAATACCGTGAGCAGCGTTTTGACGACGACGTGCAGTCATTGAAGGGTAGTTTAAAGCACCTTCTTGAATGAACATCTTCGCGTATTCGCCAGATTGAATACGTTTAAGTGCATTACGCATCGCTTCACGAGACTGCTCGTTAATTACTTCAGTACCCGTTACATATTCACCATATTCAGCGTTGTTCGATACTGAGTAGTTCATATCCGCGATACCGCCTTCGAACATCAAGTCAACGATCAATTTAAGCTCGTGTAGACATTCGAAGTACGCCATTTCAGGCGCATAACCAGCTTCAACCAAAGTTTCGAAGCCCATTTTAACCAGTTCAACTGCACCACCACAAAGAACTGCTTGCTCACCGAAAAGGTCAGTTTCAGTTTCTTCACGGAATGAAGTTTCGATAATACCAGTACGGCCGCCACCTACGCCTGAAGCATAAGAAAGTGCAACGTTACGCGCGTTACCAGATGCATCCTGGTGAATTGCGATTAAGTCAGGAACACCTGAACCACGCTGGTATTCAGAACGTACTGTGTGACCAGGTGCTTTAGGCGCAACCATGATTACGTCAAGGTCAGCACGTGGAACAACTTGGTTGTAAAGAATCGAGAAACCGTGAGCAAACGCTAAAGTAGCACCTTGCTTGATGTTTGGCTCAATCTCGTCACGATAAAGTTGAGATTGGAATTCGTCTGGCGTCAAGATCATGACTACATCCGCTTGCGCTACAGCAGCAGCAACTTCAGCAACTTTAAGACCTGAATTTTCAGCTTTTTTCCAAGAAGTAGAGTTCGCACGTAAACCTACAGTGACATCAACGCCAGAATCTTTCAGGTTAAGCGCATGCGCGTGACCTTGTGAACCGTAACCAATGATCGCTACTTTCTTAGATTGGATGATAGATAAGTCAGTGTCTTTATCGTAAAAAATTTGCATTGCTGTCTCCGCTTAATGCTTGTTTGTCCGTTAAATCAGGCAATGACCCTTGTATTTACATTGCCTGATACCCCCTTCTTATTAGGATGAGGAAATATTTAAATTAGATGGTTAAAACTTTTTCGCCGCGCGCAATACCTGAAACGCCTGAACGCACCACTTCTAAAATGGTGTGTTCTGCAAGTGCATCAATAAACGCATCAACTTTTTCAGTCGTACCTGCGATTTGAATGGTATAAGTCGTTGGTGTTACATCGACAATCTGACCACGGAAAATATCTGCGGTACGCTTAATTTCGTCGCGAGATGAACCCAATGCTTTGACTTTGATCAGCATCAATTCACGCTCAATGTGAGCACCTTCAGACAGGTCAACCACTTTCACCACTTCAACAAGCTTGTTGAGTTGCTTGGTGATTTGCTCAATCTTGTGATCATCGCCATAAGTGGTCAAAGTCAAACGAGAAAGTGTTGGATCTTCAGTTGGCGCAACGTTTAATGTTTCGATGTTGTAGCCACGCTGTGAGAATAAGCCCACTAAACGGGAAAGCGCACCTGCTTCATTTTCAACAAGTACAGAGATGATATGTCTCATGCTGTGCGCTCCCCTTTTGCTAACCACATATCTTGCATCGATTGACCTGCAATCAACATCGGATAAACATGCTCAGTACGATCAACCATGACGTTAATAAATACGCACTTGTCGTTAATTGCCATCGCTTCTGCAAGTTTCGACTCAAGCTCATCGGCATGATCAATCTGAATACCGACGTGACCATACGCTTCCATCAACTTGGCAAAGTCAGGCAGTGACTCTACATAAGAGCTAGAATGACGACCTTCGTAATTCATGTCCTGCCATTGTTTCACCATACCTAAAGCACGGTTATTCAGGCACAAGATTTTTACGTTCAAGCCATATTGCTTACAGGTCGAAAGCTCTTGGATACACATCTGAATCGACGCTTCACCCGTAATACACACCACCTGTTGATCCGGGAAGGCAAGCTTCGCAGCCATCGCATAAGGCAAACCTACACCCATGGTGCCTAGGCCACCTGAGTTGATCCATTGACGCGGACGCTTGTATTTGTAATACATCGCACCAAACATTTGATGCTGGCCTACGTCCGAAGTAATGATCGCTTCGCCATTGGTCACTTTATCCAATACCTGAACCACTTGTTGTGGCTTCATCACACCATCAACACCTGCTGCATAACGACCGCCATGCACTTTGCGCCATTCATTAATCTGAGACCACCATGCCGCAATCACTTCAGGATTTGGCTTGGAAACATTGAGCTGTTTCAACTGGTTCAACATTTCAGTCAATACCGGCTCTACCGCACCGACAATTGGAATGTGCGCCATAATGGTTTTTGAAATCGTCGCCGGGTCGATGTCAATATGAATCACTTTGGCATTCGGACAGAATTTTGCCGGATTGTTGGTGACACGGTCATCGAAGCGCGCGCCTACACACAGAATCACATCTGCATTGTGCATGGTCATGTTGGCTTCATAAGTACCGTGCATACCGAGCATACCGATGAACTGTTCATCATCACCCGGGAATGCGCCCAAGCCCATTAAGGTATTGGTTACCGGATAGCCCAATAGATGCGCAAGCTCTGTCAATTGTGCAGATGCATTGCCTTGAACCACACCACCACCCGAATAAATTACTGGGCGCTTAGCATTGACTAATTCTTCAATCGCTTTACGAATTTGACCTGAGTGACCACGAAACGGTGGCTGATACGAACGCATCTTCACTTTTTCCGGGTATTCGTAAGCAAATTTTTCTGCAGGATTGGTCGCATCTTTAGGAATATCAATTACGACAGGGCCTGGACGACCAGATGACGCGATATAGAATGCTTTTTTGATGATTGCAGGAATTTCGCTGGCATGACGCACCTGGAAACTATGCTTCACGATTGGACGTGAAATGCCGATCATATCGGTTTCCTGGAATGCATCTTCACCAATCAGATGACTCGCAACCTGACCTGACAAAATCACCATCGGGATTGAGTCCATATAGGCCGTTGCAATTGGCGTTACCGTATTGGTTGCACCCGGACCTGAGGTCACCAGCACCACACCGGTCTTACCTGTGACGCGTGAGTAAGCATCCGCCATGTGACCGGCAGCTTGTTCGTGACGTACGAGGTAATGATTGATTTTGTCTTGTTGAAATAGCGCATCATAAATATGAAGAACTGCGCCGCCTGGGTATCCAAAAACATGTTCAACGCCTTCGTCCGCTAATGCGCGAACAAGCATTTCACCACCAGATAGAAGTTCCAACGTGATTCACCCTAATATTATGACACTGCACAAATGGGAGGCATTTGCAGTGTTTCATTTGTTAACTGTCTGCACTGTTATAGCACACAAATTTCATAGTTTTCATAGCAATAGGAAAAAAATCTGATCTCTTGGCTGTTCGAGCAATACAAGACCTAAAACATGTTGGGATAAACATATTTTGCTTAGCTTTGTTCAATTTCTCGGCTAGAGAAATCGCCCACTGCATGAAATGACACTTAGTCGAAGGGTGATCGATTAAGGCATATAAAACTATTGCAGCATTCTTGTGTTTTCAGGCTTTAAAGTCAAGTTTAAAAAACAGGCAATATGCGCTTTAAAATACCTGATTTGCTGTTTTTAACAGCAATCTAGAGCAAGGACAGTAATAAAGAATTAATCTAATAATATTTAATCCAATAAAATTCATAAACTTATATATTTAATTTTATAAATTTTTAGTATGTCTTATATAAAAAAAATGAATGAATTTTTAATAAATCCAGTGAAGTTGTTTATCAATAAATTTTGTGTCTGAAAATTTGCTCACCACTTCTACAAACGAGATGCAGAAGCTGTTCGATCCGTGATCATGAATAGAGCGGATAAAAATTCATTATTTTTACTGTGAAAATCACTACAATGTTTTGTAGTATTTTATGGCTAGAACACAGAGGCTCAAAAACAATGAAAATATCTTTTTTAACTGCCTTAAGTCTGAGTTGTGCAATTTCTCTGGGCATTTGTAGCAGTAGTGCTTCAGCAATCCAGTATTATAAATGGGTCGATGCCAAGGGCACCACGCACTATACAAAAACACCGCCCCCGAAAACAGCGAAAAAAGCCACAACTGTCGATACCTATGGCTGGAAAAACTCGGCACCGACACCGCCTAGAACGAATGAAACTGAAGTGCAAACAGAAAATAGTACTCAAGAACAACTGCAACAGCCTCAAATTCCTGCGAATCAGGATCAGCAGCAACGTGAAGCCAACGAAGCCTTAGAACAATCGAAAAATCGCGCAGTGGCTTTATAAGCGACCTCCACTATGGAACTGATCATTTTTTCTTAGGGAAATGCCTGCGCAAAATTCACTTTTAGGTGCATTTTGCGCTATGCTGTGCAACAGACTTTTTTCACCGTAATTCACTGATACGTTTATGACTACTCACATTGATTCCGAATATCAAGCCAGTGCGATCGAGCCTCAAGTCCAACAGGATTGGGAATCTCGCAAAGCCTTTAAAGTTGCCGACAAAGTAGAAGGTCCACGTCGTTATATTCTCTCGATGTTCCCTTACCCAAGTGGCAAACTGCATATGGGTCATGTGCGTAACTATACGATTGGTGACGTGATCAGCCGTTTCCATCGCTTAAAAGGTGAAACGGTCCTGCAACCGATGGGTTGGGATGCTTTCGGTCTACCTGCTGAAAACGCAGCGATTGCACACCAGGTTGCTCCGGCAAAATGGACATTTGAAAATATCGCTTACATGCGTGACCAATTAAAGAAATTGGGTCTAGCTGTCGATTGGGATCGTGAATTTGCCACCTGTACCCCTGAATACTATCGTTGGGAACAATGGCTATTTGTTCAGCTTTATAAAAAAGGCTTAATTTACCGTAAACTTTCAACTGTAAACTGGGATCCGGTCGATCAGACTGTGCTTGCCAACGAACAGGTTGAAAATGGTCGCGGCTGGCGTTCAGGTGCATTGGTTGAAAAACGTGACATTCCAATGTACTACTTCCGCATTACCGATTATGCGCAAGAGTTACTTGACGACCTGGACACGCTTAAAGATGGCTGGCCACAACAAGTTCTGACCATGCAGCGTAACTGGATTGGTCGTTCACAAGGGATGGACATTACCTTCCCTTCAGCGAATCCTGAAATTTACGCAGACGGCCTTACTGTATTCACCACACGTGCTGACACCTTAATGGGTGTGACTTATGTTGCAGTTGCAGCAGAACATCCAATGGCGCTGAAAGCTGCGGAAAATAATGCTGAACTTAAAGCATTTATTGAAGAATGCCGTATGGGTTCTGTGGCTGAAGCTGACCTTGCCACTGCTGAAAAGAAAGGCATGGCAACAGGTCTGTCTGTGAAGCATCCTGTCACTGGCGAAGCAGTTCCTGTTTGGATTGCCAACTACGTGTTGATGTCTTATGGCTCTGGCGCAGTGATGGCTGTACCTGCACACGACGAACGTGATTTTGAATTTGCCAATAAATATGGCTTAAGCATCAAACAAGTCATTGATGCCAAAGGCGCTGACGATAGCGACTTTTCTGCAACAGAATGGCAAGAATGGTACGGTTCTAAAGAGGGTAAATTGGTCAATTCTGCTGAATTTGACGGTTTAGACTTTCAAGCAGCTTATGATGCGTTCCTTGCGAAATTAGAACCAACAACTCTTGCAAGCACCAAAGTTCAGTTCCGTTTACGTGACTGGGGTGTATCGCGTCAGCGTTATTGGGGTTGCCCAATTCCAATGATTAACTGTCCATCATGTGGTCAAGTGCCGGTGCCTGAAGAGCAACTTCCTGTTGTACTTCCGACTGACGTGGTTCCAGACGGTTCAGGTAATCCATTGAACAAGATGCCTGAGTTTTATCAAACCACTTGCCCAAGCTGTGGTGGTGATGCGCGTCGTGAAACAGATACGCTGGATACCTTTGTAGAGTCATCTTGGTACTATGCACGTTATGCATCTCCTGATTTTACTAATGGTTTAGTTAAACCTGAAGCTGCTCAAACATGGCTTCCAGTAAATCAATACATCGGTGGTGTTGAACACGCGATTCTGCACTTACTTTATGCACGCTTCTTCCACAAATTGATGCGTGATGAAGGTGTAGTACAAGGTAATGAACCATTTACCAACCTGTTAACTCAAGGTATGGTTTTGGCAGATACTTATTACCGTGAAGCTGAATCAGGCAAGAAAACCTGGTTTAACCCTGCAGATATCGACCTCGAACGTGATGAAAAAGGGCGTATTCTGTCTGCGAAATACCAAGGTGATGGTCAGGACGTAATTGTTGGTGGTCAGGAAAAAATGTCGAAATCGAAAAATAACGGTATCGACCCGCAATCAATTATTGACCAGTACGGCGCAGATACGGCACGTGTGTTCATGATGTTTGCAGCTCCACCAGATCAATCACTAGAATGGTCTGACGCCGGTGTTGAGGGTGCAAACCGCTTCCTGAAACGTGTATGGCGTTTAGCAACAGGCTTCCTTGAAAAAGGTAACGGTGCATCAAACATCGACAAAGCGGCACTGTCTACGGCTGCACAAGACCTACGTCGTAAAACTCATGAAACCATCCAAAAAGTCGGTGATGACATCGAACGTCGTCATGCATTTAACACTGCAATTGCTGCATTGATGGAACTTCTAAACGCGAACAACAAGTTTGAAGCCCAAGATGACAATGACGTTGCTGTTGCACGTGAGTCGATTACAACGCTATTAACTTTACTTGCACCATTTGCACCGCATTTAAGCCAGACTTTATTGGCTGAATTTGGGATTGAATTGAATTCAACTTTATTCCCTGCAGTAGATGAATCTGCGCTGACACGTAATACGCAAACCATCGTGGTTCAAGTCAACGGTAAACTTCGTGGCAAGCTTGAAGTATCTGTAGATGCTTCTAAAGATGACATCTTGGCTCAAGCCAAAGCATTGCCTGAAGTTCAGCAATTCTTGACTGGTCCAACCAAGAAAGAAATTGTTGTTCCAAATAAGTTGGTGAACTTGGTGGTTTAAATCCTGAGGAATTGTTTAAGCACTGCTTTAAACAATTCTGCAAGGGGATGAGGGCGAATAATTCACCTCTCCCTAACCCTCACTTGCGTTCAGTTTTAAAAGCGCTGCTTTAAAACCTCACTCAGGAGAAGGACTTTAAGAAATAATCCCTCCAAACTTCCCTTTGCCAAAGGGAGGCTTAAAAAACACAAAGCCCGTTGCCAGCCAACGGGCTTTGACTTTACAATCCAGTTCAGGATTTCAAATATTCCCCTTCGGGAAGCATAGAGGGCAACACATGCATTTGGGCAAACGTTTAGCAGCAATTGTTTTAACTTGTGGTCTGAGTGCAGGCTTAGTCGGCTGTGGTTTTCATCTGAAAGGAACCAATCCGAGCTCCGCACCTGTTGCTTACTCTGTCATGAGCCTGTCTTTACCGCCCAATACTGAAGAACTGCAAGAAAAACTGGCAGTTTACCTCGGTGCTGCAGGCGTACAGCTAAGTAATGCACCTAATGCTTATGTATTGCGTGTTCTCGATTACACGCCGCGCCGCTTAGAATTAAACGGCAAGCTGGTAGAAACCTTGCTGCGTTTAAATGTAACCTTCCGCATTGAAGATGCGCAAGGTAATCCGGTGACCGAACCACGCGCTGTGGTGGCAACGCGTACTTATCAATATGACATTGAAACAGTCAACACTGATGACCAGGAACAAAAGTTTTTGAATCAGGTGATTATTGATGATGTGGCACAGCAGATCGCGCGTCAGATTTCATCGAACCGCCTCCCCTTGGCCAAACAAAATACCCCAGCGCAACCTGCTCAATAAGAACGCCTTATGAAACTTGACTATCTGCAAGCCCTAAAACGTGTCGATGAAGCTCGCGGTGCCTGGGTCTTGCATGGTCAAGAGCCTTTGCTAGAACAAAACCTGATCGATGCCTTTCGCACACATTGGCAAGCCAAAGACATCGAACGTCAACGTTATGATGTCAGTTCAGTTTCTGAGTGGAAAAATGTCTTTAATGCATTGAACAGTTTGTCATTGTTCTCAACCCAACTGGCAGTTGAAGTGCATGGCAATATCAAACCAGATGCCAGTAGCCTCAAACTGCTGAAAAGCTATTTACAACAAGACAGTGATAATCTGCTATTGGTCGTTATGCCCAAGCAAGATGCGAGCAGCCTCAAATCCAGCTTCTTCCAGACGGTTGAGGCCAATGGTGTCTGCGTTGCGCTTACTGCAAATTATCCACGCGATCGTCAGCAAATTTTGGCAGTTGAAGCAGATAAACTGGGGATTAAACTGGCCCATGATGCCTGGCAATGGCTGGAACAGCATCATGAGCACAACTTGCTGGCAGCCAAAAACAGCCTGATGCGGGTCAGTGACACCTTTGCGGAAGTTGATGTGATTCAGATTGATCATTTATATGCCTGCTTACAGGATCAATCACGCTATAGCACCTATGATTTGAGTGATGCCCTGCTGCAAGGCAATCTCTCGCAATCGATCAAGATTTTCCAGTATCTGGTCGCTTCAGGTGAACCGATGAGCCTGATCTTATGGAGCCTAAGCAAGGAAATGCGTCTGTTGATGCAACTGTTTGAACAGCCGCAAAATGCCTTGCAAATTGGAATCTGGAAAACCAAAGTCGGGCTATATCAGCAAGCTTTACGCCGTCTCAGCCCACAACGCTTTTTGAGCTGGCCCCAGCTGTTAATCCGTATTGATGCGGCCATTAAAGGGATGTCCAAAGAGAACCCTGAACATCTCATCTTACAGGCCATTGCTGAAATGTGCGGTCAACGCTTATTTTTAGCGCCGAGTGCTTAACCAAAGAAACGTGCAAACCAGCCCTTGCCTTTTTTGCTTTCCTGAGCACGTAAATAACTCAACATATTATCGCGCACTGCATCGACATAGTCCTGATCATCATGTTGAATATGATTGATCAGCCATTTGGACAATAAACGATATAAATCATTTTCAATCGATTCTCCCTTCTCGAACTTGAGACGATAATCATTGAGTCGTTTCACAAATAATTCATGTATACCGCGATGCGAAGCTAGGTATTGATAACTGACCTGTTCCAGCAGGTTTTCTTCAAAGCTGAAATGTGACTGGGTATAATCGATTAAATCCTCCAAGACCTCTTTGATTCGATCGCGATCTCCTGTGCTTTTTACCTGCTCCAAAGCATTGATATAATCTAAAATTTGACGGTGCTGATTATCGATTACGTCGATTCCAATATTATAGCTTTCATTCCATTCCATCGTTAAACCCTCATCAATGTTGCGAGCAAAGTTGTATTATTTTTGCACAATAAATGTGCGTTTTCTTGTTAAGTGGTAAAACCATAATTTTTTTATGGAATTAAATCTTACAAGCTTTATTTATTTAAATCCATATATAAAACATGGGTTTTTAATTTTTTTTTCTACTTAATTTTCAACTGGTTTTTGCTCTCTGGACTAGAGGGAGGAAAATTAAGCCAGAAACAGCCTTAAAACAAATATCACACAACAAATCTAGTATGTTTGGTCTTATGTCTTTATTGATTCACACTCGATTTTATTTGTGCAGCGCTTTGATTGAAAAAATACTGTTGGGGACAGTAATATTTTATTTAAGAGTCAGCTGATGATCTTTTAAACAGGATCGATGTTATCTATAGAGGGTCAAAGTCTTGTTATGAATGTCAGAACAAGCAATTCATGGAGCATTTTAAAATGGTCTGTATGGACGATATTTTCAGAAATCAGCCAATAGAAAATAATTCTCATTATAATTCAAAAAATTCACGATTTATCCCAATTTCGCTTTTATAATCAATCCCTATCTTTGATCCGAATTCGTACTCAATATGCCAAAAATAAAACCGACGAAACTGATTATGGCCGCCGTGATTGCCATTGTGTTAATCGCTGCGGGGTGGTATTTCCTCAAACCTAAAGAACAGCCGCCACAGTATATTACTGCTGAAGTAACGCAGGGTGATATTGAAAGTTCTGTACTGGCGACCGGTATTTTAGAAGCCACCAAAATGGTCAGCGTAGGTGCCCAGGTTTCTGGCCAGGTGAGACAAATGTATGTGGAACTCGGTGATCAGGTTAAACAGGGTCAGCTGATTGCACGAATTGATTCTGTTCGTCAGGAAAATGATTTAAAAACTGCTGAAGCCAGCATTAAAAACCAGATGGCACAGCTTGCAGTGAGACAGGCGAATCTGGCCAAAGTTGAAGCTGAATACAATCGTCAGAAAGCCATGTATGCACAGGATGCAACTTCCCGTTCAGAGCTGGAATCTGCATTTGCCAGTTATAAAACGGCTCAGGCCGATATCACGGCAATCAATGCACAGATCGAACAGTCGCGCCTGACCTTGGCAACTGCCAAAGAAGACTTGGGTTATACCCAGATTGTGGCACCGATGGATGGCACGATTGTGGCGATTGTGACCGAAGAAGGTCAAACCGTGAATGCCAATCAAAGTGCACCGACCATTGTGAAACTGGCCAAGCTCGACACCATGACCATCAAAGCTGAAATTTCTGAAGCAGATGTGATGAAAGTGGAAGAAGGCCAAACCGTTTATTTCACCACACTGGGCAATAACGAGAAAAAGATTTACGCCAAACTGCGTCAGGTTGAACCTGCACCCAATTCGATTAATACCGATTCAAATACATCTGGTTCATCGTCAAGTTCTGCGGTGTATTACAACGCTTTATTTGATGTGCCAAATGAAGACGGCAAACTGCGTATTGATATGACGGCGCAAGTTTATATCGTGCTGGATGAAGCTAAAAATGTGCTGACCATTCCAGCCGCTGCGATTCAGAGCTCAAATCGTCCGGCACGTGCCAATCGGGGTGAAGGTTCTCGCGGAGAAGGTTCCCGTAGCGAAGCTAATCCAGCAGCACGTCCTGAAACTGAATCGTCTCAAGGCAATCGTCCTGCCGCTGAACGCCCTGCCCGCCTAAATCTGTCTGACGCTGAAATTGCGCTGATTGAACAAGGCAAAGCGCAACGTGCCATGGTTCGTGTCTTGCAAGCCGATGGTACTGCAAAACCAACCCCTGTGCTGATCGGTTTGAATAACCGTGCCACTGCACAAGTGCTGAAAGGTTTAAAACGTGGTGATCAGGTGGTGATTGCCGATGGTTCTGATACTTCCAATGATGCAGCAAAACGCGGTGGTAATAGCCGTGGCCCAATGAGAATGTAAGCATGAATTCACAACAGCAGCCTCTGCTCGAGGTGAAAAATCTGGTACGTGAATTCCCTGCGGGTGAAGGCACAGTCCAGATTTTAAAAGGGGTGAATCTGGAGATTTATCCGGGTGAACTGGTGGCGATTGTCGGCCAGTCCGGTTCGGGTAAATCAACCCTGATGAATATTCTGGGTTGTCTGGATAAACCGACCACCGGCAGCTACAAGGTCAAAGGCCGTGAAACCCGGGAACTGGAAGCAGATGAACTGGCGCAGTTACGCCGTGAGTATTTCGGCTTTATCTTTCAGCGTTATCATCTGCTCGGCGATTTAAACGCAGCAGGCAATGTCGAAGTCCCTGCCATTTATGCGGGTGCAGATTCATCGGAACGGCATGCGCGTGCGGTCAAGATTCTGACCGATCTGGGTCTGGGCGAAAAAACCCAGAACCGTCCGAGTCAACTGTCAGGCGGTCAGCAGCAACGTGTATCGATTGCCCGTGCGCTGATGAATGGCGGTGATGTGATTCTGGCCGATGAGCCGACAGGTGCCTTGGATAAGAACAGCGGTATTGAGGTGATGCGTATTTTGCGCGAACTGAATGCCAAGGGTCATACCATCATTCTGGTTACGCATGATCATAATGTGGCAAAAAACGCGACACGAATCATTGAAATTTCAGACGGGAATATCATTTCCGATCAGCCGAATGTGCCTGAAGCCGAAGACCATCTGGAAAAGCAGCCGCTGATCCGTAATCAACAAAAGAAGATTTCTTCATGGCGTTCGGCGGTTGACCGCCTCGGTGAGGCCTTCCGTATGGCTTTGCTGGCCATGAATGCGCATCGCATGCGGACTTTCCTGACCATGCTCGGGATCATTATCGGTATCGCTTCGGTGGTTTCAGTGGTGGCTTTGGGGAATGGTTCACAGAAGCAGATTCTGGAAAATATCAGCAGTCTGGGCACCAATACCATTACCGTATTTCAGGGGCGGGGCTTCGGAGACAATTCCAGATCTTCACAAGCCAAAACCCTGATTCCAGCCGATGCCGATGCGCTGGCCGAACAACCGTATGTCGATGGCGTCAGTCCCTCTGTGAACAGCAGTGTTACCGGCCGTTATAAAGAAATTGAAGCCTCAACCACGGTCAATGGCGTCAGTGAAGATTTCTTCTATGTGCGTGGCATGACTTTCCAGTCCGGTCAGCCCTTTGACCGCAGTAGCGTCATGCAACAGGCACAAGATGTTGTCATTGATACCAATACCAAAAACACTTTCTTTAAGGATGGTACTAATCCGGTGGGTCAGGTGATTTTACTGGGTAGCGTCCCGAGCCGGATTATCGGGGTGATTGATGCGCAAAAAGGCATGATGGGCAATAATGACAGCCTGAATGTCTACCTGCCGTATTCTACCGTGATGAGTCGTATGCTGGGGCAATCTAACGTTCGCAGCATCATTGTGCGGATTAAGGATGAATACCCAAGTGCGGCGGCTGAAAATGCAATTTTAAACCTGTTGGTACAGCGCCATGGCGCGCAGGACGTGTTTACCCAGAATGCCGACAGTATTCGTGAAACCATTCAGCAGACCACAGCGACTATGACGCTTTTAATTTCGGCGATTGCTGTGATTTCACTGGTGGTCGGCGGGATCGGGGTGATGAATATCATGCTGGTGTCCGTGACTGAACGTACTCAGGAAATTGGGGTACGTATGGCAGTAGGTGCACGCCAAAGTGATATTTTGCAGCAATTCCTGATTGAAGCAGTGCTGGTGTGTATTTTAGGCGGTATTTTGGGGGTGCTGCTCTCGCTCGGGATTGGCCAGCTAATTACCCACTTTGCTGGCGGTACTTTCCAGATGGCCTATTCAACCACTTCGATTGTGGCTGCCTTTGTCTGCTCAAGCCTAATTGGGATTGTGTTTGGCTTTATCCCGGCACGTAATGCCGCTCGTCTGAATCCAGTCGATGCGCTTTCTCGCGAATAAGGAACCTGATATGCAAATGAATTTAACCAAGCTTGCCAGTGCCCTGTTGCTGGGAAGCTCGCTGACCGGTTGTGCGGCAGTGGTAAAAACACCTTATGAGCAGCCTGCGATTAATATGCCGGGCAACTTTCAAAATAATAAGGTCTTAAGTCAGCAGATCCATGCCGACATTCTGGCAGATCAATGGTGGACCTTATTTAAAGATCCGCAATTGAACAGTCTGGTCGATCAAGTGCTGGCGCAGAATACAGATCTGGCGGTGGCTGGCATCAGTTTGCAACAGGCGCGCATTCAGGCCAGACAGGCACAAAGCCAGCAAGGCGTCCGTGTCGGTGATGCACGAATTTCAACGGGCCAGCGTTTTGATCTGGAGGGTGGCAGCAATGCTTCGACGGGTCTTTCACTGGGCTATCCGGGCTTAAGCTATGAACTGGATCTGTTTGGCAAACTGGCCAATCAGACTGAAGCGGCGCGCTGGGAAGCCTTGGCATCTGCACAGGACTTACAGGCGACAGCGCAGAGCCTGATTGGCACCACGGCACAGCTTTACTGGCAATTGGCTTATTTAAACGAGCGTTATAGCGTGGTACAGCAAAATCTGGCAACGGCGCAAAAAACCTATGATCTGGTGCAGGTACAATATCGTGCCGGTGCGGTGTCCGGTCTGGATTTAACCCAGGCCGAACAGGCGATTCAAAGCCAGCAAGCCACCTTAAGCCAGATTGAGCAGCAACGGGTGGAAACGCGTACCGGCCTCGCAGTATTGCTGCATATGCCAGTACAACAGCTTTCTATTCAGGAGCCAAGCCGTTTACCGAATATTCAATTACCGAGTATTCAGGCCGACTTACCCGCGAGTTTATTGTCCCGTCGTCCCGACCTCCAAGCGACTGAACTACGTTTGCGTAAAGCGCTGGCCAATAAGGATGCCAACAAAGCCAGTTATTATCCTTCAATCAGTCTGACTGGGAATTTGACTACAGGTATTGGCAGCAGTACCTCGCTTTCAAATGCGTTGAAGAATCCGGTGGCGACTTTAGGTGCGGGTCTGACCTTGCCCTTCCTGCAATGGAATGACATGAAACGTGATCTGCAAGTCAATGAGCTAGAATATGAAAAAGCGATTATGCAATATCGCCAGACCATGTATGAAGCCTTCGCCGATGTGGAAAATGCCTTGTCGAACCGGACTGAAATCAGTAAGCAAGTCACTTTGCAGCAACGTAATGTCGAACTGGCTGAACGTACCGAACGCCTGACTGAAGTACGTTATCGTAATGGCGCGGTGGCGTTAAAGAACCTGCTAGATGCGCAGGAAACTACGCGGAATGCACGGCTGTCTTTGGTACAAACCCGACAGAACCAGTACAATGCCTATGTGACTTTAATGCAGGCATTAGGTGGCAGTCCAATCCAGCAATTACCTTAAACAAAGCTTGAACCATAAAAAACCGCTGTCTAACAGCGGTTTTTTATATTGCGTGATGTCAATAAAAATTAATTCATTTCTAAATAGGCATGCACATTTTTCAATAATTCAGTTGATCGCTCATGCCCGAGCAAACTGCCTTTTTCCAGCCAGTCCCGCGCGACTCCAATATCCCGCTCTACACCAATGCCTTTGGTATATAAGCGCCCCAGATGACTATAAGCATCGGCATTGACCTGCGCCGCCGCCTGACGGTAATACTGTACCGCTTGTTCAATATTTGCCTCAGTGCCTATGCCATTTTCAAACGCTTCCCCCAGCGCATTCAGTGCCACACCATTCTGCTGAGCAGCCGCTTTTTGCAGATAGCTCAAGCCTAAGGCAATATCCTGCGCAATCTGTTGTCCCTTAAGATACTCCAAGCCCAATTCTGCCTGTGCCTGTGCATGTCCCAGTTGTGCAGCCTGATGCAGATAACGATTGGCCTGCTCTGGATGACAGATAAAGACCGGATAAATACCTGACAGAGCCTGATACAGGAACCAGGCTGCTTCCTTGGAGCCTTTCGCAACCGCCTGATTCAGATATTGAATGGCTTTGTCGCGTGTCGGCAATGGATATTCCGCCAGACTATAAAAACGCCCGACCACATAAATTAAATCTGCCTCAGACTGAGCCTCGATCTGCCAGTATTGCTGGGCCACTGCCTGAATCATGCGGGTGGCTTTGGCTGTGTCTTTTACAGTACCGATGCCATTTAAATAACACAGTGCCAGACCCATTTGTGCATAAGTATCATCGGGACTAAGCTGAAATGCTGCCTGATACAGTTCAAATGCCTTTTGCGGCTCATAAGCAACTAGATGCTGTTCAAAATACAGCGCAGCAATCATGCATAAAGCGGGCGGATGCTGAGTATTGGCAGCTTCAGACCAGTAACGAAACGCCATGGTTTCATTTTTATCGACATACCAGCCATGAAAATAAGCCAGTCCAATTAAAGTCTTGGAATGCGCATCGGCATGTTCTTTGGACTGCTGCATCAAATGCTGGAACACGCGCTGACGCTGGTCGGTATCGATACGGCCTTGCAGTACGCCAGCATAATAATCATAGAGACCTTTTTGATCACCAAGACTGATACAGCGTTTAATAAATTGCAGGGCTTGAGTCTGGTCTTGGGGCAGCATCTGTCCACGCGCATAATCATCGGCGATCTGCTGATTGGCAGCCAGATGATCTTGCTGCGCAGCTAAAAACAGATAATGAATTCCCTGAACCAAATCTTGAGCCGCTGAATCTGTTAAATAATACTGCGCCAGTTGATACTGCGAATTACTATGTCCCTGCCCGGCATTTTGAATGAGTAAGGCCAAGCGCTGCTGTTCAGCGTTCTTATCTTCTGGATTTGTTTCTGTAGTGGAAGAAAGTTCAGTGATGCGGTACTGGGCATCCAGATTGCCACGGGCTACGGCATGTCGGTACCAGTACAGCGCTTTTTCCGGGTCAGCCATTTGATAGCGTTGCTCCTCATGAATCTGCCCTAGATGATAAGCTGCGTCATCACTGCCCAGATGAAAGGCTTTATCGAGATAACTGATGGCTGTTTCCGTATTTTGCGCATGTCCCAGACCCTGCAAATGCATCAGCCCCATGCCGACATAAGCCTGTGGAATCTCCTGTTGCTGGGCAAGATTCTGGTAAATCTGATAGGCGCGTGCATAATTCGGATGTTCAGGATCTAAACTCAAGCGCGCCGCATGCTTGAGCTGTGCATCAAGCTGCTCAATCCATAGATCATGCTGCACAGCTTTGGCCTGATCACGTTTCACCGGATCCGGACGTTTCCACATCCAGACCCCCAAAGCCCCTATCCCAAAAATCAATACCAGCAAGAACCACATAACTGCTCCAAAACATTATTTTTGTTCTGCAAATGAATCCTTTCATTCTAAACGCCGTCTCAAAAAAAGCACATATCTTGTGCTTTTTATTTTGTAAATCAGGCTTTTGCTCTTTTACTATCCAGCTTCTTCAAGCCTTCTGCCACAGCGACCATGGCAAAGCTTGAAGTCACCACCACGGCAGAGCCATAACCACCACAGCGCAAGCCGGCACTGGCACAGACATCGGCACTCGAGAACGGATTATCGATTGAATAGACACAGGTAATGCCGAATTTTTCTTTAGGTTTTTTACAAATACCTTTGCCGCGTAACTGGGCACGCAATTTGGCCAGCATCGGGTCCTGTTCGGTTTTAGATAAGTCTGCGACACGAATTTTCAGTGGATCCAGTTTACCGCCTGCCCCGCCCGACACAATCAAGGGAATCTTGTTAAAGCGACAATGCAGCATCAAGGCAAATTTGGCCTTCACATCATCAATACAGTCGAGAATTAAATCAGGATTACCTGCTAAAATTTCTTTGATATTTTCCGGCGTCAGATAGTCATCAATCAGATTAATCTTGATCCGTGGATTAATGGCATGACAACGCTCGGCCATCACTGCAATTTTTTCATGGCCCAAAGTCGTGCTCATGGCAGGCAATTGACGATTAATATTGGATGCCGCCACCACATCCATATCGACCAAACTCAGCTCGCCCACACCGCTACGTGCCAGCGCTTCTACTGCCCAAGAACCGACACCACCGATGCCAATCACCATCACATGACTTTTTTCATAATGACTGAAGCTGTCTTCTCCATAAATTTTGGCAACACCCGCAAAGCGGCGCTCATATTCATCGTCTTGAAGCAGTTCAGTCATAAGTCATCAATAGCTGTTAAATCACGGCTTATTTTAGCAAAGTCAGCATTTTTTTACTGCTTCTAAAATTTTGATACAAAATCTATCAGCAAAATCAGAAAGATAAATTCAGGAACATTTATAATTGGATAAAATTCATACATAAAACTTTAAATATGGGAGTCAAACACTGTGCTGATCAATGCTCTTTTGGCTCTCAATTTTATACTGATCACTCTACATTTTTATTTTTACAGTAGCCAAAAACAGAAAAACTATGCGCTGAGTATTTTTATTCGTTTGTTGATTTTAGGCCTATTCGGATATGTGATCCTAGATCGCCATGAAACCCAGACCCATCTGATTTTGGTACTGATATCCTGGGTGATATTTGAACTGATTGAGAGTTTATATCAAAAGAAAAAAGCATCAATCTCATAAAAAAAGAGGCTTGCGCCTCTTTCAATCCATCTAAACTTAGTCTTTATTCATGATAAAGAAATATTGACGATAGTATTTCAGTTCGGCAATTGAATCACGAATGTCATCCATCGCCAGATGCGAAGCATTTTTCTTGAGACCACTCATAATTTCTGGACGCCAGCGTTTTGCCAGCTCTTTCACTGAAGATACATCCAGATTACGGTAATGGAAATACTGCTCCAGCTCAGGCATCAGGCGATGCAAGAAACGGCGATCCTGACAGATCGAGTTGCCACACATCGGGGATGATTTTGGATTGACCCATTTTTTCAGGAATTCAATGGTTTGCTGTTCTGCATCATGAGCCGTCAGTTTACTGCGACGCACACGTTCAATCAGACCAGACTGGCCATGTTGACGGGTGTTCCACTCATCCATGGCATTTAACAGACGTGCAGGCTGATGCACCGCAAGCACAGGACCTTCTGCCAGAATATTCAAATTGTCATCGGTTACAATCGTCGCAATTTCAATAATTTGGTCATTGTCTGTGTCTAGACCTGTCATTTCAAGGTCAATCCAAATCAGGCGGGTATCAGCGGTACTGCTCATAAATGTGCAATCTTATTGGGTTTAAAAACAACTATAGTAGCAAATTAATTACATCTTGGGTGTCATTCGGGGGCTGCTTCATGCTATTTTTGCCATCTGATTTACCCGGTTTTTTAGGATATGAATGGCCTTAATACGTAAGCGTCGTCTGACAGAGCAACAACAGCGCC
Organism: Acinetobacter sp. YH12200; assembly: GCF_013418175.1. Lineage (NCBI taxonomy): Bacteria > Pseudomonadati > Pseudomonadota > Gammaproteobacteria > Moraxellales > Moraxellaceae > Acinetobacter > Acinetobacter sp. YH12200. Next base: position 121,506 of record NZ_VPCO01000007.1, read on the forward strand.
GCATTCAGAAACAACAGAAAACACGTCAAGAAGATCTCGATACCTCCAGTGATCTGGAAGGTTTGGTAGTGCAACACTACGGCCGCCAACTTGAAGTGCAAGCTTTGTCTACTCCTGACATTCATCCTGAAAAACCTGTGGTCGCCGATGGTGAGCCTGAACCTTTCTGGAAAGAGATTGAACTGGACAGCGTCTGGCGCTGTCATACCCGAACCAATCTGGATTTACTGGTCACGGGTGACCGGGTTAAATGGCAAGCCGATCCGAATACCGGTTTAGGAATTATTACGGCGATTCATCCACGTAAATCCTTATTGACCCGTCCTGACCGCTATCACAAGGTTAAACCGGTAGCGGCCAATATTTCACTGATTGTGATTGTGTTTGCACCATTACCTGAGCCAGCACCGGGCCTGATCGACCGTTATCTGGTGGCCTGTGCCGATGCCGATATTCCGGCGCTTCTGGTGATGAATAAAGCCGATTTGCTCAAAGAAAATGATCCGATTCTGAATCTGCTGCAAGAATATCAAGATCTCGGTTATGAAGTAATGCAAACCCAGTCCGATGGTGATCTGACTGTATTGTCCAATCGTCTGGAAAATGAAACGGTGGCCTTTGTCGGTCAATCGGGTGTCGGTAAAAGCACGCTGATTAATGCGATCGTGCCGGATGCAGCCCAGAAAACCAATATTATTTCGGAAAACTCGGCACTCGGTCAGCACACCACCACCTCAACCCGTTTGATCGGTTTTGGTGAAGGTGCTGCCCTGATCGACTCTCCGGGAATTCGTGAATTTGGCCTGTGGCATCTGCCTTTAGATAAGGTACAAATCGGTTTTCCTGAAATTGAAAACCTGCTCGGACACTGTCAGTTCCGGAACTGCACGCATAAGCATGAAAAACAATGTGCTTTACGTCAGGCCGCGAGTGCGGGTGAAATTTTACCGCGCCGACTGGACAGCTATTTGCGTTTAATCGATGAAATCACTGAAGCACAGCAAAAAAATTAATTTTCTTGTGCCTTAACCCTTGAAGCGGTGATTTTGATCACCATATTTATGAGCTATACTCTTGGCAATTTTAAAATTGTAATTAGGTGAATTGTGGAACGTTGGTTCGAGTTTATGGGGAATCACCCCTTCTTATTTGGAACACTCGCGGTATTGGTAGTTTTGTTCTTCATTATCGAAGGTCAACGTAACGGTCGTAAAATTTCTCCGCAGTCGCTGGGAATTTTAGTCAAAGCAAAAAATGCCATGCTGATTGATTTACGGGATGCCAAAGACTTCCGTGAAGGTCATATCAGCGGCAGCCGTAACATTCCATATAGCCAGATTACAAAGCATGTTGAAGAGCTGAAAGCATCTGATCGCCCTTTGGTGTTCATTTGTAACCTTGGACAGGTGGCTGGTACTGCGCTACAACAAGTGGGTCATGCCGATGCATACCGTCTTGATGGCGGCATCAGTAACTGGAAAGCCCAGGGTTTACCTTTGGTGAAAAGCAAATAATCCACGAACAGGAGATTGATCATGGCTGACGTTATTGTTTATTCAACGACTGTGTGTCCTTATTGCGTGCGTGCAAAACAGTTGCTTGAGCGTAAAGGTGTCGCATATAAAGAAATTAATCTATCTCAAGAAGCACCTGAAGTACGTCTTGAATTGATGCAGCGTACCAATCACCGCACTGTGCCACAAATTTTTATTAAGGATCAATTCATCGGTGGTTTCGACCAGCTTTACGCTTTAGAGCGTGAAGGCAAACTCGATGAATTACTGGCTTAATTCTACTAAAATCATCACTTTATATTAAGGATCAAAGAATGAGTGAAGAACAACAAGCTCAACCACAATTGGCATTAGAGCGTATTTATACCAAAGATATTTCTTTTGAGGTTCCTGGGGCGCAAGTTTTTACCAAGCAATGGCAACCTGAGTTAAACATCAACCTTTCTTCTTCTGCAGAAAAAATTGATGAAACTCATTTTGAAGTAGCTTTGAAAGTCGTGGTTCAAGCGACCAACGAAGGTGATACCGCGTTTATCGTTGATGTGACTCAAGCCGGTATTTTCCTAGTAGATGGCGTTGAAGAAGAGCGTCTTCCATACATCCTTGGTGCGTACTGTCCGAACATCCTGTTCCCGTTCCTACGTGAAGCAGTAAATGATATGGTGACTAAAGGTAGCTTCCCACAGTTGCTACTTACCCCAATCAACTTCGATGCTGAATTTGAAGCCAATATGCAACGTGCGCAAGCCGCTGCTGTGGATGGTCAAGCTTAATCGCTGTCCTTCAAATCAAAAAAGACCGCTTATGCGGTCTTTTTTATTGCCTTGAGTGGCCTCCCCCTTTATCAAAGGGGGAATGAGGGGGATTTTAATCGTTTCCTCACTCAGAGGAAGAAGTCATTCCCCTCTCTCTAACTCTCTCCCTGAGGGAGAGAGAACTTATAGGATTTATTCCGCATCCGCCATCAAATCAGCGCTCATACCAACAGTATTAAAGCCGGCATCAACATACAGGATTTCACCAGTAATTCCGTTGGCCCATGGCGAGCACAGGAATAATGCTGCATTGCCGACATCTTCAATCGTTACATTACGTTTTAATGGCGCAACTTTTTCATTTAAGTCGAGCATTTTACGGAATGATTTAATGCCTGAAGCTGCCAGAGTACGGATTGGACCCGCAGAGATGGCATTGACACGAATACCTTCCTGACCCAAGCTCGAAGCTAAATAACGAACACCGGCTTCTAAAGAGGCTTTGGCCATACCCATCACGTTATAGTTCGGCATTACGCGCTCAGAACCTTGATAAGTTAGCGTTAACAGGCAGCCTTGACGAACTTGTAGCAAAGGCTTTGCCGCACGTGCCATCGCGATAAAGCTATAGGCACTGATGTCATGTGCAATATTGAAACCTTCGCGGTCTGTGATTTCGGTGAAGTCACCATCCAGCGTATGTGCCGGTGCAAAACCGATAGAATGCACCACACCGTCCAGACCATCCCAGTGTTTGGCCAATTCAGCAAATGCCTGGTCAATTTCAGCATCTACTGCCACATCACAAGGAAAAACCAGTTTTGAACCAAACTGTTCAGCAAAGTCATCTACCCGCTTTTTCAGCTTTTCATTTGGATAAGTAAAAGCCAATTCAGCACCTTCACGATGTAATGCCTGAGCAATACCAAAAGCAATGGATAATTTACTCGCAATACCCGCGATCAAGAAGCGCTTACCCGCCAAAAGTCCTTGTGCCATGTGAATCTCACCTAAAATAATATATATGCATGATGCCAAGTCTGAGGCATTTTAGAAATTGCATAATGCATCTTTTTTTAACAGATACCAAATTACAGCAGATACAGCCGAGCAATAAAAACCGGCATTATTCATCGGCCAAATTCAAAACCTGATGGGTATTCTGCCAGAGTTGCTGTGCCAATTTGGCTTGATCTTGCCCTAAGCTTTGTGCCAAACCTTCCAGTACATAAGGCAAGTTGGCAGGTGTATTGCGGGTACGTTGCTCACCTGACTGTTGACAGCATAACGGCGTCATATCCGGACAATCGGTTTCCAGCACCAGATGTTCTGCACCGACTGCCTGTACCACCTGATGCAGTTTTCTGGCATTCGAATTGGTAATCTGTCCGGTGACTCCCAGTTTAAACCCCAACTTGACAAAAGCCTTGGCTTCCTCAACACCTCCGCCAAAGGCATGTGCGATTCCACCCTGTTTAAACTGATGCTGTTTTAAAATTTGTAAAACTTCTGCATGTGATTTACGGATATGCAGCAAAATCGGCTTATCGAATTGTTGGGCCAGTTCAATTTGTGCAGCGAAAAAATCTTGCTGCTTTTGAAAAATTTCAGGTTGTTTATGCTGCTTTAAAAATGTGTCGAGACCGATTTCACCAATGGCAATGCATTGTTCAACTCTAAGCAGCTGCTCTAAATCATGTAAATGTTCAGCCTGATGCTGTTCAATATAAAATGGATGCAAGCCGGGTGCCAAATGGCTATGCGGTGCATCTTTCAAGTCATTGATAAAACAATGGGTTTTTAACAAATCCTGAAAGCGGTTTTGCAAAAAGCCAATTAAAACCAGATGCTCCACACCTACCGCTTTGGCCGCATAGGCCAGATGTTCCCGATCACGATCAAAATCGGGAACATCAAAATGGGTATGCGTATCGAACAGTTTTAACTTCATTCGGCTTTAGATGCTAAGGCTGGCTGTGCCTCGGAGGCTGCTGTTTCAGCTTGCGGCAGATATTGCGGTTTTAGCACGCCTTGTAGCTGCGCATAAGGAATCATTAAGCGCGGCAAACCCACCACATAAGGTCCGATTTCATATTCGGCATATTGTAAGATCAAACCTTCTTGGGCCAGATAAAAATTATCGGTCAGTATGAACTTCCAGGCCTGTTCATATTCAGCGACATCTTTTGCCAGCTTGGACTCCATGACCCAGACTTTAAAAGCCTCATATGCCTGTGCTTCAAGTTTGGCTTTTTGCTTCTCTGCAATAATGTCATCCAGCTTGACCAGTGTTTGCTGTTCAAGATCAAAATTATAATAGCGCTGTGCAGATGCCCCGTGCGCACCTCCCAGATAATGGCTACTGTTTAGTACCACAGTCGCCAATGGATCACCCGAATTCAGAATCTTGGGCTTAATCATCAGGCTAATGCTATGACTGGCACTCAGTGCTTTGAGCTCCTTATCCAGATTCAAGAAGGTCTGCATAGAGGGCTGAATTTGCTGCTCAAGCTGCTGTTTTGGTGTAGTGACCGTCGATAAGGCTGTTTTTGGTTCAGAAGCAGCCACTTCGGCTTCACTGGCAGCAGTGGCTTTTGCCGGCTCAATCGCATCGACAGACAGGATATTTTTTAACTGTTGCAAAATCTGCTGATCGATCCATTCATCAATAAAGCGCTGATTACTGTTCAGGCGTTCAATCGAAATTTCCGGACAGTTTTTACCCTCACACTCTGGAATCACCAGCTTGAGTTTTTCGGTATCACCACTAAGTTTCAGGACTTCTGGCTCGGTTTGTACCACTTCAGGAGAAGTCGGCTCTTTCGGCTCATTGCTCTTCGGCTGACATGCACTCAGTAAAACTGCGGATGCCAGTATCGATAGACAAAAAATATTCTTATATTTTGGCATTCATTACCCTTTTCAAAACGTGTAATTAATCCTGAGAGGATTACGACCTTTAGAACATATTCCGATAGACTTCGGCTTTCAAGACCTGTTGTGTTTGTTCTTTTGTTAAATAGATATCCAATTGTTTGGCATCTTTGCTAATGTCATGACTACGATAATGCAGACCAATCCCTTCCTGATCGAAGAACCACTCAGCCTGCCCCCAATACAGTTTTTTCGGTGCTTGCTGCTGAACCTCGTGATTATTGTCCTTTAACCATTTTTCATAAGCGGTTTGAATGATCTGATCCATTAACAACTGTTGTTTGGGATCGATAATATCCAGTGGAGTCAGCATTTTTTGTTGCTGACGATCGGCTACAAAAAAATAATAGCGCTCATGCACACTGATATTTTCCTGTCTACTATCAATACCAATTTGCAGCAAGACATATTGATTACGCTGATAGGGAATGCGGGTATACAGCGATAATTCATAAGCCTGATTGAGCTGGAGTTGAGCCTGCCAGGTATCCGATTTTTTCACATAGGCATTCATTGCCTGTTGTAAACTCATATCCTGTTTTAAGCCAATTTGATCCTGAATTACCTTGGCCTGCTGTTTTTCGATCCAGTGATTCATCCAGGGATCAGCCGTATATAAAGTCTGGATATCGACATTGATACAGTTTTTGATTTCACAAAATGGCAAGGCGATCTTGGCCGGTTGTTCTTGAATATTCAGGTAAGGCAAAATACTGGCACTTTGCTTAACTGGCGTTGTTTTTCCATCCGGCTGGTCAAGTTCCGGTTCTTTTTCGCTTTTATCACAGCCACTCAGGACAAGAGTTAAACCAATGACAGCACCGAGGGCGGCTTCCTTGCTGAACTTCATTTTTAAACAATCTATCAGGTTATGAATAGTTTAAATGTAACATAAAACAAAACAGCTTCCGGAGAAGCTGTTTGATATTTTTAGACGATATTTGAATACCTGAAAGTTTAGTGTTCGCGCGTATTATGGAACACGATGTCCGGATAACGTTCTTGCATGAGCTGTAAATTCACTCGGCTTGGCGCAAGATAAGTCAAGTGACCACCGCCATCGACTGACAACTGGTCGTGGGCTTTTTTCTTAAATTCGTTAAATTTTTTCTCGTCATCACAAGACACCCAACGAACAGTATTGATGTTCACGGGTTCGTAAACACAGTCAACTTTATATTCTTCTTTCAAACGATACGCCACCACTTCAAACTGAAGTACGCCCACTGCACCCACGATCAGGTCATTATTATGCTGTGGCATAAATACCTGTGTTGCACCTTCTTCAGACAACTCTTTCAGGCCCTTTTGCAACTGTTTCGATTTCAAAGGATCTTTTAAGCGTACACGACGGAACATTTCCGGTGCAAAGTGCGGAATACCTGTGAACTGTAGCTTTTCACCTGAAGTAAAGGTATCACCAATCTGAATGGTGCCGTGGTTATGCAGTCCGATAATATCGCCCGGCCACGCTTCTTCCAGATGCTGGCGGTCACCGGCCAGGAAGGTTAAGGCATCACTAATCCGCACATCTTTATCCAGACGTACATGCTTCATTTTCAGGCCTTTTTCATATTTACCTGAACAAATTCGCATGAATGCAATACGGTCACGATGTTTCGGGTCCATATTGGCCTGAATTTTAAAGACAAAACCGCTAAAGCCTTCTTCATCAGCTTCGACAACACGAGCCTGAGTAGGATGGGCCTTCGGCGGCGGTGCATATTGACTGAAGGCATCCAGCACATGGTCAACCCCAAAGTTACCTAAGGCTGTACCGAACAATACCGGCGTTTGACGGCCTGCCAGAAATTCTTCACGATCCAATGGCTCATTGGCCATTTGCACCAGTTCAAGTGATTCTTCAAATGCAGCCCACGCCAGCTCACCAACTTTCTCACGAAGATCCGGATAGTCATAACCATCACGTATTTCGATTGTAGGAATGGTTGAACCAAAACCGGTTTTGTAAATGTAGAATTTTTCTTCGATTAAATTAAATACACCGGCAAAATCACGCCCCGTACCCAATGGCCAGGTGATCGGAACACATTTAATTTTCAGAACGTTTTCGATTTCATCCAGAAGCTCGAGTGGCTCACGGATTTCACGGTCCATTTTGTTAACAAAAGAAATAATCGGTGTATCGCGCATACGACACACGTCCATCAATTTAATGGTCCGGTCTTCTACCCCTTTTGCACCATCAATCACCATTAATGCCGAGTCAACGGCGGTTAAGGTACGATAGGTATCTTCCGAGAAATCTTCATGTCCCGGGGTATCGAGCAGGTTGATCATCTTGTCTTTGAACGGGAACTGCATCACCGAGGTCGTGATCGAGATGCCACGTTCTTTTTCCATTTCCATCCAGTCTGATGTAGCGGCCCGGTCAGACTTACGGCTTTTCACCATACCTGCAACCTGAATCGCCTGCCCCCATAACAGCAGCTTTTCTGTCATGGTGGTTTTACCGGCATCGGGGTGGGAAATAATGGCGAATGTACGTCGCTGAGCGACCTGCGCCGCTAACTCATCTTTAAAACTCATGGAAAATACCTACTGCAGAACCGCAGTGCTCAAGATCAAAAACGATCAATATGAAAATTGGCGATATTGTAGCAGATTTCTAAAGCCAATAAGTATGCCCACGGCTGAAGGAAATGACAGTATTTATAAGATCTACACTTGCTGACTGCTGGATTTTTCAGCCCAGATTGAGTCGGAAATAATACGGTTATGAAGATTAAATATGGGAGTTTGTGTCATTCAACTGGCCTGCTGAATAACGCTAAATATAGGTCCACCGTACTCTTTAGTACCGCATTAGTAGCGTATAAAAATTCAAATTAAGACAGAAAATCCTGTATTTCCAATGACTCGACTGGCATCGGCTTTGCCAGAAAATAACCTTGTAATTGCTGACAACCGAGTCGAGTCAAAATATCTGCTTGCAGCGTGGTTTCTATGCCTTCAGCCGTTACTTTTAAACCCAGTTTAATCGCCAGCCGAATAATGCTTTCCAGAATCATTTCTTCTTTAGAGCCGACGCTAAGATCCTGAATAAACTCTTTATCAATTTTCAGTTCATCCACGGGCAGATTTTTTAGATATAAAAAGCTGGAATGTCCGGTTCCAAAATCATCAATCGCCAGCTGGATGCCGATATTACGTAATTGTTCAAGGGTACGAATACTGGCATCGATATAATGCATGGCGGTCGATTCAGTAATCTCGATCATCAAATGCTGCGGATTGATCTTATAGCGTTTAAACAGGTTTTGCAGATTAGCTAATAGATGCTTATGCTCAAACTGCACCGCAGACAAATTCACGGCAATCGGGAAAAAGTCGGTATTATTTTTTTCCCAGAGTTGGATCTGTTTGCAAGCCTGTTCCAGTGCCCAATAGCCCATCTGAATAATAAGCCCGGTTTTCTCAGCGCCATGAATAAACATATTGGGACCCAGCAACCCATGTAACGGATGCTGCCAGCGAATCAGGACTTCTACCCCACAAATTTTTCGTTTACTGGTAAATTTGGGTTGATAAAACAGTACAAATTGCTGATCTTCAACTGCTTTATAAAGATCATTAATCAGCTTGCTCTGGCTCTTGGATTCATGCTGATCAGAAGAAAAATTAAAGACTGAATAGGTATTGCGGCCCTGATATTTAGAACTGAGCATTGCAGCATCGGCATTTACCAGTAAATCTTGCAGATTTTTGCCATGCTCCGGATACATCGCGATTCCAATACTGCCCGAAATATTAATGGTTTTGCCATCAATCAGGAAGCTGTCCTGAATCAGATTTAGAATCTGCTCTGACATTTCTGAAGCTTTGCTGACGGACGTATTTTCCAGCACCATCAGGAACTCATCGCCACCAATTCTAAGCAGCTTGGAACGGTCACCCCATAACTGATGAATACGCGCAGTCAGTTGAATCAGCAACTGGTCTCCGACCTGATGACCAAACACATCATTCACCGCCTTAAAACGATCCAGATCAATATATAAAAAGGCAATTTCCTGCTGATGTTGTTGCTTGGAAAACAAGATATCTGCGTATTCAGCCAGGTATAAACGGTTGGGTAATTTGGTGAGATTATCCTGGATATTTTGATTTTCGAGCTCTTTATTGGCCCATCGCAGTTGGCGATTCCGAGAGGCCAGGCGCAATTCTGAGAGAACCAGACGAATCATGGCAATCAGTAACAGAGCACTGATTAACACAACCGCGAACAACAGATCATAAGTCGCATGTGAAGATTCTGTGATTGGCGTGATCTCTGTTCTCTCAAAGTTGGCACTAAGACTATTTGTATAGTGCATGGCTGAGACCCCGAGACTCATCACCACGATCGCGAGAGCCACTCGGGAAAATGACCAGATGCTTTGGATCATTAAGCAGAGAGTAAAAATAGAAGCCGTAAAGACACTCAAATAAGAGAGCAACATCCAGCTGAAATCAAAATGATAGACATGACTTAAATGAATTGCTGTCATCCCAATGAAATGGATCGACCAGATTAACAGCCCCAGTAATGCGGCCGTTGCAAATAGCATGAGTGTTGCAAATTTTCTTCGCGACTCACGCCACCATATTTTTTGAATCGGCATCAAAAAATAGCCAGCGACGAAAGCAAAGAGAGTTGATCCGATGACCAGACTGATATCATGCTGAATAGGGATCATATAAAATGTTCCGTATTGGTCATCATTGTTATTATTCCCCTCACGTGTATTTCTATTTCCACCTGGTCAAGTTTAAAGCCGTCAGAATCGTAAAGTTGACAAGCAATGCACATGTGTCGCTGTGCAAAGCCTCTGGTTTTAAATAAAATTAGAATTTATATTTCTTTAATTCAGTGTCGAGAACAGATTCTGAAATCATGATGAGCATCAGCATAAAATATGACTTCTATCTTATGAGTCTTGAAAATTTTAGCAAATGTTTAAATCTATTTTTCCAGTTTATTTATTCGACCACCGTCACAATTTTTTTCTTTTTATTTAGACAGCTAGCAATTCATGTGAAAAATTTATTCTGATTTTTAAATAGCCGGATATCATAAAAAAATAGCCTGTCGAAACAGGCTATTTTTTTAGATCCTTAGATACTTAAATGGACATGCTTAAAAGTTACTGTTTGGCCTGTAACTTGGCATAATCCAGCAACACATGTGCAGCTTCGATCACAAAGGCTTCTTCTTCAGGAAGCGCCGGACGCTCTTTGGCTTTCATTTTGGCACGGGTTTCAATCAGTGCATCCATTGAAGCCTGATAAGTTTCCCAGTTCGGATAAGGTTTAAGACCTGTAGCCATACGACGGGTATTTTCTGCCTCCAGCGTTTTTTGCTCCATGGCAATCAACTCTGCTTTACGCTGTTGCAAGTCCAGTACCTGACGCTTTTCTTCCTCGGCTTTTTTCATCACCGCCTTACGCTGTTCCAGATACTTGAACTGAGAATCCAGCACGACCCGTTGCTGAGAAAGTTTAGCCAATTCAGGTACATATTTCTGTACTGCACCTTCACGTTTAAACGGTGCGGTTGGAATGGTATCCCACTGCAAGGCATTTTTAGCCTTACGCTCACCAAACTCTTCATTATAAATATCGACCAGTTTAATGTCTGGCACAACCCCTTTATTCTGGGTACTACCACCAGTCACCCGGTAGAATTTACGCTGTGTCAGTGTCGCCTGACCATGGGCCAAGCTATCCAGTTGCACCTGCGCCGTACCCTTACCAGTGGTGGTACTGCCGATCACAACCCCGCGTTCATAATCCTGAATCGCTGCGGAGTAAATTTCGCTGGCCGATGCAGAAGCCAGATTGATCATTACCGCCAAAGGACCCGCATAGGTTTGTGCACCGCCATCATCATCTTCAAAGACGCTAACATTGCCATTACCATCACGAATCTGCACCACTGGGCCAGATTTAATCACCTGCCCCAACATACGTGCCACTTCTTCTAGTGAGCCACCCGGGTTATTACGCAAATCGACAATAATTCCGGCAACATTTTTGGCCGCCAGTTCTTTTAAAGCCTTATTGGTATCTTCAGAGACTGAACGATAATCTGTACCGGCACGACGTGCACGATAGTTCAGGTAGAACGACGGGATTTCAATCACACCATATTGATATTTCTTGCCATCGCGCTGAATGTCGACAACACGCGTACGCACACCGGCATCTTCTTCCTGAATCACATCACGGGTAATGGTCACGTTACGTGCCTGCCCCATGGTCGCGCCTGCACCGAGTAAACGTAGAGTGACTTTAGTGCCACGCTTGCCGCGAATCAGACCGACAATTTCATTGCTTGGCCAGCCAATCACATCGACCATCTGTTCGCCATCCTGGGCTACACCAATGATACGATCACCCGATTTCACCTGACCGGATTTACTCGCAGGACCACCTTCGACAATGGTTTCAATCTTGGTGTAATCTTCATTGCCACGTTCAGGACGAATCGAGACCCCGACCCCTTCGAGCTGCAAAGTGGTCTGACGATTCAGCTCCATCGCATCTACAGGCGGGAAATAATTACTATGCGGATCATAGGTCAGCATCATCGCATTCAAGGTCTTGTCGAGCACATCATCACTCTTGATCCGGCTGACACGTTCCAGCTGACGGGTATAACGCTTGGTCAAGGTTTGTGCAGGCGTCAGATCTTCAGGACCGGTAAGGTCTTGTCCATTGGCCAGTTCTGGATTGGCCTTCAGTGCTTTCTGTTTGGCCTGTTCTTCTTCTTTACTGATGGTCAGATTGATCAGCTGGGACACCAGCATTTTTGACCAGTGCGCGCGCTGTTCAGCCTCAGTTTTAAAGAATGGTGCTTTTTCACGATCCGTTTCGATATAGACATTTGGCTGATTCAGGTTCTGCGGTTTTTTCAGCTCATCCAGCATATAAGTATAGAACTGGGTCAGGCGCTGACGATATTGCGCATGGATTTCATAAGAACCCGACAAATTGCCAGCTTTCAGGTGAGCACCAAAATTGGCCCCATAACGTTTCTTGTAATTTTCAACTTCTGGTGCCAGAAATAAGCTATGTTCCGGATCCAGACTATCGATATAGAAATCGAAAATACGCTGCGAAGTCTGGGCATCCAGACGCATATTCAAATAGTGCTGACGATCCACCAGCGTCGCCAGTTGACGTGATACCAATGCCTGTTCCTGAGATGGCTGAATGGCTTTGCTGACCACTTCTGCACTATTGGCTGCAATCGCATCATTCACGACATGGGTAAAAAAGAAGCCACCTGTCGCAATCGCAACGGCGCAAGCTATCGTTTGAAATTTCATAAATAATTCGTACTTCCTTGGCCTAGAGACCAATGTGACTGTGTTGCTTTTCGACCAGAATTTAAAGTATTCAGCATCTTAAACAACTTAATATGTTTATGTCGTGTAGTTTTATCATATTCTGTGCTGACAAAGTGTAGCAAATCATTGCAGAAATCAGGTATTGTTTCCCGGAAAAATTCTAAAACGGATTCCGCATATGATTGGCGCATTGATGCTCGACATCGCAGGCACAACCCTGACTCAAGAAGATATTGAACTATTCGGTGCGCCGCAAGTCGGTGGAGTCATTTTATTTGGACGTAACATCGAATCTGCGGCTCAAGTCCGTGCCTTAACCGATCACATGCGCCAGATTCGTCCTGATATTTTGATTGCAGTCGATCAGGAAGGTGGACGTGTGCAGCGCTTAAGACAGGGCTTTACCCTGCTCCCTGCGATGGGGAAATTTGGCGAACTGTATGCTCATGATTCGCAGCGTGCTTTAGATTTGGCCGAAAAATGCGGCTGGCTGATGGCGATTGAAGTACTGGCTGTCGGGATTGATTTCAGTTTTGCGCCGGTGCTGGATTTAAACGACATCAGTGATGTGATTGGTGACCGAAGCTTTGCCAGAAATATTTCAGATATTATTCCACTGGCCAGCGCATTTTTAAAAGGGATGAAACGTGCAGGAATGGCGTCAACTGGGAAACATTTCCCGGGTCATGGTTCAGTCAAAGCGGATTCACATGTTGCCGCAGCCATTGATATGCGCAGCTATGAAGACATTCAGCAAAAAGACATGCAGACCTTTATCCAGTTACAGCCGCAACTCGATGCTTTAATGCCAGCGCATGTGATTTATAGTCAGGTAGATCCCAATCCGGCCGGATTCTCGGAATTCTGGATTCAGAAAGTCTTGCGTCAGCAACTCGGTTTTGACGGCGTTCTGTTCTCGGATGATTTAAGCATGCAGGCCGCCTGTGTGGCAGGCGGTGCCGATGCCCGAATTCAGGCCGCACTGAAAGCCGGGTGTGATATGGGTCTGGTCTGTAATGATCGTGCAGCACAATGTATTGCACTGGAAGGCATTGCCGACCTGCCGTTGCCAAATCAGGAACGTTTAGAACGTATGCGCGGTCAAATTCCAGCGATTCAAATTGGCACTGAACTGGATCTGGGTGATGAATGGCGCAAGATTCGTGATGAAATACTGGTATTCAAGCAGCAGACTAGCTGAAACTTTTTAAATCCAATCAAGATGATAAAGGAACACGACAAAGTGTTCCTTTTTTATTATGATGTTAAAAGGCGTTACTTCTGTAGCACCCAACTAAAATAACAATAAGGTCAGAACCCTATGCCAAAATCACTTTCGCAGCATCGTCATATTTCTTTTACAGCACATTATACCGGCTATATCTGGTATCAAATGGGGATCTCACATCCGGTCTTTGCCACGACTAAAGGCAAATTTCTGGCCACACTGCTACATCCACTTGAAGTATGGGCAGAACGCTCTGTAGGTGGCAGCATGCGTACCACACTCAAGCAGCGCCATCAGATGATTGATGAACATCTGTGTCAGTTGATCGAGCAGCATCCACAACTTCAGATTCTTGAAATTGCCTGCGGTTTGTCTCCACGTAGCTGGAATTTCAGACAAAAATTTCCCGAGATTAATTATCGTGAACTGGATCTTCCCGACATGGCCAGAATCAAGACCCAAGCCTTGCAGCAGATTGATCAGCAGGCTCCCGAAGTGCTCACTGCAGATATTTTTAGTGAAGAGTTGGACTGTATCTTTCAGATGTTTGATCCCGACCAACCTTTGGTGGTAATTAATGAGGGGCTGATTAATTACTTTGATCAACGCATGTTGCGTATTCTGTTGCAAGGTATTGCAGAGAATGCACGACATTTTCCAGCCTTGCATTACCTTAGCGACATTTACCCGGAACCCGTCAAAAATAAATTGGCGAATTTTATTTGGAGCTGTAGCCGTCTGCTTAAATTCATGTCACGCAGTGCATTTACCTTTCATTTTAAAACCCCCCAAGAATTACAGCACTTTTTTCAAGATGCCGGTTTCAATCAGGTTGAGGTACAACAACCGCAACGTTATTTTGCCGAGCCTCGTCAGCAAAATCTGACACCGGAGCAGGATGAACATCTCGGTGATCTGGTCTGGATGATTCATGCAGTGAAAAAAAACAGCGTTAAATGACGCTGTTTTTTTATTAAGCCCCGATTAAATCACTGCATCGAAAGCGTCTTCTTGCTGAAGGATTTTCTGTTGTTGCACAAAAGCCAATAAACGTTCTGCCACTTCAAAACTGCCATGTTTAAACAGGGCCCGCACTTGAGTCTCATCCTGTTCAAAGATCAGACATTCGATCTTGAACTCGCCGTTTTCATCTTCCAGATGCAAGGCCAGATCACGCGGATAAGCTGCGGCACACTCTGTCTGTCCTGCGTCTAACTCCAGCAATACTCCAAAGAAATTCATGTCGATAATTTCTACATTCAACAGTAGATCCGAATGACGATGACTCAAATAACGTTGTGGCTGTTGCACACAAATCCGTTCTTCACCGCGCCGTTCAATCTGCTGCATCTGTTCACGGCTAAACGGAATAATTCCCGGCAACTGCTCGACTGCTTCATCACGCAAGAAGGTGGCAAACAGATGCATAGTTTCTTTCCTGCGCTGCAACTGAGGCACATGGTCAGCACCGGCAATTTGTACATACTGCATATTTGGACATTGCAGGGCAAAATTGGCATTCTCATGTGGCAAGGTAAAACTGTCATATTGACCACAGGCCACCAGAACCTTGCACTGTGGAATCGGCACGTGGGTCAGACGCAATAGACGGTTGCAGTTAATATCATAACGCTCTTGTTCGGTCACCGTGAATTCTGACATCTGCTTGAAGAATAAGCGCTTTGCTGTTGGTGACATGCGGGTTTCTTTGAGACGGGCATGATTGACCAGATATAAAATGACCGCCTGACCAAATTCATCCATGCGCTGTTCTTTCATCAGATGCAAGGATTCTTCCAATAGCATGCGCCAGCTTTTGCGGGTTTTCTGCATTACGCCCAT
Source organism: Acinetobacter sp. YH12200 (assembly GCF_013418175.1). Classification (NCBI taxonomy): domain Bacteria; kingdom Pseudomonadati; phylum Pseudomonadota; class Gammaproteobacteria; order Moraxellales; family Moraxellaceae; genus Acinetobacter; species Acinetobacter sp. YH12200. The sequence goes on from NZ_VPCO01000007.1 coordinate 137,134, forward strand.
CAGGATCATCCGATCCACCAGTTCAGGGCGCTGGTCTGCCAGACAGGAGGCGACTACTGAGCCTAAGGACATGCCTAAAATTGAAACTTGAGGAAGTTGCATCTGCTCCAGCCATTGCCCCAGCATGGCAGCAAGGTCTTCAAGCTCCAGAGTTCCAGCCGACAGACCAGTATCCACATTGCTGATCTGCTGGTTGGCTCCCATCGAAGGCAAGTCAATCAGAATGATCGGGCCGGCAGCGAAGAGCTGTTCGACACAATATTTATAGGAATTAAAATTCTGGAAGGCGCCCCCAATGATCACCATCGGCCTGAGATGCAAGGTATCCGGACGGGCAATCGCCATATATTCGATTTTCCAGCCATCCATCCAGGTGCTTCGTGCTGGCTGCTTAAAACTGTGCTTATCATAAAGATCAAAAAAACCATAATGGCTTTGCGAATCCAATACATGGGCATCCATGTGGATAATGGAATTCATTTTCCTTTTCCTCCGTCCTTGCCTTATTTTTATTGTGCAAGTCATGATTAACAGATCTTATGCTTCAGACACATTCCGATGAGCCTGAACACGCATCCTGCTCTTTAATAATTATATATGACTTCAATGTCGCTTATTTCATTCTATACAGAGCGGCTTTTCACAAGCAACCGCTTCAGCGACCACTTATCTGCTTTTAAACAGAAAACAATTTCAAAATGTTTAGAAGTCCGCGAAAACGGATGATTTTTAACAGATGGGCTTCATTGTCCGGCAGCAGACTGTTAATATCGAAGTGAAATTTCTAAGTGATCAAAGCGCTATGCAAGAGTCTATTGAACAATATATGCAAACGGTAGGACAGCAGGCACGCCAGGCTTCTCGCATTTTGGCTCGTGCGTCCACCCAAACCAAAAACAACGCACTATCGGCTATTTATACGGCTTTGGAAAATAGCCAGCCGGCTATTTTGGCTGCCAACCAGAAAGATATGACCAAAGCGCATAATAACAATCTGGACAGTGCCCTGCTTGATCGCTTAGAACTCAACCCCGCACGCTTTAAAGGTATGTTAGAAGGCCTGAAAGATGTGATTGGCCTGAAAGATCCGATTGGTGAAATTAGCGATATGGCTTATCGCCCATCTGGCATTCAACTGGGCAAGATGCGTGTACCTTTAGGTGTGGTCGGCATGATTTATGAATCACGTCCCAACGTGACCCTGGAAGCGGCTTCACTGGCGCTGAAATCAGGCAATGCGATTATTTTACGTGGCGGTTCAGAAGCACTGGAATCCAATCAGGCGATTGCCGCGGCAATTCAACATGCGCTGAAAATTTCCGGCCTGCCAGAATCAGCAGTACAAGTGATCAATACCGTTGATCGTGCTGCAGTCGGCCAGCTCATTACCATGACCGAATATGTCGATGTGATTGTGCCTCGTGGCGGCAAGAGCCTGATCGAGCGCATTACTGAAGAAGCTCGTGTCCCGGTGATCAAACATTTGGATGGTAATTGCCATATCTATGTGGAAGCACAGGCGGATCTGTTAAAAGCCTTACCCATTGCTTTAAATGCTAAAACCCATCGTTATGGCGTGTGTAATGCCATGGAAACTTTGCTAGTCGATGAAAAAGTCGCTGAAGAGTTCTTGCCCCGCATCGCAGAACTTTATCAGGAGAAAAAAGTAGAGCTCCGTGGTTGCAAAGAAACCCAGCGTATTCTTGCTGATGCAGTGATTGCGGCCACTGAAGAAGACTGGTATACCGAATATCTGGGCCCAATTCTGGCCATCAAAGTGGTTTCTGGCATAGAAGAAGCGATTGAACATATTAATCAGTATGGCTCACATCATACCGATTCGATCATTACTGAAAATTACAGTCTGGCACGCGAGTTTTTGGCCGGTGTCGATTCGAGTTCGGTGATGATCAATGCCTCGACCCGCTTTGCTGATGGTTTTGAATATGGCTTAGGCGCGGAAATCGGAATTTCAACCGATAAAATTCATGCCCGTGGTCCGGTTGGTCTTGAAGGCCTAACCTCACAAAAATGGATCGTATTTGGTGATGGTCAGATTCGCCAATAACTATTTCAGATGATCACGTTAAAAATCAGCTTTGTTCGCAAGGCTGATTTTTTATGGATATAAAAATTAAAACCAAAATGGATCAGAACCTTTGGGTCATTTTATTGATGAATCTCTGTATAGAATTGTATGTATAAGTCATATTTGCTGTTTTAGGCACTAAACTGAAAGCAATCTGTTCCAGTACGACATTGAAAATAGAATTTGGCAGCTTTATTGATTATATTTTCAACATCATTTTATTTATAAATGAAAACTATGAACTGATAAATTTTAGTTATTATTGTCAGCCTGGTCGATAATGCTTAAGTCTAATCTGCTAAAGTCTATCTAGGACAGAAAAAAAACAAATGTTAAAACATCAATATTGATTCAGCTTAGTGCCTTTTTGCTGATCACTGGATCAAGTCAATGGACGAGAATTTTAATTAAAAATCGGGTAATCAATCGTGTCTAAATCAGTATTAGTTATTAATTGTGGCTCTTCTTCAATCAAGTTTGCATTACTTCTTGAGGAACAGAACTTCCGTATTCATGGTTTAGCTGAGAACTTAGGCACAGAGAATGCTCGTATCAAAGGCGTGACTGTCGGTAACGAACCAGTCGATATCCATATTCCATTTGCAGATCATAAAAAAGCCCTTGAAGTTGGTTTGGAGCGTCTGGCTAACTATCGCCCAGATGCGATTGGTCACCGTGTGGTACATGGTGGCAGCCTGACCAAAGCAGAATTGATCAATGATGAAATTATTGAAAAGATTCGTGAAGCAACGCCGCTTGCGCCCTTACACAATCCGGCACATCTGATTGGCATTGAAGCCACCAAACGCTTGTTCCCAGACTTACCGCAAATAGCAGTATTTGATACCGCATTCCATCAAAGCATGCCAGCACATGCATATCGCTATGCCCTGCCAAAATTCTTATATACAGCCCATGGTGTGCGTCGTTATGGTTTCCACGGCACCAGCCATGCTTATGTTTCAGACCGTGGTTCTGAACTGGCAGGTAGCCTGAAACAAGGCGGCTGGTTAACAGCACATCTCGGTAATGGCAGCTCGACCTGTGCCGTGTGGAATGGGAAAAGTGTAGATACGTCAATGGGTCTGACCCCGCTTGAAGGTATTGTCATGGGCACCCGCAGTGGCGATGTCGACCCAAGCCTGCACAGCTTCCTGGCAAAGAACCTGGGTTGGGATATCTATAAAATTGACAAGATGCTGAATAGCCAGAGCGGTCTGTTGGGTCTGTCTGATTTGTCGAATGACATGCGTACCCTGATTGAAGCATCGGAACAAGGTAATGAAGATGCTGCATTAGCGATTGAAGTATTCTGCTACCGTCTAGCCAAATCTCTGGCAGCACTGAGCTGTGGTCTGCCACGTATTGATGGCTTGTTCTTCACTGGCGGTATTGGCGAAAATTCTGCCTATATCCGTGAAAAAACCATGACTTATCTGCCCCACTTCGGCTTCAACCTGGATAAAAGTGCCAATAATGACCTGAAACGTGGCACTGAAGGCCGTATCGATTCAGGTACAGGTCCACAAATCTGGGTAGTGCCAACAGACGAAGAAGGTCGTATCGCTCAAGAAGTACATAGCGTTGTAGAACTTGAAGTGGAGCAAAAAAACGCAAAAAAGTCTGAAGCTGAGGTAGCGCTTGCATAAGCAAGCAGGGCCACTTTTTAACTGATTTTTATTATTGTGTGACTGACGTAACTTATGAAAACGATTCTATTGGTTCCCACTGGGGAAGGCGTAGGCTTAACTTCTGCATGTTTAGGCCTGATTTATGCACTGGAATGCCAAGGGGTTAAAGCTGGCTTTCTCAAACCTTTTGCTCAGGAATTGAATGAAGTCGAAGACCGTACTACGGCTTTGTATCGTCATATTTCTCAAAGTGAAACTGTTGAACCAATCCGTTATAGCAAAGTCTTGCAGCAGATTAATCTGGGTGAACAGGATGAACTGCTGGAAGAAGCGGTACGTCTGCATCGTCAAATTGCCAGACAACATGACCTGATTATTGTCGAAGGTCTATTGCCAAATGCTCAGGACAGTTTTGCCGATGATCTGAATGCCTCGCTGGCGCAGGCTTTGGATGCCAAAGTGATTGTGGTCAGCAATGCCAATATCCAGCAGCCAGGTCAGACTGCCGATAAAGTTGAAAACCAGATTCGCAACTTTGGTGGCGCCAGTTCAACCCGCCTGTCTGGCATCCTGTTGATGCGAACCAAAGGTCTGCCTGAAGAATCTGCACAGATTCCTGTAACGCTTGATCCGGATTTACGTCTTGCAGAAGAAACCACACAATTTATTCGTGCCATCCAGCAAACCCATCCACATATTGGTTCAGAAAAGTTACCTGTAATTGGACTGGTGCCTTTCAGTAAAACTTTAAGTGTGCCGCGTATATCTGATCTGGCGGCACATATTCAGGCCTACTGGATTAATGAAGGCGAAGCGAAACAGCGCCGTGTCCAGCACAGCAGCCTGATTTCGGCCAATATTGAACATGAATTGCATAAATTTGTAGCGGGTGAATTGATCATCAGTGCATCTGACCGGATTGATGTGTTATTGGCCAGCAGTCTGGCCAGCAGCAATGGTATTCCTTTGGCTGGCTTGGTGCTAACTGAACATCATCAGCCAAATGATCATGTATTGGAATTTTGCCAGACTGCCATCAAACAAGGTTTACCAATTTTACATACACCGCTTAGTACCTTTGAAACCGCACAAAAACTGGCAAATCTCAGCAATGAAATTCCAGTAGATGATACGGAACGTGCAGATCAGGTCACGCGCTTTGTTTCGAGTCACATCAATCCGGAATGGCTCGGTCAGATGTTGAATGGTTCTTATAAGCCACGTCTATCGCCTTCAGCCTTCCGGCATGAACTGGTACAAAAATCGATTGCGGCCAAAAAACGTATTGTATTACCTGAAGGTGATGAACCACGTACGATACAAGCTGCAGCAATCTGTCAGTCGCGTGGCATTGCACAATGTATTTTATTGGCCAATCCCGAATCTGTTTTAGAAGTGGCAAAAGCTCGTGGTATCGAATTGCCTGAAGATCTGGAAATTCTGGATCCGGATCTGATTCGTGATAACTATATCGACAAGATGGTCGAGCTACGTAAAGGCAAACTCAACGAATTGCAAGCGCGTGAACAACTGCAAGACACTGTGGTGCTCGGCACCATGATGCTGGCGCTGGATCAGGTTGATGGTCTGGTCTCTGGCGCGGTACATACCACGGCCAATACCGTACGTCCTGCCTTTCAGCTGATCAAGACTGCACCGGATTATTCACTGGTTTCTTCTGTGTTCTTTATGCTGCTGCCAGATGAAGTCTATGTTTATGGCGACTGTGCGATTAATCCTGATCCAGATGCAGAGCAGCTGGCCGAGATTGCGATTCAATCAGCAGATTCTGCCAAAGCCTTTGGCATTGACCCGCGGATTGCCATGATTTCTTACTCTACCGGAACTTCAGGTATGGGTGCCGATGTCGAGAAAGTGGCTGAAGCAACACGAATTGCCAAAGAACGTCGTCCTGACCTGCTAATTGATGGGCCATTACAATATGATGCTGCCTCGGTTGAAAGTGTTGGCCGTCAAAAAGCACCAGATTCACAAGTGGCCGGACGTGCCAATGTCTTTATTTTCCCGGATTTAAATACGGGTAATACGACTTATAAAGCTGTGCAACGTGCTGCCAATGTAGTCAGTGTCGGGCCAATGTTGCAAGGTTTGAACAAACCGGTGAACGACCTGTCTCGTGGTGCTTTGGTCGATGATATTGTATTTACCATCGCCTTAACCGCGATTCAGGCAGAACAGCAGGCTCAATAAATTTAATAGCTCCGCACTCACCACCCTCTCGCAAGATGGGGTGGTTTTTTTAATCATTTTTGTTCTAAAGTCGGACATTCTATAATCTGTCGATTACTTTTCTAAAAATAAAAAATGCTCTCAAAGAGCATCACATCAACACTGATCTTAAATGGAACCGCATCTACTTACACTTACTGAAAGTTGAAAATCTACTCACATTTTTAGCGCTCACGCAAATCGATGAAATGCGTTATATGACCGGCTTGAAATGGCATTTTACACTTGAAGATATGCAGGCACATAGTCAGCGCTGTTTGGCTGATCCAACCCGTTATGACTTTGCGATTTGTTTAAACCATCATGATGAAATGATCGGTAAACTTTGAATTCTAGAAATCAATCTTGTGCTCAACATGCTGAATTTTGTATTGCAATCTCAACAATCACTTGGACAGCTCAAGGCTGTGGCAGTGAAGCGCTCAAGTTGGTCAAAGAGTTTTTCTTTAAGCCATTACAACTCAAAAGTCTTTGGACATAATTGAGGTGGAAGTCGTGCCTAGGAAAAATGTGGTTTTCAAACGCTAAAAATCATACAAAATGGTTTTGAATATGAAGGGAAATTTTCAGATAAAATCATCATACAGGCTCAAAATCCATTTCTGGCAGAATGCAAAACCAAATAAAAAAGAATCAACTACGCATAATAAATGCCAGTCTTTCGAACTGGCATTTTCAACGATTACTAGGGTGTGTCCTCATTTGGCTTTGCACCAAATAAATATACAGGCTATACGAATCATAGATTTATAATTGCGTGCCAGTTTATCAAATCGAGTTGCAATAGCACGGAAATGTTTTAATCTCGCAAA
>NZ_VPCO01000072.1:0-1168 GCF_013418175.1 Acinetobacter sp. YH12200
TACGTTGTCGGCAGCGGGCCAAAAAGGAATACGTCCATGCCCATCGAGGTGAAACCGGCTGTGAGCGCGGGTTCAAGCATATAGCCCGACAGGCGCGTATCCTTGCCGATCACGACACGATGGCGGTGGTCACCGCGACGAAAGACACGGCCAGCCGCCATGCCGACGCGCAAGGCGGTTTCCGCCGTCATCGCGCCTTCGTTGGCTTTGCCACGAATACCGTCTGTGCCGAAATATTTGCGCACCATAAGGTCGATTATCCTGTCGTCGGGTCGCCCTCAAAGGGGACATGCCTGCTGAACCGCGAATATAGAGAAATATCCCGAATGTGCAGTTAACGAATTCTTGCGGTTTCTTTCAGCGCCGCCAATACCGCCAGCCCGTCGCGCAAGGGGCGCGGCTCGTGTGTGCGGATGAAGTCAGCTCCACCTGCGGCGGCGGCAAGCTCTGCAGCGAGTGTCGCGGCCCCGACATCCCCCGGACCACGGCCTGTGAGCGCGCGCAGAAAGGATTTGCGCGAAACAGACAGAAGCACCGGCAAATCGAAGCGCAGCCGCAATTCATCGAACCGCGCCAGCACCGAGAGCGAGGTTTCGGGAGCAGCCCCCAGAAAAAACCCCATGCCGGGATCAAGGACAAGGCGGTTGCGTTTGATACCGGCACCCGTCAGCGCCGCGATGCGCGCGTCAAAGAACGCCGCAATGTGATCCATGATGTCGCCAGCGGGTGCCTCGCGCCGATCTGCCTGCCCGTCTTGCACCGAATGCATAACGACGAGTTTGGCAGATGATTTCGCCAATTGCGGATAGAACGCAGCGTCTGGAAAACCGCGAATATCATTGAGATAGGCCACACCACGCGACAAGGCATAGGCTTGCGTCGCGGGTTGATAACTGTCGAGCGAGACGGGAATGCCATCTGCCTTGAGCGCGTCCAGCACCGGCGCGATACGCGCGATTTCTGTGTCGGACGAAACAGGCGCGGCGTCGGGATTGCTGGATGCCGGACCGAGGTCGATCACATCTGCCCCCTCGGCCATCAGCTTACGCGCCTGCGCAATGGCTGCGTCTGGCGCCAGATACCGGCCTCCATCGGAGAAACTGTCCGAGGTTATGTTGACGATGCCGAAAATGATGAGCGATTTATTCATGGGGGCTTCTATAATAAT
>NZ_VPCO01000073.1:0-1074 GCF_013418175.1 Acinetobacter sp. YH12200
GGCGGATTCAAGCGGCAAGTGCAACAGTATAAAAACCAGCCATAACTTCACTAGGCGTATACCAACCTAGTGTTTTTCTAGGACGATGGTTGAGTGCAAATTCTATCTGCTCTATTTGTTCGTTTGACACGTCATCAAACGATGATGATTTTGGCAGATATTGCCGGATTAAACCATTCGTATTTTCATTCCTTGCTCGTTGAATAGACTTGTAAGGATCAGCAAAATACGTATCTATGCCGGCATCAGTGATTCTTTTGTGTTCGGCAAATTCCTTACCATTATCAAAAGTAACACTATAAGCATGGCTCATCCGTAAACGATCTAATGCACAAGTAATCGTTTGAGAGGATGCTCTCGTTGGCCCTAAATGAACAATATGTACGTACAGGCTCTTTCGATCAACGAGAGTTAATAAAGCACCTTTATGATGTTTACCAATTACAGTGTCACCTTCGAAATCTCCTAAACGTTGTCGTTGATCAATGACCTGGTCTCGGCAATGAATACTTGTTTTATCAATGATTTGCCCCCTACGATCCGTGTTTTTGTAACCTCGTTTTCGATATTTCTTCTGATGCCTTAAATGTAGGTGGAGTTTACCGCCTTTTGATTTATCTTCATAAATGTACTGGTAAATCCACTCATGTGAAGGTACATCCAGCCAACCGCGTTGTGTTAAAGCGCCTAAAATTTGTTCTGGTGACCAGTCCAAGCCAATCAAGTAATCAATATAAGCGAAGGCAAATGCTGTCATGGGTGATGAAGGACGGTACCGTCTTTGACTTGCAAATTTCGCTGCCTGTTGAGCTCTATATCCACGTTGCCCAGTATTTCTTTTTAATTCACGGTAGATGGTTGATCGTGAACGCCCTAACTCCCGAGCAACGCTAGCGATTGAACTTTTACTTTTCAAAGTAGCATAAATTTCGTATCTTTCATCTTGAGAAAGTTGGGTGTATTTCTTCATTGTGTGCTTTCCAATTGCGAGTTGAAAAAGTCCAATGATTCTACGAATACACCTAACTTTTTCAACTAACTACAAATGTGTCGCACTTGAGATTTGAATCTGCG
>NZ_VPCO01000074.1:0-1023 GCF_013418175.1 Acinetobacter sp. YH12200
TACCACGGTGTGGCAGATGACTGGGGTGAAGTCGTAACAAGGTAGCCGTAGGGGAACCTGCGGCTGGATCACCTCCTTAACGAAAGATTGACGATTGGTAAGAATCCACAACAAGTTGTTCTTCATACGATGTATCTGAGGGTCTGTAGCTCAGTTGGTTAGAGCACACGCTTGATAAGCGTGGGGTCACAAGTTCAAGTCTTGTCAGACCCACCAAATCTGACTAACGCAGCATGCAAGTGCTGAAGCAAACAGAACGGAACGATACATTGACTTATTGATAAGCTGGGGACTTAGCTTAGTTGGTAGAGCGCCTGCTTTGCACGCAGGAGGTCAGGAGTTCGACTCTCCTAGTCTCCACCAAATTTCAAGATCATAAAAGCACTGCTTTTACTTGAAATTTAAGCAAGAAGCTACGCTTCGCGCAGTATGTAAGCATACAGTGTTGAAGTTGCTTAGTTCCTAAGCGATCAAGTGTTTAGATCCTAGAGATTAACAAGTACAAGCGTTATGATACGCGCACTTGATAATCTCTGTGATTTATCACAGCAACATGACCTGACGAAGGCATGTTAAATCATTAACAGAATATATTTGAGTTGAAATAAATTGTTTAAGGCTCAGAACTAAATTGACATTTAAATATGACACGCAAGTGACATAGTTGAATGAAGATGAAGAACTGAGAAACTAGCGATTAACTGAATCAAGCGTTTTGGTATATGAATCTAATTGAAGCTGTACAGTGCTTAAATGCACAAGACGCCAACTGTATGATTGACTGAGTAATTGGTTAATCTGTTGCTCATCCTGCTTGTAAGGATGAACGACTGTTTGGGGTTGTATAGTCAAGTAATTAAGTGCATGTGGTGGATGCCTTGGCAGTCAGAGGCGAAGAAAGACGTGATAGCCTGCGAAAAGCTCCGGGGAGGCGGCAAATATCCTGTGATCCGGAGATGTCTGAATGGGGAAACCCACTTACCATAAGGTAGGTATTGCATGATGAATACATAGTCATGCAAG